>JAYTOF010000138.1:0-29194 GCA_043747955.1 Chitinophagaceae bacterium
CGGCGTCTTTAATGACCTTACATGTAATCGATGCGGTTCCATTTATTGTATCTGAATGATCAGTTATAGTTATCTCAAAGCGGTAATGTATTACATCAATATTGGAATTATTTTGTGCCCGGCTGCTGTAACATACAAATAATATGGCTGCCAGTAGTACAGTTATTTTATGGGTATACATTGACATAATTTTATATGAATTTAATAAAAAACAGGTTATGAAAGGATAAACCGGATCAAACCTTTTAAACAGGCAGGCTAAGGCATTTTAGATCAGTAAACCCTGGTACTACAGTCAACCGGAAAAAATATTGCAGATAAGCTGAACGCTTTGCTGCAAAACAACGTAACTATACAGTATTGAATATTGCCCGTGCCGCTTTTGTTTAATCATTGAAAACTTTATCAATTATTCATTGAACAGTTTTTTAAAGTATTGTAACGGCATAATAAAAGGAAAAAAATTAAGTAATTTTAAACAGTAAACAGGAATAGATTTATTGAGATATTTTTCAATTATTTTCTTTATGAAACCTTCAGTTTCACTGGTTTTGATTTTTTCTTTATGGTTAACCTGCCTGGAGGTTGACGTGAAAGCTCAAATTACCTTAATACCTGATCCCAGGTTTGAACAGGCACTGATAAATCTGAACCTGGATATTGCCCCAGTTAATGGCTCGGTTCTTACCATAAATATCAGCAGTATAAAAACATTAAATGTAAATGGAAACGATATTAACAGTCTTACAGGTATACAGGATTTTATTTCGCTGACAGACCTGTTTTGTAATAATAATAAAATTACAAACCTTAATGTTACGAATAATACAGCCTTACGAATATTTGAATGTGACCGTAACCAACTCACCACTTTAGATGTCAGGCAAAACACAGCATTAATAACGCTTATCGTTTCCAATAACCTGTTAACTGGAATAAATATATCTCAAAATACGGCATTGATAAATTTTGGCTGCGGTAACAACATGATAACAAGCCTTGATATTTCAAAAAATACTTTACTTGAAAATTTTGTATGTGCAAATAACATGCTTTCAGATCTGGATGTGTCGAAAAATACAGCTTTGCTGCTTTTAGATTGTTTAAATAACCGGGTTACAGCTTTGGATGTTTCAAACAATACGGCATTGATAAATTTAGGATGTGAATTTAATCAACTGACAAGCCTTGATGTGACAAAAAATATTGTATTAAAATACTTATTGTGTTTTAATAATCAACTTACCTCATTGAATATTAAAAATGGTTTTAACCCTGTACTTATTTTCATGCGGGCTGATAATAACAGCAACCTTACCTGCATACAGGTTGATGATGCTGCTCTGGCAGCAGGATATGTTGATTGGTATAAAGATGCCACTGCACAGTATAATGATTTCTGCATTCCTACAATTACATCTTTTACACCGGCTTCCGGCTGTACCGGCCAGGTAGTTACCATAAATGGTACAAACCTGAATGTAACAACAGCTGTAAATTTTGGCGGCATTGCAGCTGCTTCTTTTACTATCCTGTCATCAAAAATGATTACGGCTGCTGTCGGTACGGGGGCAACAGGAAATATTGAAATAATAAGTCCCGGTGGCACAGCATCAGTTCCCGGTTTTATTTTTAACCCGGTACAGATACCGGCTTCAGTAGTTATAAGTTCAACGGCAGATATCATCTGCCAGGGTGAAAACGTAATTTTTACAGGAACAGCTTTTAATGGAGGGGCTATACCTGCTTACCAATGGCAGGTTAATGGTTTACCTGTGGGAACAAATACATCAACTTATACATCAAATACATTGACAAACGGTGATAGAGTGAACGTTATCATGTCATCAGGTTTATCCTGTGTTACTAATTCCCCGGCAACATCCAATAGCATTACCATGATCGTTAATCCATTTCCTGTAATTACTTTTAACCCGGCAAATCCAACAATACCGGCAGGCGCTGCAGTTCAATTGAATGCCACTGTTTCTGTACCCATTGTCAGTCAGATGTGGTCACCCCCGGCCGGACTGAATGATCCGTTACTATTAGATCCGGTAGCCGCTCCGGCAATAACAACGACATATAATTTAAGGGTAGTTTCAGCCGGTAACTGCGTTTCCAATAAAGAATTAACAGTTACAGTATTTAATGATATTCATATCCCAAACAGTTTTACACCAAACGGGGATGGTATAAATGATATCTTCCGGATCCCGCCGGGTACATCATTTACTTTAAGTGCATTTTTAGTTTATGACAGATACGGGAAAGAAATTTTTAAGACCGCAGATATCAGAAAAGGATGGGATGGGAATTATAAAGGAAATAGAGCACAGACCGGTGCCTATACGTATGTAATTAAAGGAACAGATCTAAACACAGCAATACTTTTGAGGGGAACTGTTTTGATAATTCGCTGATCAAACCAAGGCATTTTTATACTTCCCTTTACTTTTCCTGATGTTTACAGCAACCACTTTGTATTCAGGGCACATGGTTTCGGAGTCACTGATGCCGGAGGTGATATTGTTCAGCATATTTTCAGGGAAATGAAAGGTGCTGCTGAGTATACCTGGTTTTACTTCATCGGTGATCTTTGCTTTAATGTCTACCTTTCCCCTTGCCGATTCCACGCAAACCAGATCTCCATCAATGATCTTATGTTTATCGGCATCTTCTTTACAGATCAATAAAATGTCTTCAGTAAGTATCTGTACATTCCTGGTTCGCCTGGTCATGGCACCGCAGTTATAATGTTCCAGTTCCCGGTTGGTGGTAATGATATAAGGATATTCTTTTCCGTGTTGCAATATTTCTTCTGACTCTTTGAATGGATTGAACATGAATTTACCTTTCCCTCTTGTAAAGTTTTTAGTGTGTAATATTTCGGTACCGGTTCCGTCTTTCAGTACCGGCCATTGTTTGCCGTTAGTTCCAAGCTCATTCCACTTAACACCTGCGAAGAAGGGAACTATTTTTGATATTTCTTCCAGCATGGTATCCGCATCATAATCTGCCTGGGCATAACCCATTCGGTTCATCATGTCAACAATGATCTGTCCGTCGCATTTGGTTCCTTCAATGGGTTCCACCACTTTATTCACTCTTTGAATCCTTCTTTCGCCATTGGTAAATGTTCCGCTTTTTTCCAGGAAAGAAGCGCCTGGTAAAATTACCGTTGCCAGTTTGGCTGTTTCTGTCATGAATAATTCCTGCACTACAAATAACTCCAGCTTATTTAAAGCCTTCACCACGTGATGGGTGTTAGGATCTGTCTGCGCCATGTCTTCGCCCACTACCCAGATGGCTTTTAATTTATCATTCAGCGCCGCATCATACATCTGCGGAATTTTATAGCCCACATGCAAAGGCAACTTTGCATGATAGAACTCCTCGTACATTTTATGAATCTCAGGATTGGTCACATCAAGGTAACCGGCGCCCTGGTAAGGTTGGCAACCCATATCGGCAGCACCCTGCACATTGTTTTGTCCACGCAGGGGATTTACGCCAACGCCCCTTCTTCCAATATTTCCTGTTATCATCGCCAGATCAGCAATCAACATCACTGTATAAGTTCCATAAGAATGTTCGGTAACACCCAATCCATGAAATGACATGGCATTTGGTGCAGTTGCATAAGCTATCGCTGCTTCACGAACAAGGTTTCGGTCAACACCGGTAATTTTTTCAAGCTCTTCAATATTCAGTTGTAAAATACTTTGTTTGAATTCATCATATCCTTCTGTACGGGAATCAATGAAATTTTTATCTTCTGCATTTTCTTTAATAATATAATACAACATTATATTCAGTAAAGCCACATTGGTGCCGGGGCGCAACTGTAAATGATAGTTTGCATATTTTGCCAGTTCAATTTTTCTTGGATCAATTACGATCAATGTCTTTCCCTTCATCGCCTGCTGTTTCATCCTGGCGCCGGTTACCGGGTGGGCATCCGTAGGATTAGCGCCAATCACCAGCATGCAATCGGTGTATTGCATATCAATCACAGAATTGGTAGCAGCTCCCGTTCCGAATGTTCGCTGCATGCCGATAGCTGTTGGAGAATGGCAAACCCGTGCACAACTATCAATATTATTGGTACCGATCACTGCACGGATGAATTTCTGCATGATATAATTCTCTTCATTGGTACATCTTGCAGAAGATATACCGGCAATAGAGTCAGGGCCGTACTCATTTTTTATTTCAGTAAGTTTATTGGCAATAAAATCATAGGCTTCTTCCCAGCTGGCTTTTACAAATTCACCATTTTTTTTAATAAGCGGTGTACGCAAACGTTCAGGATGATTGTAAAATGAAAAAGCATAGCGGCCTTTTAAACAAGTGTGACCGGCATTTGCCTCCGCATCATAAGGCGCCTGAATGGATTTTATGATACCGGCATTAACAGCAACATCCAGGTTGCAACCTACGCCGCAATAAGTACAAACCGTTCTTACTTTTTTATCAACCGCAACAGATTTTGATTCAAACACATCTGAAATGGCAGATGTGGGACAAGCCTGTGCACAGGCACCACAGCTTACACAATCTGAATTTTCAAAATCAACTTCCATGCTTTTGATGATGTGGCTGTCGAAGCCTCTTCCGGCCATGCTCAAAACAAATTCTCCCTGCACTTCATCACAGGCACGTACACAACGGTAACAATTAATGCACTTTGAAAAATCGGAGGTCATATACGGATGACTCAGATCTTTTTTCTTGTCCAGGTGATTCTTCCCTTCGGGATAACGCACATCACGTATACCAACACGGGCAGCAACAGTTTGAAGTTCACAATTATTATTCACTTCGCAGGTAAGGCAATCCAGCGGGTGATCGGTGAGTACCAGTTCTATAATATTTTTCCTGAGTTTCTCTATGCGTTGCGAATTTGGATAGATGTATGAATCAGCCATTACCGGAGTATGGCAGGATGCCAGTGCCTTTGCTTTTCCGTTTTCGGCAAGTGCCACATCTACACTGCAAACCCTGCAGGAGCCAAAGGGATCCAGGTTTGGCGCATCGCATAAAGTGGGTACATGATCATTGCCAAAATTTCTTCTGATGAAAGAGAGAATTGTTTCTCCCTCATTTATGCTGTAAGGTTTGTTGTCAATGTAGGCAATACCGGCTTTGGGTTTACCCCGTCCAACCGGGTCATCCGGGCGGGCATTGGTTGAACCATAGGTAACCGTAGCACCCTTTGCCGACTGCTGATGTTTATCTTCTCTTCTGTGAATGATACCCATAATAAGGATTGTTTAAATGATAAAAGCACTGTGTGCTTTATCCTGTTTTACTACAAACAACACAAAGAGAAAACACACAAAGCACACAGAGAAGTCCTATTTGTGTCTTTTGTGCAAACCTTCGTGTTCATTGTGGTTAAAAAATCTTTCATTTAAAATATGGTTTCAATTCTTCTTCAAAATACTGCAATGCATTTTTAATGGGTAAAGGCAGGCCGCCACCTAAAGCACAAAGCGAACCTATCTCTAATGTTTCAACCAGGTCGTCTAATAAATTCCTGTCAATTTTATAATCAGTTTCCTGTGCTTTCTTAAGCATTTCATATCCCCTGGTAGAACCGATACGGCAGGGAAAGCATTTTCCGCAACTTTCATGTGCGGTGAATTCAAATAAATGTTCGAGGTATTTTATGACAGGAAATTTTTCCGGCAAACAAACAACAGAAGCATGTCCCAGTAAAAATCCGTTTTCAGCAAAGGATTCAAAAGCAACGGTAAGGTCTTTTATCTTTTCAACCGGCACCAATCCGCCAAGTGGCCCGCCAATATGCATGGCTTTTACATTTTCGCGGAAACCGCCGCCCAGCTTATTGATCACAATTTCAAGTGCTGTACCCATATCCACTTCATACATACCGGGCTTATTAAAAAATCCATCAAGCGAAACCAGTTTTGTGCCGGTAGATCTTCCTGTTCCTATGGATGCATATTGCTTTCCCCCATTTTTAATAATGTAAGGAATACAGGCCAATGTCTCCACATTATTTACCACGGTTGGCTTATTGAACAGTCCTTGTTGTGTTGGATATGGTGGCCGCACCCGCACTTCGGGCCGTTGTCCTTCAATAGATGAAAGCAATGCCGTTTCTTCACCACATATATAAGCACCCATTGCCTTTATCAATTTAAAATTAAAATGGAAACCGGTGCCTAAAATATTTTCGCCCAATAAATTTTCCTGAAGCAGATCATTGATTGCTTTTTGCATTATTTCCTGCGACTCGGGGTATTCTGCACGGATGTACAACACACCTGTATCCGCACCCGCGATATAACCGGCGATCATCATTCCCAATAAAACGGAATGAGGCTGCAGCTCCATCAGGTAACGGTCGCTGTAGGCACCCGGGTCGCCTTCATCAGCATTGCACACAATAAATTTTTGATTACCCGAAGTGTTTTTGCAGGATTCCAGTTTGAATGCGATAGGGAAACCTGCACCACCCCTGCCTCTCAAGCCGGAGTCTTTCAGTTCGTCCAATAATGTTTCAGGCGATACTGATAAAGCCAGTACAAGTGTTTTGTAATATTCGGTTATGTTGTTAAATGGAATAGTGAGTAAAGGGGTACCGTATGAACTTACATTGTATGTATCAACAGGTTTTGATTTTTGACTTTTTATTTTTTCAATTTCATCTGTAGCCGTACCGGAATAATTTTTTCCGTTGTAATTAAAAGCACTGTTCTCATGGCACCTGCCCAGGCAACACATTTCACCAATTTCATCTTCCTTAAAATGATGCCTGAGGTTTTCCTTTAGATCATCCTGTGTTCCGGCTGTCATACAGGCACTGCCATTGCAGATAAAAACTTTTTTGCCTTTGTTATCTTCTTTTAAAAATTCGTAAAAACTGGCGGCACCAAAAATATTGGCTGTGCCCATCAAAAATTCAGCTGCCAGCTTTTCCATTTTGTCTTTTGATGGTGTTCCTGTTTCATCTGCAGCAATACCCAGTGCTTCAAAAAGATTGGTCTTCAATCCTTTTCTGCCTGATAATTCGCTCAGATTGTTTGACATGATTTTAGTTTACAGCAATTTAATTATTTAATGGCTAAAACTGCGCAATTTTACAGGTAAATAATGAATACCGTAACCCAGGTAACAGCTATTTGCAAAATGCAGTTAAAATGTTAAGTAGGAATTATAACCTGGCAGTACCTGTCAAATTACCTGACATGAGAGTTGACAGACCTTATATCTTCTGCCAGATTTCAGTAGTAAAGATTGTATAATTAAAGCAGGGATTATAATTTCCCTGCTTTAATTTGCTTATTTTATTCTTTAACCGGCAAAAATATATCCGCATCCTTTTGCCTGGGCCCGGCCCAAAGCCCAAACACCTGATGGCACCGTCTGAATTCCCGGAAGCAATCCACTCATAAAATCTTTATGTACTTCAGCTGCGTCCAGCTTCATCATTTGAGCAGTTACTGCACTGTAAACTCCGATGGCTGCTCCACAAACACAAAACATTACACCATTTGACTGAAGTTCATTAATGCCTATCAATATCTCGCCAACACCTGGTAGTTTAAATGCACCAGCCCGTGGCATCCAGAAAGGATTACGTGTGGCACGCTGTTTTGTTTCCGGGTCATTGGCTTCAAACAATTCCCCTAATTTATATTTTGCCCAAAGCCTGTCTTCCATAGCATAACCAATGGAAGCATGACGTAATACCACTACCACGCTGCAATCTTTATCTTTTGTGCCGGTAGCTTCATTGGTCAACAAAAAAACACGTGGCCATGCAAAAGGAAAAATTTCGTGGGGATGCGGGGAGTCAAACACAATCCTGTGTTTACCGGTAATTTTTTTAAACATTTCTTCCGGGTCTTCAAAAGCTTTCAAAGGCGATGACCGTTCATTACCAAAAGCATTCAATGTTGGTGCAATTGCTGTTATTCCAACAGCTGCGGCACCCGTAGCCAGAGAACCTAAAAACCCCCGGCGGTTAGTAGGTTCGTTAAGATCGCAGGATTTCATAAAAAATAATTTGATGAAATAATTTTGTTAAAAAAACAAGATAAGTTATGAAAAAAAAGCTGCTGTACAAAATTTTTTTTCATTAGAAATAGTTTTCGTAATTTATAGATCAAATAATAAAATATGAGACTGATATACCTTTTTGCAATATTGTTAATGGCTCCGGCAAGTGAGCTATTTTCACAAACAAACCCGTATCATATTGTCTTTGATATAACTACAAGTGATACAGCCACACACCAACGGGTAATCAGGTGGTCAAAAGGTATAATTGAAACACACCCCGATGCTAAAATAGAAATTGTCTTTTACGGAAAGGCGTTGGACATGGTAGTGCAAAACAGATCTACAGTAACTGATGATGTAATAAAACTTGCAACCGGTAAACAGGTAATTTTTGCAGTTTGCGAACAGGCCATGAAAATTCATCAAATTAAAAAAGATCAATTGCTCAGCGGCGTATCAACGGTTCCTGATGCATTATATGAACTGGTTACTAAACAGGCCCAGGGGTTTGGATATATAAAAGTTGTTAATTGATCTTGAACGAGAGGTTTTCGTAAATGAATATACCAGGCATTGACCCGGATGTACTAAAAAGGATGGAGTAAAACTTTACAATTTTTATGTTGAAATAATAAAAAGTTTAATTATAGTTCAACCACACCGGGCCCGCATCAGACCTGCCAGCGAAATAATGCATTGGTTAATTAAGTAATAGTAACTCCAGACAAATCCGAACAGGTACCACATTTGATAACAGCTATTGATAACATTAAGCTTGTTCATCTTTTATAAAGAGAACACAGTTTGCTGCAATTTCATTACTGCATAGTAAGCCGGAGCTGCAGCTATAACCTAAGGTTTGCATAACTTTGGCAAAACATAAGTATGAAATATCACCGGCAATTATCCACTATTCTCCTGTTCCTGGTTTTGGGATTAACTGCACAGGCCCAACATAAAATTATCTGGGAAATAATATCCAGTGATACGGCTCAGCAACGGAGCCTGTACAGGCAAATAAACAATGTACTGATTGCAGCACCCGACACAAAAATTGAAGTGGTATTTCATGGCAACGCTGTTTATGCCCTGTTGAAAGATACCGGTTATTATAAAGTATACATAATAGACCTGCATAAAAAAGGAGTTGTATTTGCGGTTTGCAATAATTCGCTAAAAAACAGAAATATTGAAACCAGTCGGGTGATGCCGGAGTCCATCATAGTTCCCATAGCCATTTTAGAAATTGTAAAGAAACAGGAAGCGGGCTGGTCTTATATAAAGGCCGGGTAATTATATAATGAAACAACAGCATTTCGGGAAAGAGGATCTATTTAATCAGAATGAAATAAAAACCCCTCCCTTATGTAAGATGGTACTGCAAATACCTGCTGCTACCTTTTAAAACAGATGGATCTTTCCTGCTGCTTTTTATTTTAACTTACCGGTTTAAAATCCTGTAAAATAGGCCACAAAGAATGAGAATAAAAAAAGTGGTATATATCAGCTTATTGTATTTTGCTAACCAAACGGGCAGATAAATATCAAAGTTATCTTTAGTTGAATCTGAATATTTCCTGGCAATTATTGTAAGCGGACACATTTTTTTGAAAATAAACAACACTATCCCTTCCAATAAGATCAGGGCAATCCCTATCCAGACAAATTTGTCGATCTCATTTACAATTACAGCGTAAGCCATATAGAACAATACTACATTAAAAAATAACCAGATGATGGTATGAATAATTTTGATGGTCGTAAGGTTCATCCTAATTTTCATTTAAAATAGTTTTTGTTCCTGCCAGTTAAATTTCAACTTCCCCGGTCAGCTTAAATATTTGTAAAATACCCTGACTCCAAAACCTGCCTATAAAACTAATCATAGTAAAAATTTGTGCAGATGATTTAAATCAACTGCAGCAATGAAATTGATTATCTTATTAAAAATAAAAACTGAAATGGTCTGGCTTACAGTGGATTGTGGTAACTCATGAAATTATTGTGCTTTACCGGCTTTATTATAAGTGACTTTCCGGTTTATTATTTAGTAAAACGGCGAGGTAAAGCAATACGGGTGGCAGTGAACACGCATTGTTAATTGTGTTTTTATTATTTTACAACTCCTTTATTGATTATTTCTTTTAAAACATTCATATCTACTTCTTCCAGACTATTAATATACAAACAACCTTTTCCTGTTTTATATTTCCCCAGTTTTTTCAACAGTACCTGTTGCTTCTCCACTGTTCCGGGAATATACAGGGTCAGGTTTTGTTTGCGGGGAGAAAATCCCATCACAAACCAATCCAGTTCCCTGCCACTTTCATATTTCAAATGCCGGTCACCAAAACCAATTATAGCCGGGCCCCACATTTTAGCTTTGGCTTTAGTGGCTTTTTCCATAAGTTCAAGAATAGTAAAAGCGTCTTTTCGCTTTTGTGAATCAGGAATTTTTTTTAAAAAAGCATCAACAGGGAGTTCAGTTTTTTGTGTTTTTAATATTGCCATGTTAATAAAATTATCAGTTATAAATTTATTATTGTCACTTATACAATTATGAAAGCCGGTGCAGATACAGCACTTTTCGTTTTTTTTAAAACAGCCTGTCCGGTTTACAGTTTCGTGTTGATGTTAAAAGCTACAGGTTTTCAATAACTTCCCGGTAACCCCTGCCAATGGGAACAGATACTCCATTAACCTCTACCATTTCTGCTGTGTATGATTCTATTTTATTTACTGCAATGATAAATGACCGGTGGATCCGTTTGAAAAGACTGGCAGGTAAAAGTTCCTCCATTTCATGTGTACTCATTTTTGAAATGTATTCTTTTTTTGTTGTAACGATCCTGATGTATTCCCGCTGGCTTTCGATATACACAATTTCTGAGAACAGGATCTTTACTTTCTTTCTTTCGGCATTCAGAAATATAAAATCTTTGCCGGCATCCTTCGGTTGCTGATAACCATTTGCACCAGCCATAGTTTCAGCATAAGCCGGTACTGTCGTTTTTACCTTATTAACAGCAACCAAAAAACGTTCAAATTCAAAAGGCTTTAACAGGTAATCGGTTACATTTAAATTAAACCCTTCTACGGCATATTGATGATAAGCAGTGGTGATGATCACCGCAGGCGGATGGGAAAGCGTTTTTAAAAACGCCATACCTTTTAATTTGGGCAGGTGGATATCTAAAAAAATAAGATCAGTTGATTGATCCCTCAGGTATTCCGTTGCCAGGATAGCATCTTTAAATGTGCCCTGCAATTGCAGGAAAGGCACCTGCAAAATATAATCAACCAATACTTTGGCTGCTAATGGTTCGTCTTCAACTATAATGCATTTTATTTTAGACATGGCTTGCCAGGTTAATTTTTAAAGTGGTTGTAAACACCGTTTCACCCTGATGAACTGTAAGATTAAAATCCTTGTAAAGCAATTCCAGTTGCCGCCTGAGATTAGATAAACCAATATTCTCTTTAACACTGCCTTTTTCAGGATTTCTTTCACTGGAATTTTTTATAACAAACGCCAGATGCCGGTTATTAACCGAAAGATGAATATCTACAAAAGGCTGATCCCTGGTTTCAGACACACCGTGTTTGAAAGCGTTCTCCACCAGGGGTATCAGCAACAGCGGCGGCAATGCCTGCTTCAAATCTTCAATGTCATGATTAAAATTAACCCGTAAAGAATCATCGTAACGCAATATTTCCAGGGCAATATAGTCATCAATTATTTTCAGTTCCTGTTCAATAGCAATATAAGCAACATTCGTTTCATACAACATAAAACGCAATATTTTCGAAAGACGTAAAATAGATTCCGGAGCCAGGTCGCTTTTATCCCTTGCCAGTGAATAGATATTATTTAAGGTATTGAATAAAAAATGCGGATTGGTTTGTGACTTGAGATAGTTCAATTCGGCTTCCTGCTTTTCAATACGCAATTGCTTTGCAGCATTTTTTAAAGTTATATAATTGTAACCATGCCTTACAATACCAAAAAATAAAATAGAGGCTACACTGTATCCCATGAAGAAACTTTCGCCGCTATATTCCGGTTTGAAAGCATTTAAGTCGAAATAAATATGCAAATGAATGCCCAGGTTACGCCAGCCATACAGGCCGAAAGAATAGAGCATTATATGAAGCCAGATAAGCCCTAACCCTGCAAGAATTCTTTTCCAGCTCAATTTGATGAAAGGAATGGTATACTCAAAAAGTATAAAATTTAATGGAAGCAGAAAAATGATAAGCCAGAGATGATTCACCACTCTTTTAGGAAAGCTTTCGGGATTAACAATTAAACTGCCAATGATGTTCAGTATAAAAAAAGTAATAGTAAGCCTCACATAAAACTTCACCTTCCCTTTATCAATTATTAGCTTCATACCTGGTATTTATTGGTTAAAATTCGGCAAAACTTTCCACTTACAACTTATAGTCTATAGAATTGACCTTGCAGTATACCAATACCGTAATACAGTCAATTAAAAAATCAGAATACGATTGTATCAGTATATAACTGCTCTTTATTTATACTTTGTTTTCCGGCGATTGACAAGGCTGAGTTATCCGTTTACCATGAGCTGCTGTTTGTAGACTCCCCTTTTTTTTGGTTAGATTAAATAAATACTCTTGCACCAGAATACCGGAGTTTTAAAATATTCATACTAAATCAAAATCTCGATTATGAAAAAGATTTTTCTTTCTATGGTGATCATGCTTACTGCAATAATTGCTACGGCACAAAATTATGATGCTGTTAATTGGAAGACCTGGTTGCTGGATAACCCACAACAAATAACCATTGCTGCTCCTCCCACTGTTGCTCAAACAAAGTCCGAAATAAAATTGATCAAACAGCAAATGAAAAATGATGATTCAAAAAAAATGGAAGCCATAAAATATTGGGATGCCGGTGCCCCCGCATACCGGTGGAACCAGATTGCGCCAAAGCTGATCGACCAGAAACCCGAAGTAATGCTTCGTATGCCAACAGCATGGATAAACCTGGCTATCTATGATGCCACCATATTAGCCTGGAAAGAAAAAGTAAAATATAAAAGGAAACGCCCGGGTGAGTCAGATCCTTCGGTTAAACCGGTCATCATTGCCCCGCTTACGTATTCCTATCCCTGTGAACATACTGTAACAGCTGCTGCAGCTGCCTATATGCTTGCCTATTTTTTTCCGGAAAAAACCGATTCCATTTTACAACTGGCCCATGCCGCTTCACAATCGCGTATTGATGCAGGAGTTCAATTTCCGAGTGATGCCGATGCAGGTTGGAAACTGGGTGAACAGGTAGCCCAACAAATTATAGAAAAAGCCAAGCTTGATGGCTCAGCAAAAGTTTGGGATGGTAAGATGAATAAAGATCCAAAAAAATGGACCGGTGCTTACCCGATGGGTATTACGCTGGCTACATTTACTCCCATTGTATTGCGTTCACCAGACCAGTTCAGGCCAGCAGCCGCACCTGATTTTGAAAAAGAGATGAAAGATTTAATTTCATTTAAACAAACATTCAAATCCCGTTCACTGGCTTTTTACTGGGCAAACAATGGAGGATTTGATTTCTGGTCAAATGAGGCTGCACAAAAAATGTTTGAATACCGTATGATGGATGATGCGCCGGCTGTTGCCCGTATATACACTGTATTGCACATTGCTTATCATGATGCTGCCATAGCCATCTTTGATGCCAAATACACGTATTGGGGGATCAGGCCATCACAATTAGACAGTACCTATAAACCGCTGATAGCAACACCTCCTTTCCCCGGTTATCCATCGGGCCATGCCCTGGGTGCCGGTACAACCAGTACGGTAATGGCTTATTATTTTCCTGCAGATGCAAAATATTTTCAACAACTGGCACAGGATTGTGCCGACTCCAGGTTCTATGCAGGTATTCATTTTAAAACAGATAATGAAACAGGGCTGCAGATGGGTAAGGAAATCGGCAAATTTATTGTTGAAACCTGGATGAAGAAATAAACTGTTTAATTGAAATGTGCTTTCTTTTGAATCTGCTTTATATCTACAACAATAAGTTGTTTGGATATACAGTGCTGCATATCACCGGAAGTATATCCAGGAGATAAAACTTAATTCATAATTAAGCCCTTTTTCTGCATGGTCTGCTGATTGAATTCCCTGAAACCATTTTCAGCGCCCATTACGATATCATTCAACTCAAAGTATTCACTGGTGAATAATTTGGAGGCCTTTAATTCTTTTAAAAAATGGTGGTATTGTTCCAGATCGGTAGTCTCTACAACAAAAAAATCAGACACCTGCGCATGGAAGGCCTCTGCATTAAATACTTTGAACTGTACATTATCGGAATAAGACACTAATAATGGAAATAAAAATTGCCGGAACGTATTAAACCGGTATTCTTTATTCATTACCCACCATTTTGGGGTAGCTTTCAGCATAAGCAATATCGAATATTTCATATTTGGGTATTTTAGTTTTTATATGTAAACATATAACGGGAACTTTTGTTTGGTTTTAAAAGTAATGTTGAAAAAATGTTCATTGCGACTAATAAAAAAAGAATTTGTTTATTTTTTTTATTCAAATATCGCATTGATATGAAACATTTTTTTTGCTTTTCCTAAAAAAAATAAAAATTACATCTACTGGGTTTATTTATCCGGGAAGAGATTAGAATGTGGGTACACTATTTATGGCACCGCACTGAGAGATAGTTTCTTAAGAATGGGGCAAAAGATCTTTCAGGTATTTATTAACTTTATCCGAGAACTTTAGTTTAAAAAGTAAAACAGCTGACCATTTAATTAAAGGATCAGCTGTTATTAAATTCGGCTACCTATTTATTTACTTAGGTAATAAAACACTGTCAATAACGTGTATAATACCATTACTGGCTGCTAAATCAGTGGCAATAACTGTTGATTTACCACCATTTTCGTCGGTTAAAACAACTTTACCATCTTCTACAGCCGCAGTTAATTTACCACCTGCTACTGTTGTAAGTACGGCTTTACCTTTTCCTTTTTTAATAGCGGCCAGTACATCTTTTGCATTAATAGTACCAGACACTACATGATAAGTAAGTACTCCTGTTAACTGGGCTTTGTTTTCTGCTTTTAACAAAGTTTCAACTGTACCTGCAGGAAGTTTTCCAAATGCAGCATTAGTTGGGGCAAATACGGTGAAGGGGCCGGCACTTTTTAAAGTACCCACCAGATCTGCCGCTTTAACTGCAGCAACTAAAGTAGTGTGATCTTTTGAACCAACGGCTACATCTACGATGTCGGATGTTTGTGCAAATGCATTCATGGTAAAAATACCGGCTGCAACAAACAGTGCCATTCTTTTGATTGATTTCATAATTTATATTTTTTAGTTTAGCTCACTAACATTAAATGTAGAAAAAGGTTCAACCTGAAAATGATTATAACAATTTGATAACTATTATTTCTTACCCATGTCTCTGCATCCTCCTTGAAAAATTAAGGAAGAATCCCGGCAGAAGGAAATAAATACCCTAACTTTCATTATTCTTAATTCAACATTCCATCAATCCATTTTATATGACACTAAAAAGAAGAGACTTCATCAGTATTTCGGCCATGGCCGCGGCTACGGGAATGATCCCGGGGATGAGTTCCTGCAATACCGGCAATAAACAGGAAGAAAAAAATGATTTGCCAGACGTCCTGCAATCCATGTTGGCCGGTGTGGAGCCTGTAACAATAAAAGAAAGAGAAGCCCGGATAACAAAAGCACAACGCCTGCTCAACGAACAAAAAATAGAAGCCCTGATACTGGATTCAGGAACGTCGCTGGAATATTTTACCGGCATCAGCTGGTGGCCCAGTGAACGAACTATGGTGGCTGTTATTCCTGCAAAAGGTGACATAAAATATATTTGCCCGGCCTTTGAAGAAGCCCGATTCAGGGAACTGATAAAAATTGGTAAAGATGTATATGCTTGGAACGAAGATGAAAGCCCTTACAAGCTGATGGCGAATGCAATTAAAGATGCTGGCATTCTATCAGGTAACATTGGCATGGAAGAACGGCTCCGTTTTTTTATTTTTGAAGGCCTGAGAAAAGAAGCGGCTCATTTAAATTTTGTAAGTGGCGACCCCATCACCATCCCCTGCCGTATAATAAAATCAGCAGCTGAAATTGCATTGATGCAAAAGTCAAGTGATATCACAGTTGCCGCCATAAAACTTGGTATTGCAGGTTTGAAAGAAGGCATGACACCACATGATGTGGCAGCGATCATAACCGGAGCTCAACAACAAATGGGTAATGATTCAGGTTTTGCACTGGTGCTTTTTGGCGAAGCATCTGCTTATCCGCATGGTACCACCAAACCCCAAAAATTAAAGAAGGGAGATATCGTATTGATGGATTGCGGTTGCCAGGTGGAGGGTTATAATTCTGATATCACCCGTACCGTTGTATTTGGTGCCGAACCTACCAAACGGCAAATTGAAATATGGAACCTTGAACAACGATCGCAGGCCGCCGGTTTTGCTGCCGCTAAAAACGGAGTTGCCTGTGAAGCAGTGGATGCAGCTTCCCGCAAGGTTTTAACGGATGCAGGATTTGGACCCGCTTATAAATTACCGGGCCTGCCACACCGCACCGGGCACGGCATTGGTATGGATGGGCATGAATGGGGCAATATGGTAAAGGGCAATAAACTTTTACTGGAGCCGGGTATGTGCTTCAGCATTGAGCCCACGATTTCTATCCCAGGCGAATTTGGTGTGCGCCTCGAAGATTGTGCTTACATGACTGCCAATGGGCCCAAATGGTTTTCACCCACCAGTAAATACATCAGCGAACCATTTGGATAGACAGGCTGTTCAGCTTCTTTAAAAATTAACCATCAATTTTAACCCCGGCGTTACGGCTTTGAAGAAATTATTAAAATAAAGAACCGGTTCGATCTTTATCTTTTCATTAAATAATGATACCTGTCCTATTCCGATCCGCATGGTATTTTTTTCAAAATAATTACCGCTTCTTCTTATAAGATATCCAAATGAGAACTCGTTTAAAAAAGAAAAAGCTTTAACAGGATTGTTTTTTCTTACATACGACTGCCCGAAAGTAAATGTGAGAAAATCGTTGCGGTAAGTCTGCAGGTTACCTTGTGCATTTCTGGCAAAGAAAAAATGGGGTTCCCAGAGCACGCCAAAATCCCGTTTAATTCTTCCATTGTTAAAGATCAATGCGGCACCTGCACTGAATGAGGGTACAAAGTAATTCTTATAGTTCTGTAAATTAACGGAAACCCTTGATGTAAGATAATCTCCCGTTCCTGAAACATATCCTGCAGGCTGATGATCTGAATAAATACTTTTATCCCCGTTCTTAATATGCCAGTGCCCGTTTCCATCATTTATCCACCTTTTCTTTTCATTTTTATGAATGGTACTTATTTTTTCATTTAAGCCTGTATCGGTATAATTATTTAATTCGGCCAGTTTATTTACAAAAAAACTAAGCTGATAATAATGCAATTCGGAATATGGTTTTAATAATGTTGAACGTACTATACCCGAATAAGAGCCAATGAAATTAACGGTATCCTGTGCTAACTTTAAAGCTGCCAGGTCCCCCTGCTGCAGTAAAAAATTTGACCCCACCGGCTTAAATATCTGTAAACGTATTTTTTTTCTTCCCAATTCATCAGTCAGGTAGTCTATACGCTTAGATGCTAATTCATCAGATAGGGAGTCTTTTAAAGCTGCAATATCTTTTAAAAAAATACGCAGTAAAGAATCAATATTTGCAAAACGGGCCAGGTCTTCTATATCACTTAACGAAATCTGCATTTTATTTCCTTTACCAAGGTCAACGGTAAAACTTCTTTTCAAATAGTCTGCCGGGAAATTAAAAATCCTGTCTGCATTAGTTACCCTTGTTTCTTCCTGAGCAATAGCCGATCCGGTGATGCCTGTTACCAGCATCAGTAAACTGATGATCTTTTTCATGTCTGTTTAATTTTTAGAAGAGAGTTTTATTTTAAAGCCAAATGTATTTTGCTGAGTAGCTATAATTTGATTGTTGGTTTTATATTTTTTGGGTCTTATGCCTGCTAAATTTTGTGCATAATTTACCGGCTCTGTAAACTGTACCGGAAAAGTTTCCAGTTCATTGATATGCACAACCTGTAATTTTTTCTTACCGGGAATAGTTGCTGCAGTGGAAAAAGCTGAATCACTAAGTAAAATACTGTTAGCTCCCAAAGCAGGTTTTGTTTCATCAAGGATAACAACTGTTACAACTGCATCTGTTGTTGTAAGGGTATCTTTTAGATTAATCCATTTTTTGTTTTTTTGAATACCGGTTACCAGCTTTGTCTTTTCAATATGCCTTGCTTTTAAAACAGTAACAGGTTCATTAGGTAAAAGCAGTAGTGCCGGAGCCGGATTGTTTATTTGTTGTTTTGGGTTTGGTAAAGGTTTAACTAAAACATCTGTTGTTCTGTTTGTAATCAATAATAGAATAAGGAATAAGGGTAACATGCCTGCAGCAGCCCAATACCAAATAGCTTTATTTATACGGGGCTTTTGCTGTAAACGGCTATGCAGTTTTTCCCACATTACTTCTTTGTCAGGCAAAGCTTCCCCGGTCAAACTGCCTAATCCTTCCAGGTTATTTTTCCACTGAAATGGTTTATCGTATTTTTCGTTTAACATATTCAATTCCTTTTTGTGATAACATTTTTTGTAATAATGCCTTTGCCTTACTTAGCTGTGACTTTGAAGTACCTTCCGAAATACCCGTCAAAGCTGCAATTTCTTTATGTTCCATCCCTTCAAGCACATATAAGTTAAAAACAGTGCGGTAGCCAACAGGTAATGTAACAATCAGGTTAAAAATTTCGCCTGCCGATAAATTATTAAGTGCTTCTTCTTCCAAATAAATTTCTGCTGCAGCTGATTCTGTAACAATGGTAAATACATTTTTTTTGCGCAGTAACATCAGGCATTCATTTATCATAATTCTTTTCAGCCAGGCATACAGCGCAGGTTCTCCCTGGTATGAAAATGAAGGTAGATTTTTAAAGAACTTATAAAAACCATCAAGCAATACTTCTTCAGCATCTTCCCTGTTCTTCACATACCTGCGGCAAAGCAAGAGCATTTTATCTGCCAAGTGATCAAACAGGCATTTTTGAGCAGTTGTGCTTCCCTGCTTCGCTTCATTAATCAGATTAGCTATATCCATGAAAAAATAATCCCGGTTGATTTGTCTACTAATTAAAATGCAGTTTACAAACAATGGGTTGCCCGGGCAAATTAAAACAGTTAATTAAAAGCATATTTTTAACAACTCCAGTTAACTGGAAATCATATTTAGAAAGATCCAATTGAATTGCAGACAGATTTCTCTTAAGATCAGGCATAAAGTCTTTATACCAGGAAACTGCAAATTATAATCTGCAGTGCTGCTTTGCTCCCTGGCAAAACTTATAGGTTTTAACATGAGTATTTTTAATTCAACCTCTTTACCGGTTATCTATTTTTTAATATCTTGTGCATACTGTCAATAAACCTGTCTGCATTTTGTTTGGTAAAACACAATGGCGGTTTCATTTTGAGGGTATTATCCAGAGGGCCGTCGGTACTTGCCAGTATATAGTCATTCTTCAATTCATTTTTTATATGCTGGGCCAATAGCGTATTTTCTTTACCCTGCTCATCTATACATTCTACACCAACAAATAAACCTGCTCCCCGTACATCGCCCAATAAAGGAAACTGTTTTTTAAGATTATTTAATTGCTGCATCCAGTAAGTACCGGTTTCAAAAGCGTTTTGTTGTAAACCTTCCTGCCGTATGGTTTTTATTACCGCATTACCAATTTGGCAGGATACCGGGTTGCCTCCAAAAGAACTGAAGAACTCCATACCATTATTAAATGCTGTAGTTATTGCTGCTGATGTAACCACAGCACCCATGGGATGGCCGTTGGCAATAGGTTTGCCCAGCACTACCATATCAGGTATAATATTATGCATTTCAAAACCCCAATACCATTTACCCAAGCGGCCAAAACCGGTTTGCACTTCATCGATGATCACTATAATCCCTTTTTGTTTTAAATACGGAACAAGGAGGGCCAAATACCCATCCATTAGTGGAACCTGTCCGCCACAACCTGAAATGGGTTCTGCAATAAACCCTGCCAGTTCTGTTCCCTTATTTTCAAATGCTTCAATACATTTTTTTGCTTCTGAAAAATAATCTGCTGCAGTTGCATACCGTCCGTTATATGCTTTGGGTAATGGCAACCTTAATATATTTTCCGATGCACCTGTACCTCCTTTTCTATCAAATTTATAAGAACTGATGTTGATGCCGTTTTGTGTATTGCCATGATAACTCCACTCTAATACCGCCATCCCCTGTTTGCCGGTAACAGTTCTTGCTATCCTGGAAGCAAGGTCGCTGGCCTCACTCCCACTGTTCACCAACATAGCTTTATCAAGGTTATCCGGAAAAAGTGATAAGAGGTTTTCTGTGTAATCAACATAAATATCATAGAGGTACCTAGTATTGGTGTTTAACAGCCGCATTTGTTTTACTGCAGCTTCAACAATGGCAGGGTGCGAATGCCCAACATGCGGAATATTATTATAAGCATCTAAATAAGTACCGCCCTGTGCATCATACATATATTGAAACAAGGCTGCCGACATGTGAATTGGTTTGGGGTAGCTCAGGCTTAAACCGGGTGCTGCGGTTTTCTTTCTTCTTTCCAGTTTCTTTTCATCATCCACAATGTCAACAGGCAAGCCGGCATATTGCTTAAACCGGTTTATAATTAAAATTGGATTAATTGAAATCCATTTTTGCAATAATTTCCATGCGGGCTTTTCGCTTATTAAAATATAATCAGTACCGGCATTATTTGCTTTTGCCTCAGCACTTTTGCAAACCGATACAGTTAGCCTGGTGGCTATCAGCATTGGTAATAATTCCAGTTCTTCCCTGGTAAGTGGGAATTTTTGCTGAAAATTTCCAATAATGATCTTTGCTTTATCAAAACAGTCTTCGGGAAACATCATCATGATGTAAGTAAGTAATACGGCAAGCTCACATATTGCCGGCGCATAGGAAATATCACCAAAATCAATAAACCCGTTTACGGCAGCATTGTTAACAATAATATTGGCTTCGTTCAGATCGCCATGCAATACGCTTTTACGCAGTTTACCAAACCCAGGTAAAACATCATTTTCAAAAACAGAAAAATAATGTTGTACTATTTTCTTTTCAGCGGGGTTGGTTATAAACTCAGCTTTGGGTTTATTGCGGAGCGTATCTCTTAAATTCCAGTCATGCTCATGCGCTTTTATAATATCGCTGTCAATTTCCTGTAACTGTGTAAGCAGTTCTGCTGCTGTAAGCGCCAGATCAGCAATCAAAGCGTCTGTAGCCAGCTCTTTGGTTAGTGCTGTGCCTTCAATAAATTTTGATACCCTGATGTATACAGATGCAGGCACACCTGAAGCAATGGGGAATGGTACAGTAACAGGTAGGTTAATACTTATTTTTTTTTTAAGAAACGAAATGATCCGTTCTTCCTCTTTGATCAGTTTACTTTCTTCAGCCTTATAAATTTTTACTAAATAATCTTCGCCATTTGCCAGTGAAACTTTATAATTGGTGCTGCCATAACCATCTAATGGCTTAACTGAATTAATCGGAGATGTGAAATTGATAAATTGTAAAATATCCATCAACAAAAAAACAAAATATTTGGCATATATTCTTATTTGATATTTTCGCATGACCGTCACTCACCGCGTTACTGGCCGGATGAGGACATTGCACTGGTTTTTAAATTAGTTTACATAAAGCCCCGACCGGGAGAAGTTGCAGTGAAGAAATTATTTTTGCTGATTTCGTTTTACTGAGACAGGCAGTTCGGCTGATCATTAATTTTTCTGCTGATCATAAGGAATATAATTCTCCCAATACCAGGGTGTAAAACGGTCGCCGATAGCAACTTCCAATAGCTTTTTAAAAATGCTTTCCGCATTATCACTGTTACTCACCATAAAAATACCTTTTCCCTACGCAGGGAAAATTATAGAATAATGCTGAAAACCATCACCGCGCCCTTCTTTAAAAGCGCCGGTACCATAAGGTGATTGTAACAAAATTCAACCCAGCCCAGGGCATAACTTAATGTTATCATTTGCAGTAAGCATCAATATCATCTGCCGGTGCACAATGGCCATGAGATTCCATGAATGTTTGTTTTCCCATGGTGGCAAGTAATTCAATATCGCTAATGCCGGCCTTTCTGAGCAAAGTCATTTTAATAAATTTTTTATTGAATAGGTAAAGCTAAATGGTGAAACTGTGCATAATAGTTTATTGGTTTCTGATAACCCATACAGATGTACAACTAACAGTACACTTATTTATTATGAAATGGAAGATCTGACCTCATACAGACAGGCTTGCATTATATACAAACACATGCTGAGAAAAATATGAAAAGTGGTTTTATTTCCCACCAACGTGAATGGAGAAAGGAACCTCTTTTGGAGGCAGGCATTGCCGGTCGTTACAAACCACAAAACTAACAGTGCCTGTAACCACCGTTGCAATAGCTGATCTAACTTTTACTTTTTGAACAAAGTCAACTTTTTTTTCATAATATTTTGAAACCGATCTGAAATACTTTTCATACAATTTCTCCAGTTTACCTATTTCTTTTACGCTACCATCAAAAGCTATCAATGGGTTTGTTCTAAAGTGGATGGTAGTAGGATCCGGTCCTTCACCGGCATCCTGTGCATACATGTGCCATTTATTTTCAATGCCGGCAGTCAGGTGAAGCTCATACATTTTATCGGCAATTTTTACAGCACTAAAGGTCCAGTTTACCGGGTTGCTGACCTGTGCATTTGCTGAACCAGCAAACACCATTAAAAAAAATACTGAAATGAACTTTCGCATGTACAATTTTTTTACTAAAGCTACAAAATAAAAGTGAAGCTATTGCCGGTTTAAAAGGAATGTGATGCCTGCTTTATATTTAACAACATTCCTTCCGATGATATAATTGCGGGCAGATGACAGAATCCGGAGGATGAACATTTATACAGTAAGGTTGAAACGTGAAAAACCAGTTACAAATACTGTTTTGTTGATCAGTACCTGCACAACTGTTAAAAATTAGCTTTTAAACTGATTAGTATCATAAGTTCCTACCGGTTGCCGCAATATCTTTATAAAAACAATTCCCATGATCATACATTTCATATTTTCATTTATCTGCAGCATTATTTTTGCTGTCGTACTAACCTATTTTTTTAAACGCAGGGGGCCGGGTCCATTCCATGGTATCCTGTATTTTTTTGCCATTATTTTCCTGTTTACCGCGGCTATGGGATTATTGTTAACACCGATGGGCCCTATGTATAAAAATGTGCCCTGGCTCAGCATCATTGCTACGGGCCTGCTCATCATGTTAGTTATTGCAGAACTGCTGCCGCATCATGAAAAAGCAGTAACCTTTAAAAGAAAATTACCCGGGGAAGAAGATGAGGATGAAGAAGTACTGGAAAAAGAATTCAGCATTATAACAATTATTATTCTGGTTATCCTGGCGTCAGCAATTATTTATGCAGTAACCAGTAAGCCGGATACTTTTAAAATGTCCTTTTGATGAATGCCTTGTAAGTCTTTTTCCGGTCAGGTACCCAAAAACAAAGCTGTGAAACAATTTATGATCAATTTTTACAGGTACAGCATAAATTTTTACCCATTCAGCTATGTTTAATTTTTGTAAAATTTTATTTTATTTATTTTTATATATGAAAAAGATAAAGTCAATATTAATTATTTCGCTTTATCAAAATTCAGGTTATTAAAAATCTATCATTATGAAAAAGTATAAATTATTTGCTGCATTTAATCTGTTGTTTTCAGTAAACATGTTTGCCCAATATTCTACCGACTGGATAAGGCCTGCAGACAGTTATCAGAAAATAGGTGTCATGATTGCGCGGGATAACCAGGACAATGTAATTGCAACCGGCTATTGGACTAGTAATAATATGTTTACCCGTAAGTTCAACAAGTTTGGGGTGTTGCAGTGGGAAGCTATTTCAGCTTCAGGTATTGCAAGCAACTATGAGAGGCCACTTTGGGTGACTACTGATAATTACAATAATGTTTTTGTAGCTGGTTATCGTTACGCAGGCACAAGTACACCCATTGCGATCATTGTTTTAAAATACAGTCCCGCAGGCGCTCTGTTATGGAAAAAAGTTGTTAGCCCTGTTAATTACCTTGTAGGGATGAGCCTGAGATGCGAATTGGATAATAATGGATACCTGTATGTTGGTGCAACAGGTGTTGGAGCACTGCCTGGCTTTGCTTTAATCAAACTCGATACTGATGGTTCCATATTGTTCACTCAAAACAATGATGCAAATGCCCCTAAATACTTTGGATCAATGCGGCTAAAAGGTAATAAAATTGTATTGACCGCTTCGTCTGGCAACCCAAGCATTGCAGTAGTAGCAGTATGGGACACTACCGGCACTTTATTATGGACTGCCGTTGTACAAGGCCGTGGGGGAAGAGATATAGAGATTGATGATGCAGGCAATGTTTATTTGCTTACAAGCTTCACTAACCAGGTTTCTGCATCAAGCGGTATGGATATTAATATCTATAAATTTAATCCATCCGGTACACAGCTATGGAAAAAAGACTTTGATTATGGAGGATATGAATCTGCAACAAGGTTTACTTATGTTGCAAATAAATTGACTGTTATTGGAGATGCTTCCATCGCCGCATCGTATTTTGACTGGATAACATTTCAGGTAGATCTGAATGGAATCATGATCTGGAATACAAGATATAATGAAACGTCAGGTAATGATGAGCAACCTTATTTTCTTTCAGCAAAAGCAAATGGAGATGTTTTTGTTACCGGAAAAGGGGGCCCAATGTTTACACAGTTTGGATCATCATATCTTCGAATGATTACTGTAAAATATGACAGTACAGGTTTGAGAAAGTGGATTGATTCGGTAAATATTTATAGCGGATGGGGTTTAGCCAGCACACTAGCCAGCGATAGCAGCCTGTTTGTTTTAAGTGGTACCAGTATGACGGTCTTTCATTTTCTTGATCACAACGGCACTACACCACCTGCAGTACCGGTCAGTTTAAATGTTGCCAATATTACTGATACAAGCGCAACATTTTCATGGACTCCTGTTACTGGTGCCACGCTATACCATTTACGGTATAAAATAACAGGATCAACCAGCTGGACAATTAATTCAATAAACGTTCCTTCAATCATCATAACAGGTTTAACTCCGGGCACTTTTTATGATTATGCCTGCGAAGCAGTTGGCAGTGGCGGCCCTTCAGGTTACAGCGCTACACAAATTTTTACAACCAACCAAACTGTTTTGGCAATAAATGGTATTACTATGATGGCCAGGCGCCAGGGTGCAAATGTATTGGTAAGCTGGAGTACACAATCGGAACAAAACAGCGCCTGGTTTGATGTTGAGCGGAGTTACGATGGCACTAACTTTATTAATATAGGCCGGGTGCAGTCAGCCGGTAACAGTAGTACCCTTCGTAATTACCAGTTTACTGATGTTAACGCAACAAAGTCTTTAATCTTCTATCGCTTAAAAATAGTAGATGTAAATGCCAGTTACAAGCATAGCCAGATAAGGGTAGTTACCAAATCAGAAAACACTAACCAGGAATTTCTGTTATATCCTAACCCGGCTAATTCAATTGTAACTATTGTTTTAAAAGAAGCAGCTGAAAAAGAAATGGGATTACAGGTAAGCAATCATTTGGGGCAAATTGTAAAGTCAAGCCAGATAAGCACAGGCTTACAGTTTATTAAGCTTAATGTAAGCCACTTACCTAAAGGTATTTATACTGTTATCATAACCGCTATTGATGTTGTCCAGGTAAAAAAATTAGTAATAAGGTAAAGAAAAAGGGTATAAAATTAATTAGCTAATATAGCGATCAGAATTCTTCACTATGGTTCGTGTCTCACGAACCATTTTATATTGTTTAGTTTCGGTCCGTTTTCGAAACCGGTTACTACTTACCCCCGCTATTGGCGGGGAACCGGTAGGGCTGTCTGCCGGCAGGCAGGTTTAAAACAGCATCACCTGTCCCGATGTATATCGGGAAGTGATCACATTATCATTGCGTATTTAATTTAATCATTGGGAAAGGGAATCCCGCAAGCTAGCGGGACGCCAAACACTTGCGCCAGTGGGGGACTTTGTAAACTAAGCAGTGATCCAGAGTCCAAATAGTATAACGAAAGTTATTAGAAAGAGGCCATAGATCTGTACAGACTTCTTCCTGGTTCGTTCATGTTTGTACCAAAATAAACTTGTTTTTGGTGAGATGAAACCGATAACCATTAAAACCAAACAGGCTAATATAAATAGAACTAAAATATTTTCAAATTGCATAAATAGTTTGTTTTGTAGGTAATTGTCAAATTTAAAATTGTCCATTTCAAAATTAAGGAAGAACAATTACATAGTGAGCCATTTCATCTTCAGTAGTTTTGTTTTTGATGATGTTTACTTTCTGATTAAGTGTAAGAAAATTAAAAAATTATTTCGTTTGTTAACCCGGTTACCACTTGCCCCGTTATTGGCGGGGAACCGGCAAACCTGCCTGCGCAGGCAGGTTTAAAACGGCATCATCTGTCCCGATGTAAATCGGGAAGTGATTCCAAAAACTTTACGTTTGAATTTTAGGGACTAGAGAGGTAATCCCGCAAGCTTACAGGACGCCAAATACTTGCGTTAGTGGGTAAGAAGAATGACAGTGGTCTCTTAATGATAAAATTCTTATCGATAATAAGCGGCTTTCAAAGCATTTTACGTAGTTGTATAGTTTTGGTTCGAGTTCGAAACCGGGCGGAAAACCCTTTATTGTTGCTAATGGGAATTTTCAAACTTATTTTTTATTACCACAATGTTGTATTGCAGCATCCAGTTTGGCTGTTTATCTTGTTGAAATACTTTGAGCAAACCCCGCAGTTGTCCTGCGGATTAAATTTAAACTGTATGAATCTTACTAAAACAGCAGGCAGGTCCATTTTTATATTGCCCTTCCTTATAATTTTTTTTTCCTGCAAAACAACAGAGCAAAAAGACGAGGCAAGTGACATAAAAGTCAATCCCGAATTTGAAATGGCCCCACCTGTTGCAGAAGATGTTATGGTAAAAAAAATAAAAGGTGATGATAAAAATTTACTGGTGATCGCTAAATTCCGGAAAGGGCAATTAAAAGAAAAATACCTCGCATTTTATTATGACACATCTAAACTAGTGATGAGAGATGATGGCAAAAGAGGGGATGAAATAGCTGGCGATGGCTTATTCACGGTAACGCTGAATACCAAAGTGAAAGAATTTAAACAAACAATAACGGATCTACAAAAGCAACCCCTTGCCGGTAAGCGTTTTGTTTTTAAAGGGCGTTCTATCATTACAGATACAATAAAACATGAGATTAACCTGGAAAAATTAAATGCTGCTGATATGATCTCTATCAAGCATCTCCCTTTTCCACCTGCACCGGCATCATTAAAAGATCATAGCCTGATGATAACCGACCTGAATGTGGTGGAAGACCCAACAAGAACCTATAATTTTTGTACCCAAACTGGAAATATCGACGGCCCATGGACCTTTAAAACATTAATGAAAGAACTGGCAAAAACTTCGCCAGGAGCTGGAGTAACTGATGTACAGTTATCTGATTTTGTAGAAACCTTCTTTAGAAGATGGACCACCAATGAATCCATAAATGGCGAAATAGTAAATCGGCGTTCCGGCATGGAAAGATTATTACAGAGTTGGAGTGCAAAAAGCCAGATCTTACCCTTACCAAGAGTTCCAAATGGAAAACTGGATCTGCGGGCAATACCTGTTAAACTACTTGCCATAGTTAACCGCCTTGACCTAAGGGGGAACTCAGGATACGGGACTTCAAATGCCGGACAGGGCAGGCTGGTTTTTTGCCTGATGACAAATGATGGATGCACGCCTTTGCAATTCAACATTATTTTTGAATATGGTGTACCAAAAGAAGGCTGTAACCAAATAAAGGCATATGCACATCAATGGTATGATCTGAAAGATATTGCATTTACCGATCCACAATTTAATATCAGGTTACAGGCCATCACCGATCAGTTCACCTTATGTGGTACCAGTCCTTTAAAACCAAACCAGAGTTCGCTCAACCAGGTAAGGTCCGATGAATTTGCTTTTGACAGCCCTCCATGGGAATTAAGGGAATTTAACCTGGATAATATGACTCATTTATTAAAATCGGTTACTGTAAAACAGACACCTGCCGTAAAATTTAATGTAAAATTAAATAATACAGATGTGCAAATGCTTGCCGCATATATTAATACTAATGAAGCAGCCATTTTAGCTAACAACTATATAGTACCCAAAATAATCAGTGGCACTTCCTTTCTTGGCGGACATGCACATAACGGCAGACCTATATTACCCCCAATAAGACCAGTTGGTATGCCTTTGGGTGAAGCGCCAACTCACTGGAATGGATTTACCAGTGCCGGCATGGCATTTATTAATAGCGATGATGCCCGGCAGGTCTTTTCTTTAAATACCTGCAGTGGTTGCCACGGCGGCGAAACACAAACCAGTTTTACGATGATCGATCCGGTTCCTTACGGCACCCAGGCAACTTTAGCAGGATTTTTATCAGGTACTCCCGGAATTCCGTTTAGTGGTATTACTCCTGTTGATCTTGACGGGGCTAATGGAATTATGAATGTACCCGATCCGGCAGGAAGAGCATCATCAAATGACCTGAGAAAATTTAGTGACTTGCAGCGGAGGGCCGATGATCTTCAGGATCTGGTTTTCTCGATCTGTATATCTGTTTTCAGGGTAAGAGAAATATTAATGCACCAACCAATGAAATTTGTTGATTAGAATGTAATTTTCAGCAAAGCTCCTAATATTTGGCTGATTGGTCGGGGTGGAATTTACTCCGCCCCGGTTCGCGAAGCACGAACCGGGGCGGATAGTTTGGGTATCTTGCACTTTTTTTGCTACTG
>JAYTOF010000139.1:0-2790 GCA_043747955.1 Chitinophagaceae bacterium
GCTCCATAAAATGCAAATCCTGATCTTCGAAGTAATTGAATAGTTTGGTTAGGAAAGTTATCTGCAAAAGCCACCTGTTCACCAATTGTGTAACTGTCACCCAGTGCTAAAAAGGAGTAGTTTGGCATTTTTAAATTATTGATTACAAATGTATAGACATTAATTCATCTATATTTTGTTAAATTATTCTTACATTTTGTAATATTATTTTGTCTATTTGTAATATAAACTTTACATTTGTAAAAACATTAAACTCATGACAACGAAATTATTATTACCGAACAGGTACAAAAAAATGGGGTGGTTCATACTAATTCCTGCCACTCTTTTAGGCCTTACAGTAGTTTATAACCAATTTGGTGCCGATTGGCTTAGTGCCAGGGTATTTGCAATTGCTGCTGACGGAACTTTCGGGAATTACAAATACTTCAGTTTCATCAACACCAATATCACAAACACCGTAATTGGCTCATTATTTATCATTGGGGCATTGCTGGTAAGTTTTTCAAAAGAAAAGAATGAGGATGAGTTTATTGCAGAACTGCGGCTTTCGTCATTACTCTGGGCGGTTTGTGTAAGCTATATCCTGTTACTCATTGCTTTTGTACTGGTTTATGGCACTCCATTTCTGGATGTGATGATATACAACATGTTTACTGTGCTGATCATCTTCATTGTGCGATTTAATTACCTGATGTACAAAAATTCTAAAACCATTACCGATGAAAAATAATATTAAAGTACAAAGGGCAATAAAAGGATTGACCCAGGAAGATCTGGCAAAAGCAGTATCAGTCAGCAGGCAAACCATTAATGCCATGGAAGCAAACAAATACGTACCTTCTACCGTATTGGCATTAAAAATAGCAGGGGTTTTCAGTAAAGCTGTAGAAGAAATTTTTATACTTGAAAATACTGATTAAAGTTATGAAATGGGTTTAAAAACCACTCTGAAAATAGACTGATTGTTACAAAAAGATTTTCCGAAATTATTAATACCCAAATACTGCGGGGTATCATAAAAATATAAAAGGCCTGTAAAAAATTACAGACCTTTTATTATTTATGGCTATACTTTACTACGATGTTCAGGATTTTGATTTTGACTTCTCTTTAACTTTCATATCTGCTTCAGATGCTTCTCCAAGGATGATCTTACTAAAACTGCTTTTTACTTTAACCGGGATGTTCCCGTTGCCGGATCTGCCCGAGTATTCATAATCAAACTTTGGCCCCTTCTGGTTATCACCATCTTCATCGCTGCTGAATTTAATTACACTATTATTTTTAAACGAACCAAAACTGGTAAAAATATTATAGGAAGCCGGAAGGTCACCTATGGGTTTAAGATTAACCGTTGAATAAGAAGTTTTAAGATCCAGATTGGTTAAGTTATTATCCAGGTTCAGCCTTACGCTACTGCAGAATTCAAGGTTCATCTTAACAGTGCCGGATAATTTAGAAATAACCGCACTTGAAAATTTAATCGTTACCGGGGCTCCCGATATATTTGCCAGGTCAGCTTTCCCAAATTCTACCTGAATGTTTTTTATGTTGGACAGGTTACCGGTTGTTAGTGAGCCAAATTTACTGGTCAGCTCCACTTCACCTCTGTAATCGGGTATGGTGGTGGCTCCAAATTCATTTTTAACGGTTAACGGATTATTGGCCGGCATGGAAATACTGTAATTGATGTGCATAGTGCTTTTCTCTCCTTTAGAATTATATCCATTCTTAACATCCTTTATTACTGTCCTGAATGAAATCTCCCTTCCGTTCTGTCCATCATTTACCGATATCCTGTCAATCATCTTTTGGGTAAGTGCTTCGGTATTGGCCGAAACCTCAATGTCAACATCAACTTTTATTTCATTCCGGTCCCAGGTAATAACTTTTACGGATCCAAACGAATTCTGAATATCCAGTTTATCAGCAGATGAAACATTGTATGATTTATTAACTGCCTTTGTTTTTACAAACTCATACTTTTTTTTGTTGTCATTATAATTATCGTTGTCATTATCATTCTGTGCAAACAGGTTTACCTGTGCAAGCAATAATATGGACAAAACAATGCTACATGTTTTGATCATTTTTTTCATGGCTATACTTTTTTGATTCTTTAATTTGATTAATAATGTTTAATTGCTGATTCAACACATTCAGCTGCAGCTGCAGGTTTTGAATCATGGCTTCCAGCAGCATCTCCCGGTTGGGCGTGGCGCTGAGTTGGTTTTTAAGGATATTATATGAACTGTCCAATTGGTTAATGGCTATAGTGAACTGCTGATAAAGTTCAGGCTGCTCTTTGGCAAGTACTTTCAATTCTTCCTGCTTTGTATCAATCAGTTTTACAAACTGGTTCATCTCAGGGGCATAGTCCGGTGCCAGTTTATTAATATCAGTTTCGGTAATGGCCATTACCGCTGGTTCAACGGTTTTTTTATTTACAATGAAATAAATACCTGTTACAATGATCAACATAGCAGCAGCAGCCATACTCCATTTATAAAGTGCTTTACCTGTAAATTTCTTTTTTTGTTTTTCAGAAAATAAGGCTTCAATATTTTCCCATACTTTTTCTGATGGAGTTTCTGTATCAAATTCTTTGCGGTGATCTCCAATAAATTTTTTCAGCTTGTTACTCATGATCCTTCTTTTAAAATTTGTAAAACTTTTTGTTTTGCCCGCATGAACTGTGTTCTGGTTGTTGATTCGGCCACATGCAGTATTTCAGCTATCTCTTCATGATCGTACCCCTCCAGCAAATACAAATTCAATACGGTGCGG
>JAYTOF010000140.1:0-6401 GCA_043747955.1 Chitinophagaceae bacterium
GAGCAGTTTTTGAAAAACTTTTTTCAAAAAATCAATATCGCCTTTACCGGTTTTATTTTTTTCATTTTTATATACCTGCATACAGCTCCATGCATGCACCGGCGGGTTCACATCGCCAAATGCCCACTCGTATGCAGGTAACTGCCCGTTGGGATGCATATACCATTCCCGTAAAAATAAAATGAGCTGGTCTTTTGCAAATTGCGGGTCAATCATCCCTATGGGTACACAATGAAAAGCCAGGTCCCATGCAGCATACCAGGGATACTCCCATTTGTCGGGCATCGAAATTATATCTTCATTATTTAAGGAATGCCATTCGTGATTGCGTCCTGTTTTCCTGCTTTCGGGTGGGGCCGGGTTACCGGGATCACCATTCAACCAGCGCGGAATATCAATATTAAAATATTGTTTGCTCCACAGCATTCCTGCAAATGCCTGGCGCTGGATATTGCGTAAGTCAGCTGTTTTTGCTTCGGTGATTTCATTATAAAAATCATTTGCTTCTTTAATTCGTAAAGTAAACAGATCGTCAAATGCTTTTCCAAATGGCACTGTTACCAAAGTGTTTTTACTTAAACGCAGGCGAATAGTTACAGATGACCGGGCAGGAACTTTTTGCTGATACATTGGCGCAAACTTTGTGCCTTCCTTTTTGCCATCCAGGATAGCATAGTCATTATGAATAACCGCATGATGAAAACTGTCTTTTACAAAAGCAGTTTTGTTGGCTTGCCCGTAAAGTTTTTCAGTATTGGTTTCATTTTCAGTAAATAATGTGCGGATAGGTTTTTCAAAATACAGTTGGTACTTTCCTGCATCTGCATGATCAATTTCGGCCAGCCCAAAGTCACTGTTGTTTTCTTTTAATGAAATTGCGGGCTTCATATCCAGTAATCCAAAACTCCACAGGTTGCGCAACCATAATGTTGGCAACAAAGTTATATCGGCTGCATCTTCCGCCCGGTTATGAACCGTTACCCGTATCAACAGATCTTCCGTATCATTTTTTGCATACTCTGTAAATACATCAAAATATTTATCTTCAGCAAAGATGCCTGTATCCAGTAATTCATATTCCTGCTCATTTTTATTGCGGTTACGGTTGGTATTCAGCAGATCTGCATATGGATATTCTGCCTGGGGATATTTATACAAATGTTTCATGTACGAATGCGTAGGCGTATTGTCCAGGTAATAATATAATTCCTTTACATCTTCACCGTGATTGCCTTCGTTACCTGTTAATCCAAACATGCGTTCTTTCAGTATCGGGTCTTTACCGTTCCATAAAGTGATACCAAAACAAATTCGCTGCATATCATCGCTGATGCCTGCAATACCATCTTCGCCCCAGCGGTACACCCGGCTGCGGGCATGGTCATGCGGAAAATAATCCCAGGCACTTCCACCCTCACTGTAATCTTCCCTCACGGTGCCCCACTGCCGTTCACTTAAATACGGTCCCCATTTTTTCCATTTGGGATCTGATAGTCTTTTTTGTTCTGCGTTCATTGCAAAATAATTTTGGCCTCACCCCAACCCCTCTCCCAAGAAGAGGGAACTGGAATTTGGCAGTTTAATAATTTTAAACCTCTTGCTGATTTATATGGAAGTTACTTCGATCTCCTGGTTAATCTCCTCCGTTTCCTCCCCCTTGAGGGGTTCCTGTTAAGGAACGTACGAAGTTCAGGAGGGGTCTACCCATTATCTTCAAATCCCGGGTACAGCGTCATTCCCCCATCAACAAATAAAGTAGTTCCGTTAACATAATCACTGTCATCACTGCATAACCAAACAGCAGCTTTTCCAATATCTTCTACCTGTCCTACTCGCTTTTGTGGAATCAGCTTTAACAGTTCCTGCAGGTGTGCCTGAGTATCCCATGCATCGTGGTTGATGGGTGTGGCAATGGCACCGGGTGCAATGGAATTTATCCTGATATTCTTAGGCGCAAATTCCTGTGCAATGGTTTTCATCATCAGCATTACCCCGCCTTTTGATGCTGCATAATTTGCATGTCCTGCCCAGGGGATCACTTCATGCACACTACTCATACAAATTATTTTTCCGGCAGATTTTGATTTACCATTTGTGCCTCTTCTCAAAAATTCTTTGATGGCTTCCCTGGCACAAAGAAACTGCCCGGTGAGGTTAACGCCCAGCACAAAATTCCATTGGTCCAGTGTCATTTCGGTAAAGGGGGCATCCTTTTGTAAGCCGGCATTGTTGATCAGAATATCAACCGTGCCAAACTGATTTATCACATCAGCAAACATTTGCTTTACTTCATCTTCTTTGCTCACATCACATTTATAACTCATAGCCCGTCCACCAGTCGAGGCGATTTCTGCAACGACCTTTTCAGCCATTTCTTTACCCTGAATGACAGGATAGTTTACAATCACAGTAGCTCCTGCTTTTGCCATTTCTTTGGCACAACCTGCACCAATACCACTACTGGCACCGGTTACAATGGCTATCTGGCCTTCTAATTTTTGTTTCATTTTTGTTTTTTATGGTTATTAAAATAATAAGCTGTTTAACCGGTAACTGAACCCGTTACGGTTTTTTTCAAGATCATTTTTGATCAGTGAAATTTCGAAGTCGGTTACTATATTTACAATCTGCTGATAACTTTCACAATCAGTCAGGGCAGGGTTCTTTAACTGGTATATTTCCCCTTTACTGCGGAAGTAACCCTGTATAAATGAAAAATGATCAACCGATTGTAACCTGCCCCAGGTATTAATCATTTTTTCATCTCCGCCGGCCATAACCAGGTCTTCCAGTTTATACAGTTTCTTTAAAATATTGTTTTGAATTACCTGTTCATTCCATACACCGGTTTCATCAGAATTACTTTCAAGCGATATGGTACCAGGTACCTTAAAAATTGCTTTTGGATAACAATGATCCAAAACCTCAGCAGGTGTTTTGAAACAATAATTTTTATTTGAAAGAATAGCGGCAGGCAACTCATCTAAAAACCTGAAGATTCCGGTTTGGGCAGTTTTATGGATGCCAAAAGTTTCATAATCCAAAAATATGTTGATGCTGCAACTGTCCTGTGGATAGTTTTGAAAAACACGGTCAGCAAATTTTTCTGCAGTGAGTATATACCGGCTCCCTTTAGCCTTACCAATCCAACCGGCAATATCATTACTTAATTCAGCATTGCGCAGTAAAATACCAAAGTCGCCATTGTCGGGTGCTGCATATGTTTGATTGGGTGACCTGCCATTTAAAATGGTATCTTTTCCTTCAGCAATTATTCCGGAGTAACCCAGTGCAGCAATATGGTTAGCCAGTTCGTTGTTATAGATCAATTCGGTATTGCAAAAGATCACAGGCTCTGTTCCAAATAACCGGTTAACAAGTTCTTCATGTTTTTTTACCTGTCGGTTAAATTCGTTTTTTGAATGTAACCAGCTTAAGGAATTATAGTAAGTTTCTCCTACTATTTCAACACTCCCGGTTTCAATGAGCTGCCTGAATGAATTGATCAGATCAGGTCTGAATTGCTGAAAAAGTTCCAGGGTAGTGCCACTTATTGAAAAGGCAAACCGGAATTTACCTTTTGTATGTTTAATCTGATCCAATAATATTTTATTAGCCGGTAAATAACAGGTATCAGCGAGGTTATTCATGATAACAGACATGGCAGCTTTATCTTCATATGTATGCTGCATTCCTATATCAGTAAATGCATACTGGTTAAACTGGTAAGGCTGGTGTATCCTGAAACAAAAACTAATAGATGGCATTGCAGTTATTTTTATTATTAAAATTATTTTAGTAATACATCAGGCAATAAAATTATTTTTAAAATACCTGAATCCATGTCGGTTGTTTTACAGCAGCACTCAATTAACCATTTGCCTGTAGCTGAATTCAATATGCTTACGGTCATAGAATAAAATACCTCCATCTTTCATTTCATTCAATAAAGTGGTAACACTTTGTCTGGATGTAGATATGATACCGGCTATATCATTATGTGTTAAATAATTGTTCAGCTTTATTTTATCACCTTCCCGGCTGCCTTCCCGATTTGCCCAATCCCTGAAAAAGCTGATCAGGCGGCTTTTAGCATCTTTGAATACAAGGTTAGAATGGCGGTTTTCCAGTCTTCTAAGCTTAATACTCACCTGCTGAATGAAATTCATGGCCAATACCACATTGGTTTGCATTAACAGCTTAAATTCAACAGACCGGAACGAGCAGATCACGGTATTCTCCGTCAATGCTTCCGCAAACTCATCATCAGATATGCTGCTGTCAAGGCTCAGATCTCCAAACATTTCTGTTGCAGTCAATATCTCTTTAATTAATTCATCGCCACGGTCATCTACTTCAGAGATTTTTACTTTTCCTTTAACCAACAGATAGATACGGCTTTCAAAGCCATTTTCCATGTAAATACTTTCACCTTTCTTTACATTTTTTACTTTTACTGAATTTGTCATTTCCATTATCTGGGCATCAGTTAAACCTGCAGTTAGTGAATGTTGCTTTAAATACAGGTACTTAATTTCAGTGTACATGATCTTTAGTTTTAGATTTAAGAATATTAATTAGATGATTTTTTATTGTTTAAAATATTTTCCAGTTTTGCGATCAGGGAATTTTTGGAGATCAGTCCGTTTACGAAATCGACCACAACTCCATTTTTATAAAATAATATCGTTGGCATATCAGTTACACCTAATTCTTTCTTTAACAAAGGGGCTTCTTCCACATCTACCTGGTAAAATCCTGCCACACTGTTGTATGTACTGGCTAATTCTTCATAAATGGGAAGCATCATCTGGCAGGGCCCGCTCCAATCGGTATAAAACTTTACGATCTTTAACCCGGATCCATGTAATACCATTTCTGAAAAACTTTTTTTATCGGTGACTTTATTCATTGTATTTTTATTATTTGGCATAATCTTTATAGCCAAACGGGATGCCAGAATATTTTAGGTTTATTTTATGGAGTTGTAATGCAATACAGTAAAGGGTTACAGGAGATAATGAAAATTTGTAAAATTCTGATTCCCAAAATTTAATTTCCCAATTTATTGGGAATCTCACAGTATGTTGGGAAAATATGAGGCAGCAAAAATTGAATAATCCGGGTAGAAAAATTTATTTTGACATTCGCTTAAAACAGTCGGAAAACTGATTGTAAAAGTAACTTTTAGTGCCAGCAGTAATTCGAATTTATAAATGCCAGGTAAGGATAAATTCTGAAAAATTTGGCAGCAGGTCAACCATGGCATGCAGGGCCATAACCAGGTAAAGATTTTTTGTACGTTGCCAGATGATACCCAGGAATATTCCTGCAACTGACATGGCTGAAATAGTATAAGCGGCCCAAAAAATGAAAGGCATTTGTTCACTGATTCCTTCACTTTCTGCACCACGCAGTAAAAGGCCCGGCGCATGCGCAAGGCCAAAGATCAATCCGCTTAAGGTAATACCTGCAACAGGAGATTTCAATAATACAGCAATTCTTGATTGCAGAACGGCACGGAAGAAAAATTCTTCAATCAGCCCCACTTCCAGTAACAGCCAAACAAATAAAAGGGGTAAACCAACTAGAAATTGCTGCAAGCTGAATTGTCCGTCACGAAGAGGCCTGGCGCCACCACTGAGGAAATACTGGTACAGTAATATCACCAGTGATAAAATTATAAAAACAAGGATCGTTTTTTTATTGAACAGGTTTTTCAGATCTGTACTTAGTCCGAAATCCTTTAGTGAAAAGCCGGCTGTTTTATAAACCAGAAAAGGGACGATCACAAATACAATCAATTTTTTTACCAGGATGACAATAGCATATTTCCATTCAACCGCTATGACCGTTTGCGGGATCAACTTATTGATAAAAGAAGAACCGATGGTTACATACCAGATAAAAAATAATACCAGGCCCGTAATTACAAACGCTTCGCCTTTAATAAACAGTTTATCAGAAAATAATGGAATGGAGTTTCTAACCAGTAACCAGGCAATAAAAGAAAACAAAATGCCGAAGAAAATAAAAGGCGTCACCAGGTCCATGAATGGCTGGTGGAATACAAGTGAAAGCAATGCTATGGCAGTGCCGTATAAAAGTAAGAATCCAATGAAATATTTGTTACGTATGAGTAGCAGCATAACATTCATTATTATCAATGATCAGGGCTGCATTATAATAGCTTATAATCCAAACGATAATCCATTTATAAAAAAATGCTGCACAGAAATTTCCAGCAGCACATTAACATTAATCAAACCAACTATAAAAATACGATCAGGCATTATTATATACTTTTATAAGGGGCTCCCTTAATACCGATGCTGCATCTGAGCAATAAAACCAGATGGCGTCTGCAATAGCTTCCGCCTTTACCCAGTTCTCAAATTTTG
>JAYTOF010000141.1:0-16997 GCA_043747955.1 Chitinophagaceae bacterium
GAATAGGCTAAATATATAATCAAAGCTGCCAATCACTAACAGCTAATGGATAAGAATTATTTTACCACCACCGAATCGTTTAGATCAGCATCAACCAAGATACGCCCGCAGTTTTCGCAAACCATAATCTTCTTACGCAATTTGATCTCACTCTGTTTTTGAGGTGGAATCGCATGAAAACAACCCCCGCAACTGTCTCTTTCAACAGCAACTACTGCCAATCCGTTACGGTAATTTTTGCGGATGCGGTCGTAGCTGGTTAATAAACGGTCATCAGCATGTTTCCTTGCATTTTCTGCATCCTTATTGTAATGCTTTTCTTCTTTTTCCGTTTCGTTGATGATTTTTTCCAGTTCGCCTTTTTTCCCTACTAGATTTCCTTCTTTATTGGCTACCGCTTTTTTAGCGATTTCCAGTTGTCTTGCTTTTTCAGCAATTTCCTCTGTCGCGTCTTTAATATGTTTTTCGCAAAGCTTTATTTCTAAGGTCTGCATTTCAATTTCCTTATTAATAGCTTCAAATTCACGGTTATTTTTTACGTTATCACTTTGCTTTTCGTATTTCTTAACCAGTGCATCGGCTTCTTTAATACCTTCTTTCTTTTGTGCAATAAATTCCTGGATTCCGTTTATTTCTTCTTCCACACGGGTTTGTCTTGCATGTAAGCCTTCAATTTCGTCTTCCAGGTCTTTAACCTCCATTGGTAATTCACCTTTCAGGATTTGAATTTCATCCAGCTTACAATCTACTTTTTGTAAAAGTACCAATGCGCTTAACTTTTCTTCAATTGAGAATTCTTTAACTGCGGCCATTTTTAATTTGAAGTTTGATTTTTAAATTACAGAAAGTAATGCACCGGGTTGGTTTTTACCCCTGTTTTTAGGACGGCAAAGGTAGGGAATTTATGGCTCAAAATATCAAATAACAGATCGATCGTAAACTGCTCGCTCTCATAATGACCAATATCGGCAATAACCAGCCCATAGTTAGCATCAAAAAAGTCGTGGTACTTAATATCACCGGTAATATAAAAATCAGCCGAAATGGCCCTGGCAGCACCAATTAAAAAGCTGCCTGCTCCCCCGCAGAGGGCAATTTTCTTAACCGGCTTATTCAATAAAGCGGAATGCCGGATTACAGAAAGCCTGAATTTTTCTTTCAATAGCCCCATAAATTGTGTTTCACTCAATATTTCGGGCAATTCTCCTATCAAACCACTCCCAACCAATTGATTTTCATTATCAAGGGCAATTATATCATAAGCAACTTCTTCATAAGGATGGTTAGCTGCCATGGCAGTTAGTATATTTTTTTCCTGCCAGGCAGGGAAAATCATTTCCATCTTTATCTCTGCTTCAGTATGCCGTACACCTGTTGTACCGATAAAAGGATCGGTGTTTTCACCCGGTTTAAATGTGCCCTGCCCGGCAGTATTGAAACTACATTCACTGTAATTGCTGATATGCCCGGCACCTGCTGCAAAAATCGCCGTGCGCAGTTTTTCCGCATGTTCAGCAGGAACAAAAGTGAAAAGCTTTTTTAGTAAGGCATTCCGGGATTGAAGAATTTTCCGGTTAAGTAAACCGAGTTTATCCGCAATAACCGCATTAACACCATGCAGCACATTATCTAAATTGGTATGAATGGCATAAATGGCAATATCATTTTTAATAGCGCAGATAATGGTTTTCTCAACATAATTTTTTCCGGTTATTTTTTTTAACCCTCCAAAAATGACAGGATGATGCGCTACAATAAGGTTACATTTTTTTTCAATGGCTTCCAGAACAACATCTTCAATAGCATCTAAAGTGCATATGATACCGGTGCATTCCCAATTTTGGTTACCGGTCAGTAATCCGGCATTATCATAACTTTCCTGTAAGTCAGGATGTGCAACTGACTCGAGAAAAGCTGTAATTTCCTGTATCTTCATTTTATTAAATTAAAACATGAATTCAACTGAGCTATATAACGATTACAAAACAAAGATGCAAAAAATTGCCGATGTAAAATATGCCTCAGCTGTTTTACAATGGGACCAGGAAACATACCTGCCACCCAAAGGTAGTGATATCAGGAGCAGGCAGATAGCCACACTTAACGAAATAGTACACCAGCAATTTACAGATGATAAAACAGGCGCATTGTTAACTGAACTTAATACCCGGGAAGATTTAAGTGATAAAGAAAAAAGGAATGTACAGTTAAGCCTGGAAGACTATAACAAAAACAAAAAACTAACCAGTGCTTTTGTACGCAGACTTAGTGAAGTGATCAATAAAAGTTTTCATGCATGGGTACAGGCACGTAAGGAAAATTGTTTTGCAGGCTTTCAACAGCCATTAGATGAACTGATACAGTTAAAAAAACAGGAAGCTGATATGCTTGGCTATCAGCATCATCCATATAATGCATTGATGAATGATTATGATAAAGGACTTACAGTTGCAATAACCGATAAAGTTTTTGCCGATCTGAAACCGCAATTATCTGTATTACTTGATACCCTTAAAACCAAAACACAGATCGATAATTCTTTTCTGCACCAGCATTTTGATAAAAACAGCCAATGGCAATTTGGTATTGAAATATTAAAACAAATGCATTTTGATTTTAAGGCCGGCAGGCAGGATATCAGCGAACACCCTTTCACGATTAATTTTAATAATGCCGATGTAAGAATAACTACCCGGATCGATGAAAATGATTTTGGCAACATGACCTGGAGCTGCCTGCATGAAGGCGGGCATGCCCTGTATGAGCAGGGATTACCGGCAGAAGAATATGGCTTACCCCTCAGTGAATACTGCAGTTTAAGTATTCACGAAAGCCAGAGCCGGTTATGGGAAAATTTTGTTGGCAGCGGACTTTCATTCTGGCAACATAATATTAATGTAGCGAAAAAGTTTTTTCCAAAACAATTTAAGGAAATGACTGCAGCACAATTTTATACCTGCATTAATAAAGTACAGCCTTCATTAATACGTACCGAAGCCGATGAACTCACTTATCACTTTCATGTTATGATCCGTTATGAAATTGAGAAAATGCTGATAGAAGGAAGCATACAAACAAAAGACATTCCTGCTTACTGGAACGAACATTATCAAAAATATCTGGGTATTAAAGTACCCGACGATAACAGGGGTTGCTTACAGGATGTACACTGGAGCCATGGCAGTTTTGGGTATTTTGCCACTTACAGCCTGGGCAGTCTGTATGCCGCCCAGTTATATGATGCATTTAACAGTAAACATTTAACTTCCCAAAATGAAATAGCTTTGGAAAATAATAACCTTTTAATGCAATGGCTCAGGCAACAAGTACATCAACATGGACGTTATTATACCTCGGAGGAGTTATGTAAAAAAATTACCGGTGAAGTATTGAACAGTAATTATTTTATGACCTATGCAATCAATAAATATAATAATATTTATACCGCATAAAACGTAAATCATGAAAAAACAGATACATAAACCAATTTTTTTTGTTTTTACTGTATGTACCCTGTTATTGACTTTAAACAACTGCAGTAAAAGTAAAATAGAAGCAATTCAGCAAACTGCGTATGAAAAACAATTTGAGGACAATATCCTCAATAAAAATTTCAGGGTACACTTTGCCATGGATAATGGTACTGATCTAACCAGTCAATACGATGGTTACACATTCGTTCTATATAAATTAACCTATTATAATGGCCCCATGACTGCTGTTAAAAATTCCATTACGTACAACGGTACCTGGAGCAGTAATGATGATTACAGTAAACTGGTTATCACATTTCCGGCAACCCCATCTGAGTTTGTTTTTTTAAACCGCGAATGGAAGTTTACCAAAAAAGCCCTTCCCATTATGGAACTGGCTCCATGGGGTACATTAGAGCCCAAGGTATTGCACATGGAAAGATTCTAACTATCCCTTCAGTTTTTTAACCAGGTCAACATATTGCTGCATGGCTTCTTCAGGTGCCATTCCTTTTAATGCTGACCATGCTTCATACTTAGCCTTATTTACAAAATCAAAAGGATTTGAGGGTGCTTCCCCGTTTACATCAGCATCGGTTGACTGCTTGTATAATGAATACAATTTCAGCAGTATCTCGTTCGACGGCTTTTCTGTTAGTGATTTACTGTCGGTAATTGCTTTTTCAAATTGTTCTTTTAGTTCCATGGAAGTTTTTTTGCTAAGCTACTTTAAAGAAATTAAATAAATATCAAACTTAAAGAGTGGCAGGGCAATAAAACCATCTTTACAAAAATTTGCATAAATTCAACCAATAATTGTATAGCCCGAAAGCATGATACCTTAATCACCAAATTAAAATCAAATCAACAATGCGAAAAACAGCACTTTTATTAATTGCACTCTCCTTTAACGGGTTCCTGTTGGCTCAGGAAAGTAATTCTTTTAATTTTACTTTTAATCATTTAGCCCTTTCGGTTAAAGATGTAAACCGATCTATTGAGTTTTACAAAAAAGTATTGAACTTAACGGAGATTACAAACCGCACAAAAACAGAAGGTATCCGCTGGCTCTCTTTGGGTGAGGACAAAGAACTGCACCTCATCTCAACAATGAAAGATCCTTTTACCATTAATAAAGCTATTCATCTTGGATTAGCAACCAACAACTTTCAAGCCTTTATCAAGCAGCTTGACCAATTAAACATACCTTATTCTGACTGGCCCGGCACGCCGCATACATTCAGCACAAGGGCTGATGGCATTAAACAGGTTTATTTTCAGGACCCTGACAGTCATTGGATAGAAGTGAACAATATCGGGCAGCAATAAAAAAATGGATGTTTTCAAATTTCCGGTAATCCAGGCGGTAATTCAATTTGAAAAATAAATTCAATGACTGATACACCCAAACTTTTTCTTTACTCTTTATCACTTACAGCAGCACATAACCAGGAACTGGAAAAGCTGACCGGCAAAAAAGCAAAGGATATACGGTTTGCCTGTATTGATAATGCCACTGATATTATTAAAGGTGCCGAGACCTGGATGCCCGGCATCAGGAAGTCTTTAATAAAAAAAGGATACCAGGTTGAAACCGTTGATCTTAGAAAATATTTTGGCAGCCGGGAGGAATTGCGAGAAAAACTGCGATGCAAAGATGTAATTTGGGTTTGCGGCGGACATACCTATTATCTACGCTGGATCTTAAAAGAAAGCGGGGCCGATACGATCATCAGAGATCTGGTGGCTGCCGGAAAAGTTTATGCAGGCTGGAGCGCTGGCGCCATCATGGCGGGGCCTACAACAAAATTTATTGACCTGATGGGTGATGATCCGGCTGAAGCACCTGAAATAATTTTTGACGGCTTAAATTTAATTGATACAGTTATAGTTCCGCATATTGATAATTCATTTTTTTCTGAAGGCGCTAATAAAGCAAACAATGAACTGGTCAAGGCGGGCTTTAAAACAATACTCCTCAAAGATAACCAGGCATGTATTGTACAGAATGACGAACATACCATCATATAATGAAAGATGGCCAACTTGTTGTCTTTTAAAACAAAGGCAGCTGTACCCAAATTTTTTCCGAAATTTACATTACAATGAACCTGATAAACCGTAAGTACAGGTTTTACTTTCTGTCTTTTCTTAAACATGATTTTAAGGCAAGTATAACCGTATTTTTTGTTGCATTACCACTTTGCCTGGGTATATCACTAGCTTCAGGTGCACCCATTTATTCCGGCTTGCTGGCGGGTATCATCGGCGGGCTGGTAGTTACCCTGATCAGTAAATCTCAATTAAGTGTAAGTGGCCCTGCAGCAGGCCTTACAGCCATTAGTGCTGTTGCTATCACACAATTGGGTGCAATTGAAATCTTCTTTTTATCAGTTGCTGTTGCAGGCCTGTTACAAATACTGCTAGGCATTTTCCGTTTGGGCGGATTTACCCATTTTATTCCTTCGGCAGTTATTAAGGGAATGTTATCCGCAATCGGCATCATTCTTATATCCAAACAAATACCGGCACTTATTGGCTATGATAAACCTGAATTCTGGTCGAATGAATTTTTCAATATCATTTCGTTTAAACATGTTTTCAGTAATATTGACAGTTTATATAAACACACATCAACAGGAGTAATACTTATTGCACTGTTTTCCATTTTACTCCTGATTGTATGGAAACAAACACTTGCAAAAAGAATAATTTTTCTGCCTACTTCATTCGTCACCGTCTTTTTTGGGGTGATGCTGGCATTTATTTTTAATAAAAATATTCCACAGCTTGCACTTACTCCAAATCAATTTGTGAGTATCCCGCATGATATTTTTTCCCAGGTAAGGTTTCCTGAATTTGAGGCCCTTTTCAATAACACTGAAATATGGCGCAATGCAGTAGTGATATGTTTTGTGGCTACGCTGGAAAGCCTGTTAAGTATTGCTGCAATTGATAAGCTAGATCCTTATAACCGTATTACACCACAAAACAGGGAGCTTGTGGCACAGGGTACCGGAAATTTTTTTAGCGGTTTGCTGGGTGGTATTCCAATTACTGCAGTAATTGTAAGAAGCTCGGCCAATGCAGAAGCTGGTGCAAAAACAAAACTTGCTTCCTTTACACATGGACTCTGGCTGTTGCTGGCCGTTTTATTTGCCATTCCGTTACTCAACCTTATTCCTTATTGTGTTTTATCTGTAATATTAATCCGCACAGGTTACAACCTGGCAAAACCAAAAATGATCATTTCGGTTTATAAACAGGGACGTGAACAGTTTCTGCCTTTTATAATAACCGTTATTTCTATTCTTTTTACTGACCTGCTGATCGGTGTGCTGATCGGAATAAGTTATTCCATTTACTTTTTGATAAAACATACCTACCGGGCAGGTTTTACAATTAGTGAAAAAATTGAAGGGCACACAAAACACTTTAACATTGAACTTGCGCTTAACGTCAGTTTCCTGAACAAAAAAAAATTTATGGAAATGCTGGATCATCTTCCTGAATACTGCACGGTAGAGATCAACGGCTCAAACAGTATTTATATTGACCGCGATGTACTGGAGATATTCCAGGACTTTAAAACCAAAGCACATAATAAACATATTCAGCTCATTTTAAAAGATGTGCCCGAAGTAGAAACTATTGAGTTGCATTGATGATTTTCAGAATAAATTGCCTTTAAATCAATATCATATTTCTATCAATTTCAAATGCTGTCAGCCTGAGCTTGTTGAAGGCGGGTTAACACCAAAAACTATACCGGCTTCGACAGGCTCAGCCTGACATATCATAACTAAATAATCTTCTACACTTCTTAAGTCATAACAATTTTATTTTTTCTCCCCCACCATTTTCTCATAGGCTTTATGCACAGCATCCAGTTTGGTAATGTAAATACTCCGGCCATGTGTTCCTAATACTAAATCATTTTCTCTTAGCTGAATGGCAATATCATGTATAGGCACCCGGGGCAGGTTATTGTCTAAAGTCATAAATGATTTTCCCATATCAAATGATGCATAGAACCCGTTATCCGTTCCCACATAAATAATATTTTCTTTTTTTGGATCTTCTGCAATAACATTTATTGGTTCGGCAGGCAGATCATTCCCTAATGGCAGCCAGGTAGTACCATAATCTTCACTTACCAATAAGTAGGCCCCAAAATTATCATTGCGATAACCGTTTAAAGTTGCATACACTCTTCCTTCTTTAAAAGCAGAAGGCACAACACGGCTTACATACAAACCCTGTATTGACTTTGGTAAACCGCCGCTAATTCTAATCCAGTTATAACCTCCGTCTTTACTTACATGAATGTTCCCATCATCTGTACCAACATAGATCAATCCGAATTTCAAAGGCGATTCTGCCAATGTTGTGCTTGTACCAAACGGAACATCTCCTTCTTTACTGCCATTAGATAAATCACTGCTTAATGTTTCCAGCTTATCACTCTTTTGTAAACTGCGGTGAAATTTATTGGTAGCATAATAAAAAATATCCTGGTTGTGTTTGCTTAACCAGATCGGTGTTTGCCAGTTAAAACGCAATTTAGATTCTCCAAGATCAGCACGGGGATAAATGGAAATTCCCCTGCCACCATCCGTGTTTCTCCGGCCATAAAATCCAAATTGTGATCCCGCATAAACTGTTTTATTATCTCTTGTATCTACCTGCACCTGCATACCATCACCGCCGCCGATCTGTTTCCAGGGATACACGCCTTCATAATCCCATTGATCATTATCTTTTGTAGTTGAAGGACCATACCAGGTTCCGTTATCTTGCAAACCTCCGTAAATATTATAGGGTTTTGCATCATCAACAGTTATTTTATAAAACTGTCCCACTGACGGTGTATTTGCCTTGAACCAATGTTTCCCATTATCATACGTAACGTTACAACCGCCGTCATTAGCTGCAACCCAATGGCTGTCTTTATTGGGATTCATCCAGCATCCATGCCAATCGGCATGAGTTGCTTCATTATCGGTGCCATTAAATGTTTTACCGCCATCCTCACTCAACATTAAATTAAAGCCACTGATCACTACTTTATTTTCATTGGTATTACTTACCGAAATTTTTCCAAAATAATACCCATAGGTATTGTAGAGGTTTAATGCTTTGGCATTTACTTTTTTCCAGCTGGTACCGGCATCATCACTGCGGTAAATTTCGCAACCAATGATGGGTGTATCAAACAATGCTGCGTTGGCATCAAAAAGATAATCATACACTGCTGATGGCTTTAACTTATCTGTTTTCACGAGTTCTTTTACTGATACAGCTTTGTATTTATCCGGGAAATTATTTTTCTTCAGAAAACTGTCAAGTTTGCTGTCATCCAAATTTAAAAAACCTTCTTTGGTCAGGTCCTTGAAATTTTTCAAAACATAATTAGTATCTGTTTTTTTCTGTGCGGTATCGGGCCGGTGATCCTGGTTATCAACAGTGGCATAAATAATATTTGGATCTGCTCCAAAAACAGCAACTCCAATTCTGCCAACACCGGTTCCGGTGGCAAAACCGCTACCGGCTGCAGTTATGGCTTTCCAGCTATTACCGCCATCTGTACTTTTATAAACGCCCGAACTTTTGCCGGATTCTTCAAAATTCCACGCTCGCCGGGTTCTGTACCACATAGCAGCATATAACTCATCGGGGTTTTTGAGATTGATATCCATATCGACAGCCCCCGTATTTTCATCTACATATAAAGTTTGTTTCCAGGTTTTACCCCCATCTGTGGTTTTATAAATACCCCTTTCTTTACTGGCAGAATATAAATGACCTAACACAGCAACCCATGCAATATTATTATCAGTAGGATGTAGATTTATTTTTCCGATATGATGGCTTTCGGGCAAACCCAGATAGTCCCAGTTTTTACCATTATCTGTACTTTTATAAACACCCAAACCCGAATAAGAAGACCGGCTGCTGTTTGCCTCGCCCGTGCCTACCCAAATTGTTTTAGTTGACCAGTTAACGGCAATATCACCTATGCTGAAAGCATTTTCCTTATCAAAGACCGGTAACAGGCTCTGTCCGTTATTAGCGGTGTACCACAATCCTCCCGAAGCATAAGCAACATAAAATTCTGTTGGATCCGCAGGATTTACATCCACATCTGTTACCCTGCCACTCATAATGCTGGGACCTGCATTACGGAATTTTATATCCTTCAAAATCGTGTCTCTCTCCAGCAATTTTCTTTTTTGTAAACCGTTTAACCTTTCAGCAGCTGTGCTTGGCTTAATTTGTGCTGATACATAATTAACACTTATTAAAAGCAGGATTAATGTAATTTTGAATATATTTTTCATCATCAGTTTGTTTAAGTATTGAAAGAAGCAACCATTTAAATACAACGTTATGCGAATTTTAAAAATACGGCAATTGCTGATACTTACCATCATACAGTTTTTGTTTTTGATGAATGGCATGGCACAATATAAAAGTTTTAAGTTAACAGCAGCCGGTGATACCATTAATGCAATTGATCATAGTGACCTGAAGCAGGGAAAGTGGGTGATACATGTAGATGAATTAAGAGGAGAACCCGGCTATGAAGAAGAAGGGATTTTTGTAAAAAATAAAAAAGAAGGTGTTTGGCGCAAATACAATTTGTCGGGGGATATTATTGCTGTTGAATTTTATAAACTGGGAGGCAAACATGGTATTCAGCAATATTACACATACCTGGGAGACCTGATCAGAGAAGAGTCCTGGCGGGGATATGATCCGGATGCACCTTATGATACCATCCCGGTGTATGGAACCGGCAGTAATGAAATAGTTGAATATAAAATTGTAAAAGCTGAGCAATATAGTGTAAAACACGGTGAATGGAAATATTTTGAACCGGGTAACGGAAGACTGATGAAGGTTGAAAAATATGACCGTGGACTTTTAGAGACTCCGGAATCAACAGCAAAAGCAGTCGTTCCAATAGATAAGAATAAAAAAGTGGAAAAAACTCCTGAAATGATTGAATGGGAAAAGAAGAATAAAGGCAAAAAGAAAGCACTGAGAGATGGCAGAACCAGCGGGGGCTGAACATATTTAGTGTAAAAAATATTAAAAACTCCCGGGCAAGACCCGGGAGTTTTTATTTGTAAAACAATATACTCTTCATCATTTATTTTGCATAATGCTGATGGCTGTTCCTCCACCGGGTGCTAATTTTAAACTTAATATTGTTTTACTGTCAACAATCATTTTAGTTATCTGATAGGCAGCCGGATTTGTTTGATAATTTGCATTATCAGCGTCTGCATAAATGGTAGCGGTATATTTTTTTCCCGCATCCAGAAAACTTAAATCAGCAGTTGCAGTCCTGGCATTTTCATCTGTTATGGCACCAAGAAACCAATTGCTTGTACCCTTTGCTTTTCTTGCCACGGTAATATAATCCCCGGGTTCGGCTTCTAAATATTTACTGTCATCCCAATCCACTGCAACATCTTTAATAAACTGAAAGGCATCCATTTTCTTTTCATAAGCCTCGGGTAAATCAGCCGCCATTTGTATAGGGCTGCAGATGGTAACATACAAAGCCAGTTGTTTGGCCAGGGTGGTATGAATCGTTTCTTTTTTATTTTTATCCCAGTAATTTAATTCTAGCTGAAAGATACCGGGTGTATAATCCATTGGCCCGCCCATGAACCTAGTAAAAGGTAGTATCACATCATGCTGGGGCTTATTGCCTTCACTCCATGCATTAAATTCCATGCCACGTGCTGCTTCACAAGCCAGCCAGTTGGGGTAAGTACGGCTAAGCCCTGTTGGGTGAACAGGCTCATGTGCATCGAGCATAATTTTATACGCTGCCGTTTTTTGTGCCACCCGCACATAATGATTAACCATCCATTGCCCGTCGTGGTGTTCGCCACGGGGAATGATATGCCCTACATAGCCGGTCTTAACAGCATCATAGCCATTGGCTTTCATAAAACGATAGGCGGTATCCATCTGCCTTTCATAGTTGGTAACCGAAGCAGAGGTTTCGTGATGCATGATCATCTTCACTTTTTTTGATGCAGCATAACGATGTAATTCTTTCACATCAAAATCAGGATAGGGGGTAACAAAATCAAATACATTTTCTTTATACTGCCCAAACCAGTCTTCCCAACCCACGTTCCAGCCTTCCACCAGTACTGCATCAAATCCATTCTTTGCCGCAAAATCAATATACCGCTTAACATTAGCTGTAGTGGCTCCATGTTTACCGGAAGGTTTAAGACCTGATGCATCAAAACTCGTTGCATTCTGGCTTCCTGCGTAATCCCAGGTAGCTTTTCCTACATGCATTTCCCACCATACGCCTACATATTTTGTTGGTTTGATCCAGGAAGGATCATTGATAACTGAAGGATCATTCAAGTTAAGAATAGTATGCGAAGCCAGAATATCAGTTGCTTTATCAGAAACTATAATTGTACGCCATGGAGTTTTTGCAGGTGCCTGTAAATAAGCTTTATTACCGAGTGCATCGGGAACCAGTACAGAAGTTAAACTGTAATTAGATTTATCAATATGCAGGTTCATAGCAGGATAATTTACCAAAGCTGCTTCATGAATGTTGATATATAAACCTTCTTTTGATTTTAACATCAACGGAGTTTGCACTGCATATTTATCAAAGTATTGGTGTGCAAAAATGTTGGCTGCATATTTTGGGTCTTCGGCATTTACTTCACTCAGGTTCGTAACATTTGGAGAAAATTCATTGCTGTCATAATCTCCCGGAATCCAAAATGCCTGATGATCACCTGTTAAACGGAATTCAGTTCTCTCCGCTGATACGATAAAATGCTGCAGATTCTTTTGTTCGGGAAATTCATAGCGAAACCCAACACCATCGTTAAATACTTTAAAGATGATATTGAATTGAATGGCTTTATCAGTTTTTTGAGACAGGCTTATATTGAGCTGATTATAATTATCCCTGATCTCTTTTACATCACCCCATACCGGTGCCCACGATTTATCAGCGCTTGTTTGTGTTGATGAAGCAATAATTAAATTATCTTTTAACGAAGGCAAAGGCTCATCACTCATCGTTTGTTTTAATTCAAACCCCATGGCAGATGGAAGCAGAACAGGCTTATTTTTATAATTACAATTGTACATCGGCGCACCCTGTTCATTTAACCAAAATTCCAACCGTATATTTTTATCCGGAGAATTGACCATTGTTTTGGTTTGTGCAAGATTTACAGTACTTAATAATACAGGAATGGCTACAAAAAGCAATCTTTTAAAAAGCATAGTAATTAATTTAGGTTGTAAATCTACAATTTAACGTGTAAAAAATACACACTTATTTATTTTCATCAAAAAAAATCCTGAAATAGAGCAGATGATAAGGCAGGCTTTTTTTCCAATAGTCCCAGTTATGTTCTCCCTCCCTTTCAATATAATCATGCGGAATTTTCAATAACAATAATTTCTGGTGAAGTTTCCGGTTACCTCCTACAAAAAAATCCTTATTGCCGCAATCAAAAATTATTTTCAAATCAGTATTTTCATAATTTTCAACCAGGCTTATAACGGTCAAATCGTGCCAGTATTTGCTTTGGGTGCCGGTATCGCCGATCCTTTTACTGATATCAAAGCTGTTCCTGTACTCCATTAAATCTACCCCACCACTCATGCTGCCTGCAGACCCAAAAACAGATGAATGCCGTAAGCCGATAAATAATGCACCATGGCCACCCATACTAAGACCGGTAATGGCACGGTGCTTTTGATCTGCAATGGTTTTGTAATTTTTATCTACAAACTCAACCACTTCGATTGCTATATGTGTTTCATACCGGCAGGCAGTATCAGCCGGACTGTCCCAATACCAACTGCTGGTTGCCCCATCCGGACAAACAATAATAGATTGATAGGTAGTTGCGTATTCTTTTAATTCCGGTGCCCGTATTATCCAGTTGCTGTACCAGCCATCGTAACCATGCAACAAATAAACCACCGGGTATCTTTTATTTTTTGTTTGATAACTATCCGGTTTTATCACCACGGCTTTTATTTGTTTGTGCATACTGTTGCTGTAGATGGAGACGGTATCTACACTGCCGGCAAATAATTTTACCGATACGCATGTAATAAAAAAAAGCAGGCCTGAATATTTCATTTTATTTTTTTGAAAGCCCTGCAAAGATGCAAATAAAAAAGCTGTCACGCAGTAGTGTGACAGCTTTTATTTAGGGGATATACAGGTAAATTATTTTATTTCTTTTTGCATTGGGTTAGGATTTCCGCCTGCAGCGCCTCTTGAGGCTCCACCACCTCTTTTAAACAACTGGAATTTACTTGGCTCTGTAAATGAAGGCCATGAGTTGTTACCGGAATTAATATCGGCTGTTTCTCTCATCGGGTCCAGTAAAATTGAAGCCACTTCTTTATCCTTCATAAAGGTTTTGATCACTTTATTTTCATTTTTGCGCCATACCTGTACTGCTATCCGGTCTGTTTCTTTAGTACCATCTTTAAAGGTCCATTCAACAATGATGGGCATTACCAAACCACCTTTGTTGCTGAAGGTAAGCTCATACAAGTATTTGCTGCCGGCAATATGAAACCTTTCGGCTTCGGTATATGTATCCGTATTTACCGGTGGAGCAGGAATTTCAAATGCTGTGGTATCAACTTTTGCCAGGCCACGGTCATATCTCCAGTAAAAATCTCTTAAGGATTGATCAGCATCAGTTGCAAAAGTAATTTTCTTATCTTCCCGGTTCCTGATCTTGGAAATATCATCAAACGTATTCAACTGTGGTTTAGAAACAGGTATTTTTCTTGTACCTGCAGTTGTATTTGGTGCAGCGGGTTCTTCTGTTGACAGCACAGACCATTTAACCGTATCCAGCGAAATATCGCAAGGCTCTGTTCCATAAAACCATCCTCGCCAATACCAGTCAAGATCTTCGGCACTTGCGTCTTCCATTGTTCTGAAAAGATCTGCCGGTGTGGGGTGTTTAAATGCCCAGCGCCTTGCATATTCACGGAAAGCATAATCAAAACTTTCTCTTCCCATGATTGTTTCTCTCAGAATATTTAAACCTGTTGACGGTTTACTGTAAGCATTCGGTCCAAACTGTATGATGTTCTCACTGTTAGTCATGATGGGCTCTAACTGATCTTTTGGCAATTTCATGTAATCAACGATCTTATAAGCCGGGCCTTTACTAACCGGGTATTTATTATCAAACAATTCTTCAGTCAAATATTCAACAAATGAATTCAATCCCTCATCCATCCATGTCCATTGTCTTTCGTCGCTGTTGATGATCATAGGGAAGAAGTTATGTCCTACTTCATGTATCACCACACCCAACATACCATTCTTTGTTCCTTCACTGTATGTGCTGTTGGCACTGTATTTACCAGTGGCATCTTTTTCAGTACGGCCAAAATTGAAACAGATCATTGGATACTCCATACCATTTGCTGCTTCTAAACTTTGTGCAACCGGGTATGGATAAGGAATGGTGAACTTGGAATAACTTTTTATTGTATGAGCCACTGTTTTTGTACTGTATTTACGATACAGTGAATAAGCTTCTTTTCCATAAGCACTCATGCACATCACTTTCTTTCCTTCTACCATGGTTGGCATGGCATCCCAGATGAATTTACGGGAAGAACCCCAGGCAAAATCACGAACCATATCGGCTTTAAATATCCATGTCTTTTTTGCTTTTGATTTTGTTTTCTCTTTTTCTTTTGCTTCATCAAGTGTTACAATTTCAGTAACATCAGTTGCTGATTGTGCTTTTTGCCAGCGGGCAAATTCTGTTGCAGATAAAACCTGCTGGTAGTTTTGTCCCTGGCCTGTTGACAGTACCACATGATCCGCAGGAACCGTCATAGCTACTTTATAATTACCAAAGGTCAATGCAAACTCTCCTGAACCAACAAACTGGTGGTTCTGCCATCCCTGGAAATCGCTGTACACACAAAGGCGTGGGAACCATTGTGTCATGGTGTAGAGGTCATTCCCATCTTCCGGGAAATTTTCAAAGCCACCGCGGCCACCGTATTTTGTTCTTTCGATGATGTTATAGTTCCAGTCAATTTTAAAAATAAATTGCTGGCCTGGTTTTAATGCCATTGGCAATTCAATCCTCATCATTGTTTTATTAATGGTGTATTGCAGCAATTTACCTGCAGCATCGGCCACCCTGGTGATATTGTCGCCATATTCCCTGTCCTTATCTACCTTACCACTAAACCGGGTAATATCCTGTTCCGATATTGTTCTTGGCATTGCATTGCTGCCCTGGTAACCTGAGTTATTTGTATAGCTGTGTTCATTTTCATCTAACTGCAGCCATAAGTAAGTCAATACATCAGGTGAATTGTTGAAATAGGTAAGTGTTTCTTTACCGATCAAACGGCGGTTAGGTTCATCCAGTTCGCAAACAATATCATAATCGCAGCGCTGTTGCCAGTATTTTGGCCCCGGGGCGCCACTTGCTGTACGATATTCATTTGGAGTTGGAAGAATGGTACCCAGTTGTTCAAACCGGTTACCGTGGTTACTGCCCGGATTATTTTTTATATCCTGGGCATTTGCAAAAATGCTGATGAGAAGCAAAAAAGCAAAAGCTGATGATTGTTTCATTTTTTATTATTGAGTGTTTAATATATTTCAAAATTTATATTGAAGGAAAAAGTTCCCACGCCATGATTACTGCTTTTGAAAGTGCAACAACTGATAAGCCCCATACCCACCATTTCCGGTTAAGTCCGGCCCTGTTCACAATGACGTAACTTATTGATAAGATACCGGCTACCACTACAATCTGTCCTGCCTCAAGCCCGATATTAAATCCGAATAAACTCCAGCCCAGGCTTTCATCTTTCATCATCATGAACCGGATAGCATTTGCAAATCCCATACCGTGTACCAGGCCAAAAAAAAGAGCTAAAAAATAATTCAGCCGCAGTGACCTGGGTTTATAATCTTTCTGAAAAAAATTAAAGATCGCTGTTAGTATGATCGTACACGGAATTAAAAATTCAACCCACTTACTGTTTGCCCTTACCACATCATACACACTTAAAGCCAATGTAAGCGAATGCCCGATGGTAAAAGCAGTTACCAGAACCAGTACCTGTTTCCAGTTTCCAATCAGATAGATGGCACTTAAAGCCAATACAAAGAGCAGGTGATCTAAAGCGTCCCAGGCAATGATATGGTGCCAGCCCAGGTCAAAATAAAAACCCAAATTATGCATGAAAGAGCTTACAGTTAAATGTTTATATTAGTTTTGCTGTTCAAATATCTTTAAAGAAACGATTTTTTACTAATCTCTTTGCTAAATGGCTGGTTTTTTATTTAAGTGGTTACTGGTTGGCGGATTTTTACTTAACACGCCAACTCCGTTAACTCATCCTATTTATGTAAGTGTTACCGAAATAGAGCATAATGCTAAAGAAAAAACGTTGGAGATAAGCTGCAAGATATTTACCGACGATTTTGAAAAGACA
>JAYTOF010000142.1:0-8100 GCA_043747955.1 Chitinophagaceae bacterium
GCAGCAGCAATATTACGGTAGAGTTTGTATTGGGTTCAAACCTGGAAGAAGCGGCCAATGATGTACGTGATAAGGTTTCACAGGCGGCCCGTTCACTGCCCACCGACCTGGATGCGCCACCTGTAGTTTCCAAGGCAGATAACAGTTTCGATCCGGTTATCATTATGTTGCTGCAGAGCCAGCTCCGCAACTCTTTACAAATAACAGAATTTGCCAACAATAACCTGGTTGAACGTTTGCAAACAGTACCCGGCGTTAGTAACGTACTGGTATGGGGCGAAAAAAAATATGCAATGCGTATCTGGTTCTCCCCCGAAAAACTCAGCGCTTATTCCCTCACTCCGGGTGATGTACAAACGGCATTGCTGCGGGAAAATGTAGAATTGCCTTCGGGGAAAATATCGGGTGATGCCACCGAACTTTCTATCCGGACATTCGGTAAGCTTAATACGGAGGAAGAATTTAATAACCTGATCGTAAAAAATATCAATGGTTCTGATATCCGTTTAAAAAATGTTGGTGAAGCGGTACTTGGCCCCGAAAATGAAGAAAGTGTTTTAAAGGAAAGCGGTATTCCCATGATCGCCATTGCCATCATCCCGCAACCGGGTACTAATTATATTGCCATTTCCAATGAAATAAAAAACCGTTTTGAACAGATAAAAAAAGACCTGCCTGCTGATATACGCCTGGAGATCTCAACCGACCAGACTGATTACATCCGCAAGTCGATCAGTGAAGTTGAAGAAACGCTATTGATTGCATTTTCCCTTATCGTACTCATCATTTATCTTTTCTTCAGGGAATGGCTGATTGCCATTCGCCCTTTGATCGATATACCCGTTTCTCTCATTGGCGCTTTCTTTATCATGTACATCTCAGGCTTTACCATTAATGTACTTACATTGCTTGCTATTGTACTGGCCACCGGGCTGGTTGTTGATGACGGTATAGTGGTAACAGAAAATATCTATAAAAAGATTGAAGGCGGTATGCCCAAGTGGCAGGCAGCCAGGGAAGGCTCCAGAGAAATTTATTTTGCAGTGATAGCCACCTCCATCACACTGGCTGTTGTATTTATACCCATCTTTTTTTTACAGGGATTTGTAGGCAGGCTTTTCCGTGAGTTTGGTATTGTGGTTGCCGGTGCTGTGTTGATATCTGCATTTGTATCACTTAGTTTAACACCCATACTGAATGTTTTTCTGGCGGGTAAAGCACACAGGCACTCTTTGTTTTATACTGCAACACAACCTTTTTTCCATCATCTTGAAAATGGCTACCGGCAGGCATTAACTGGTTTTATCAAGTGGAGGTGGCTTGCTTTCCCCATCATCATTGCCTGTTTTTCCATTATTTATTTTTTCGGCAGAAATTTACAAAGTGAACTGGCACCAATGGAAGATAAAAGTGCTTTTCGTTTGTCGGTTACTACACCCGAAGGCACTGCATATGATGCTATGGATAAATTTATGGATAAGCTTTCTGCTTTTTTAATGGACTCCATCCCTGAAAAAAGATATATAGTAAGTATGACTGCACCCGGATTTTCGGGTTCAGGATCATCCAACTCGGGTTTTGTACGCGTTGCATTATGCAGTCCGCCGGATCGCAAAAGAAGTCAGCAGGATGTGGTAAACTGGGTAAATAAAAGTCTTTCCCGTTTTAGTGAAGGAAGGGCTTTTGCAATACAGGACCAAACGATTTCTGTAAACCGCCGGAGCGGCCAGCCCGTACAATTTGTTTTACAAAATACAGATGCAGAAAAAATTAAAAAGATATTACCGCAGTTTCTGGAAGAAGCCAATAAGAACCCGGCCCTGATCGGTATAGATGTAGATCTGAAATTTAATAAGCCTGAACTCCGGGTTAATATCGACAGGATGAAAGCAAGCGCCCTCGGCGTAAGTATTGATGACATTTCACAAACCTTACAACTCTCTATGAGTAACCGCCGGATGGGATACTTTACCCGGGAGGGAAAACAATACCAGGTAATGGGACAGGTTGAACGCGTTAACCGTGATGACCCCGCTGACCTCAAAAGTATTTATGTACGCAATTCCCGCGGTGATGCTATTTCATTAGATAACCTGATCACATTAACTGAAGAAGTAACACCACCTTTGATATATCATTTTAACCGGTATAAATCAGCTACCATCTCTACAGGGCTTGCACCCGGTAAAACGGTGGGTGATGGGATAAAAGCTATGGAAGAAATTTCAAAAAAATTGCTGGATGAAACATTCACCACATCACTTACTGGTTCATCAAGGGATTTTGCAGAAAGTTCCGGCAATACTTTTTTTGCCTTTTTTCTTGCACTGGTACTTATTTTTTTGGTACTGGCTGCACAGTTCGAAAGTTTTATAGATCCTTTCACCATCATGGTTACAGTACCGCTGGCCATTGCCGGTGCTGTACTCTCCTTATGGATATTTAACCAAACACTGAATATTTTTTCGCAGATAGGTATGATCATGCTTATCGGTCTGGTAACCAAGAACGGGATCTTAATTGTGGATTTTGCCAATAAAAAACAACTGGCCGGCAATAAAAAAATTCCTGCAGTTATTGATGCATCGGTGGCCAGGTTCCGTCCGATCATCATGACGAGCCTCGCCATGAGCCTGGGTGCATTGCCGCTGGCCCTGTCGCTTGGTGATGCTTCCACCAGCCGTATACCATTGGGAATCGTTATCGTAGGCGGCGTTTTATTTTCGCTGGTGCTTACCCTATTTGTTATCCCGGCTGTGTACTCTTATCTTTCAACAAAGAAAAAGAAAAATGCGTTGGATGAAATGGATGAAGCAGCAGCGGCAAAATAAAAAATATAACAGCGGTTATAATAAAAAGCTGTCAGCCTGAGCCTGCCTACCGGACAAGCAGGCTGCTAATGACATAAAATTAATTATTTTTTAAAATATTAAATGAATCGTTTTTTAAAAATACTGAATCTCTTTTTTTGCATTGCTATTTTCAGTAAACCCTTATTCGCCCAAAACAAATCCGATAATTATCAGATAACTGTTGAGCAGGCTGTTACTGCTGCACTTGAAAATAATTTCGAAATAAAATTATTACGCAACGATTCCAGTTCCTATGCATTGGATAATGCTTATGCAAGAGCCGCATTTTTACCCAGGGTAAATGCGTCAACAGGTTTGGTTTTCAATAATAATAATCAAAAACAAAAATTTACAGATGGCACCAAAAGAGAAAGTACCGGCATACGCTCCAACAACCTAACGGGCTCTGTTCAATTGAACTGGACCCTTTTTGACGGACTTAAAATGTTTGCCACAAAAGATAAGCTTGCTGAGTTTGTAAAATTGGGCGAACTGAATATTAAAGATCAAATGCTGACCACTGTTGCGGAAGTCATTATTACCTATTACAATATTGTACGTCAAAAACAACAACTGCTGGCGATTGAAGAGCAAATGAATATTACGGAAGAAAGGGTTAAACTGGCTGAAAAAAGATTAAGTGTGGGCCTTGGCGCCAAGCCCGAACTGTTACAGGGTAAAGTAGATCTGAATGCTCAAAAAGCATCACGCTTAAAACAGCAAACATTGATTGAACAGTTGAAAGAGTTATTGAACCAATTGATGAATGTTGCCCTGAATACCCGATACGAAGTTTCAGATACTATTCCTTTTGCCGAAAACATCATTCTTGGAGATGTGCTGGGAGCTGTTGAAACAACCAATCCCCTGTTGCAGGTCACCAAAAAAAATATTGATATTACCAAACTAACTTTAAAAGAACGAAAGGCCGAACGTTACCCGGTTATAACCTTTAACTCAGCTTACAATTATTCCAAATTGGATAATAAAACCGTGATCAATCCATTTACCCCTTTGTACAGCCGTAACAATGGTTTCAATTACGGGGTAGGCGTATCTATCCCTATCCTGAATTACTACAATACAAAACGGCAGATACAACAGACAAAACTGGATATTGATTACCTGAACATTTCTTACCAGCAACAAAAAGCAAAGATCAACCTGGGTATTACCATTGCCTTTAAAGGCTATGAATTACAGAAAAAAACATTGGCACTTGAAGAAGAAAACATTCTGCTGGCAAAGGAAAATGTTTTTATTGCAGTAGAACGTTTCAGGTTGGGTATTTCCACTTACCTTGAACTGAGAGAAACACAGAAAAGCCTGGCAGATGCTTACGACCGCCTGATCGCCGCCAGGTACAATACCAAGTTGGCCGAAACGGAATTGTTGAAGTTGAAAGGTGATCTGGTAAAATAGTTTTCACGCAAAGATTTCACGCAAAGGGGCTAAAAAATACATAAGCTGCAAAATAATCCTCTGCGTTTTCTTAACAACAATGCGGCTTTGCGTTAAATTATTAACTTTCAGAAAAGTTGAAAAGCGATTTGGTAAAATGGAATCCCACATAAAAGCGCAAAAAAAATAAATAAGCCGTAAATTATTCCTTTGTATTTCCTTTACGCTTTTGCGGCTTTGTTTGAAATAATTAACTTGCAGAAAAAAAACAAATGAGCAATCCCCTTGTAGGTATCGTAATGGGCAGCGAAAGCGACCTGGAAATAATGAAAGGTGCTGCTGAAATGCTTCGCCAGTTTGAAGTAGAGCCTGAGCTAACTATTGTATCTGCACACCGCACGCCCGAACGCCTGCGTGAATATGCAACCAAAGCAAAAGAACGTGGCTTAAAAGTTATCATCGCAGGAGCCGGCGGCGCTGCACATTTACCCGGCATGATAGCTGCCCATACCATTTTACCCGTTATAGGAGTACCCGTTAAATCTTCCAACAGTATTGATGGCTGGGATTCGGTACTCTCCATTTTACAAATGCCTTATGGCGTGCCTGTAGCAACGGTAGCACTCAACGGTGCAAAAAATGCCGGTATACTTGCCGCACAAATTCTGGCGCTGCATGATACTTCTATTGCCGGAAAACTGGAAGCCTTTAAAGAATACCAGGATGATATTGTAATGGAAAGTGTGAAGAATGTGAAGAGCCTTGGATTCAGGAATGAGTTTGACTGATAATCCTGAGCTGCAAACCAGGAACAGGTAAAGAAACAAAAGAAAGAAACATTCAAGTGATCATACCATCCGTTGTACTTCATGCAACCTGAGATCTTATTATTCCCTTACAACAGGGTGTTGTACAAAATATTGGAGAAAACCTTTTTGTATATTATGTATTGGATGGCCGAATATAGTTACAGCTGTAATTACTATACCCCTGTTTTATTATCTGGTACTCATTTCAAAAAAGATAAGGAATGACAGATAATATATTCCCTTTAGTTGCTTTTAAATTATTCGGGTTAAAAAAAATTTCATTAAATAAAAGGATATTAAAAAGGAAGATCAATCTTTGGGGCAACATGGAATTAAAAAACCTAATGCAGTGCAAACCCGACTCATCCTGAAAAAATTTGAAAAGTAAAGGCTTAAGTCCCGGCAATATACTGCTCCATATGTCCGATAATCGATTTCTGATCCTCAATTATTCTTCTTACCACATCACCAATAGAGATTATGCCTACTAAATTTTCATTTGTTACAACCGGTAAATGCCTGATATATTTACCCGTCATCAAAGACATACATTCATCAATTGTACTTGCAGGTGAAACGGTGATTAAATCCCTGGTCATAATGTCGCCAATAATAGTATCCTTTGAAGATTTGCCTTTGAGTGCTACTTTACGGGCATAATCCCTTTCAGTAAAAATGCCAGCCAATTTATCGTTTTCCATTACCAACAGTGCACTTACATTTTTTTCAACCATTAATTCCAGTGCATGATAAACAGAAGTATCAGGTGTAATGGTAAATATTTCTTTCCCTTTGATATCCAGTATTTGTTTTACAACTCCCATAAATGATCATTTTATCCAGATTATTTCAAATAAATGCAGTTTGCTTTTATTAAAAATAATCTTTTTTTATGAAAACAGAAATTTAAGCCTGCTCCAGAACAACAAACTCCTGTTCAAGTGCCAAAGTATTATTATATAGAATCTTAATTAAATCTGTACCCCATTTTGCATAAAAAGGCATAAAATTTTCAATCCGTTCCTGCAAATTATCATTAGGAAATAATTTCAATTTCAATATAAGGAGTTGCCGCTGCTGTGCATCAAATTTTTTCTTTTCGGCACGAAGCATTTTCTTTTCAAGTGCATCAATCTTCTTTAATGCCTGTTTTTCCAAAGCTTCGGTATGTGGCTGCAGGGTTTTATCAACCGCGCCGGCTGTATTTTTTAATCCGGTATAAAATTCATGAATGGCCTGTCTCTCTTTTTCCAAACTTAATTGTACTGTACTCTCCCTTTTCACCAGCACGTTTATAAGTTCCTGCTCTGGTTTAAACAGATCAGTAATAGCAAACCCTAATGCCTTTAGTCTTTCAGAATACTTTTTCTCAACAGTCAAAAATGAATTACGCAACACCAAAACCGGAAACGGAACATCAACTGCAGCAAAAACATCTTTCAGTTCCAGCCAGTAAGCTATTTCTCCTCCCCCGCCAATAAAAGCAATATTGGGTAAGATCATTTCCTGAAAAACCGGGCGGAGTATTACATTTGGGCTAAATCTTTCGGGATGCGTTTCAAGTTCATTCAGTATCTCAGCCTGCGTAAAACTAATTACAGTATCAATGACTTTAAATTGATCTGCGGACTTTTCTATTCTGTCTCTTCTGTCATCTTTCAAATAAAACATATTAAGCTCCCTGCCACCGGCCTGTACTTTATATTGCTTTGGAAATTTTACAGATGTTGTTTCAACAACAGGGTGAGAGAATTGTTCAACCAGTTCCTTATTTACAACCGGTATAAAAGCCCTTTTATAATCTACATCATCGGGTAATAAAACAATCAATCCATATTCTCCAAACAAAGCATTTACCAATTTAAAAGTTGCCTGTTCAATGGTGGTTCCTTCTGCATAACTGGCTTTCATCTGGTCAATTATTTCCTTACCAAACGGATGCACTGTTATTTCCCCCTCAACAACATCCAGCATTTGCACCAATGCTTTATCAACCTTCATCCTGCCCACTGCACCGGTCTGGTTTGTTTTCCATTCGTGTTTAATACCGTTGATATAAATATGTCCCAGTTCTTCCAGGTCAGCATCTTCGCTGCCCATATAATACACGGGTACAAAATCATTTTGTGGCATGGCGGCTTTTAGGTTTTCGCAAAGTTTGATGACGTGCAGTATTTTGTATATAAAATACAAATGGCCTGTAAAAATATTGGGCTGATGTGCTGTGGTAATGGTAAAGCAATTGCTGTTACCTAATTGCTGCATATGCTGCTGCTGTTGTACTGTTGGATTTTCGCCGGTATAATGTTTATGTAAAGTATTAACCAGCAATTTTCTGTCTGAAGCGTATGATCTTCTTTCTTCTATGGCCTCTTTTATTCCTTCAATAGAAACCGGGTGCCTGTAAAAAGCCTGAAGCTTTTCATCTCCCTTTATATAATCCAAAATCATTTTTGAAAAACTTCCCGTGGCTTCGTAAGAAATATGCTTCGCTTTAATAATCATTATTCAATAATAAACAATTTTAGATAATCAATAATAAACTTTTTGTTAAACTAAACGACTTCTCCTTCTATATCATAATCGTAGGCTTTGGTGATTTTTACAGTAACAAACTCTCCTACCGGTAATTTCTTTTTACTTTGAATGATCACTTCATTATCAACTTCCACACTGTCAAACTCGGTACGGCCCAAATACCGGCCTGCCTCTTTTTTATCAATTAATACTTTAAAAGTCTTGCCAACTTTCTCCTGGTTCTTTTCTAAACTTATTTCCTGCTGCACTTCCATTATTTCCTGTGCACGTTCTTCTTTTTCTTCGGCAGGTATATTATCAACAAGGTCATGTGCGCTGGTGCCTTCTTCGTGGCTATAGGTAAAAATGCCAACCCGGTCAAAGCGCATTTTTTGCAAAAAGGTTTTCAGTTCTTCCACATCATCTCTTGTTTCGCCAGGAAAACCGGCTATCAGTGTAGTACGCAGACAAATATCCGGCATGCGGTTGCGTATCTCACCAACCAAATCCTCCATTTCTTC
>JAYTOF010000143.1:0-20013 GCA_043747955.1 Chitinophagaceae bacterium
GCTGTTAATCTTTTTGTAACATATAGAATATGGGTAACATTGGTCCCTATATTGGTCGTACTAACTTTATATATAAGGAGGAAATAATTATGAAATACATTTTTTATACACTATTCAGCCTGCTGGTTTTTGTAAGCTGCAAAACTAGTAAAAACTACCTGGCCCGGAGTAATGATGACAATACCCTTTATGATGCGGTTAAAGCTTTAAAAAAACAGAGCAGCGATACTGCTGCTATTAATGCACTACCCGTTTTATACAACCTGGCCCAGCAAAGACATTTAAGAAAGATAAACAACTTTACCGACACTAAAGATATTTCGCGATGGGATAATATCATTGATGAGTACACCAGCCTGCAGAAAATGCATGATGCCATTAATGAAGTGGACGCTGCAGCTTATTTGGTTAAGCCAGCGAATTATCAGCAAACCATTTACGACTTAAAACAACAGGCAGCCGAAGAATATTATACGGAAGCCGGTAGCTTTTTAAGCAAGCCCGGCAGGGACAATGCAAAAAAAGCATACCAATATTATAAAAAAACCGATAAGTGGGTATTGAATTATAAGGATTCAAAAATTAAAATGGATGAAGCTTACCAGAATGCAATTGTGAATGTGCAGGTAAACCCTGTTCAGGATAATTCTTTTTTCTTTAATACCGGCTGGGGTAATTACGGGTATAATTACAGTAATGAATATTTTCAACAAATATTGATCAGGGATCTTGGCGGTAAAAACAGCAGCCGCTACCCTGCCCGGTTTTATACCGATTGGGAGGCAAGACGCGATAATGTGCAACCCGATTGGGTAGTAGACCTGACCCTCAGAAACATCAACATACCCAGGCCACAAATCAATATTTACCGCCGTAATGTAAGTAAACAGATTGAAGTAAGCAGAGATACATCCGGCAAACCGGTTTATCAAACCGTATATGCAACCATTGATGTCAGCAGAAAGTCTTTTACTGCACGAGCGGAGATGGAGGTAAATATTTCGGATGCGGCCAGTCGTAAAAATATCAGCAATACTAATTATCGCGAAGAGTACAGGTGGGAAGAAGAACAAGCTTCTTATTCCGGCGACAGCCGGGCTCTTAGCAGCGATGACCTGCGAATAATTAATAACAGCCGGTTTGATGAGCCCCGTAAAGAAGAGGTATTAAATGAATTGTATAGAAAAATATATCCACAGGTAAAAAACAGGATCAGTTATGCGGTTGATTGGTAACGGCCTCCCTAAATCCTTTTTGAAAAAAGACTTTTAAAATAATGAATAATTTATTCAGCTCATGTTTTAGTAAACAGGGGCTGTTTTTTATATAAATTATATTTCGTGGTTAGCGGCCCGATTTTTTCAATTTTTTTAAAATCCGGTAAATATCAATTTTACGTAAATGATTCATTATGGAACGGAAAATTTATAATCCCATACAAAAAGACCAGGTAATTTTTTTAAAAACATATGCTGATACCAATGGCGAATGTACTTTGGTAGAAGTTGAACTGGCAGATGGCGGTGGCGTGGGATTACACTACCATAAAACCTACTACGAAAAATTTTATTGCCTTGAAGGAGAAGTACAGGTACAGTTGGGTAAAACCATCCATAAACTTACCCCCAAAGAAACCGCTACGGCTGAACCAAACATCAATCACCTGTTTAAAAACAGGAGCGGTAAATCCTGTAAATTTTTAGTGGAGTTAAGACCTGCAAGCCGTGGTTTTGAACAGTCATTACAAATTGGGTATGGACTTGCCAATGACGGATTGTGTAAGCCAAACGGTTTTCCAAAAGATAAACTGGCGCTTGCCTGGTTATTTGATATCAGTGAAAGTAATCTTCCGGGCTGGATGAGTATGTTTGAATTTATATTACGAAGGCAGGCAAAAAAAGCAATGCAAAAAGGGATTGATAAAAAACTGGTTGAGAAGTATGTAAGGTTTTGATTTCTCTTTATAGCTACAGCTCAAATTTAATTTTTATTCAAGGTTGTTGTAGCACTAGAATGAAAATAATATTTGTATTTGCTGCAAATGTCTACCCATTCAGGGCCGGTAAGAAAAAATATAAAATCAAGAATTGTTGTTGTCTATTCAACTCAATTTTGGATTATTTTAACTTAAACGGTCCCCCTTTTTTAATTTCAAAATCATTTTATTAAGTAATCGGCTGCTTTTAAATGCTTTAGCATCAAAATTACCCTACTTTAAAATTATTTTTACAAATCTATAAGAAAATAGAAATAAATTTCTATCTTACACCTCCCTTCAACAAAGCCGTACCCAGTCATGAAAAAATTAATTTTTCTTATTTATGCTATGCAATTTATTGGAGTTGCAAAAGCTCAGGTTTTAAAAGTTTCCACTGGAACCAGTTTAACTATACTGGCAGGTACAGTATTTAAAGTGGATAGCCTTACACTTACTCCATCAGGCAACTTTACACTTAATGATATTACACTCTCTAAATCTGCTACTGCAATTCACACTCCTATTAATACATATATACAAAGGGTATATCAATTCAGCAGCAACAGCAACCCCTTTAGTGGTTCGGTACAAATGAACTATAATGACGGGGCAGAGTTGAATGGTATTCCTGAGAATCTGCTCACCTTAAATATATATAATGGATCCTATTGGAATGAAACTGTTGCCAATACACGGAACGGTATAAATAATTTCGTAATATCTAACAGTTTAAGTAATATTATTCTTAATGAAATTACACTGGCCAATCATTTAAATCCGCTTCCGTTGACATGGTTATCGTTTAAGGCTACTAAAGAAAACCAAACTGTTCTGATTCAATGGGCCACTGCATATGAACAAAATACAAAGAGCTTTACAGTAAAACATAGCAGTGATGGTATAAACTGGACCAACATCAGCAACCAGGCTGCTACAGGATTTGGAAATACCGGTAGCCGTTACAGCTATGTGCATGCAAATCCTATAATTGGCAGCAACTTCTATCAAATCATGCAAACAGACCGAGATGAAAAGTTTAGCTATAGTGAAATAAGATCTGTAAAATTTTTGTCAAAAGAGGAACCATTTTCTATTATGGCTAACCCCGTAATCAATGACATTTTAATAGTACAGATAAATGCTATTACCACTATTGCATTGTACACTGCTGAGGGCAAATTACTCTGGCAGGAACACGTAAACGCCGGTACAAAAAATATTGATGTAAGCGGGTTTGCAAAAGGCATTTATTTAATAAAAGCCAATACCACTACTCAAAAAATAGTGATACAATAAGTAAACAAAAAACAAACATTAAAATCGCTGAAAGAATGAAACAAATCCAACTTTCATTATTTATTTTTTTACTGTTATCTTCTCTTAATTTACGGGCGCAAATAGGTATTGGTACCTCAACTCCAGCTGCTTCAGCTCAGCTGGATGTCAGTTCTACCACAAGGGGGCTTTTACCTCCGCGAATGTCATTAGAAGAACGTGATAAAATTGCTACTCCTGTTGCCGGGCTTTTTATCTGGTGTGCCAACTGTGGGCCTTTCGGTGAAATGCAGGTTTATAACGGAACCTCCTGGACTAAAATAAATGGAGGGATTGCCTCAGCTTATAATAATATTCCAATATGCAGCCAGGTATGGATGACTAAAAACCTGGATGTTGCAAATTACAGGAATGGAGACCCAATTCCAAAAGTGACCAATCAAATAGAATGGAATACATTAACAACCGGCGCTTATTGTTATCTTGATAATGACTCTGCCACTTATGCAGCCACCTATGGAAAACTATATAACTGGTATGCAGTAAATGATCCAAGAGGCCTTGCACCTATCGGTTGGCATGTACCCAGTGATGCAGAATGGACAACATTATCAACTTGTTTAGGTGGCGTAGCATTAGCTGGAGGTGCAATGAAAGAGGCAGGTACCTCTCATTGGTTACCCCCCAACAATGCAGCAACTAATAGTAGCGGTTTTACAGGACTTCCAGGTGCTTTCCGTGGTGAGGATGGTGTGTTTTACGGCATTGGAGATGGAGCAGACTTTTGGAGTTCAACAGAGGTTGGTCCAGCATTCGGCCAAATTCGTTGGTTATGGTATTCTCATGGTACACTGGGAAATGATTACTACTTAAAACAATGGGGATTTTCTGTACGTTGTTTGAAAGATTAATAACCTGGCCTTTTTGCCAGCAAACAAATATAAAAGGAAGCTGAAACCAATTAAAAAAAGGGTTTTTATTATAAAGACCAATCATACAATAATCTAAAATTAAATTATATTAAATAATTAAATCGTTAAGACAATGAAACAAATTCATTTTTCATTTTTCATTTTTTTACTGGTAGCAACTGTAAGCACTCAGGCACAGGTGGGTATTGGTACTTCAACTCCAGCTGCTTCAGCTCAATTAGATATTAGTTCAACTTCAAAAGGACTTTTACCACCGCGTATGACATTAGAACAACGAGATTTTATTGTTGCTCCAGTTGCAGGGCTTTTAATTTGGTGTACCAACTGTGGGACTTCAGGTGAAATACAGTTTTATAACGGAACTTATTGGACCAATATGGCAGGCAAAACTGTAACAGTTTGCAACCAGGTGTGGATGGAAAAAAATCTGGACGTAACAACATACAGGAATGGTGACCCCATACCAAAAGTTACCGATGCAACATCTTGGGCTGCATTGACCACAGGGGCTTATTGTTATTATAATAATGATTCTGCTACTTATGCTTCTATATATGGTAAACTATATAACTGGTATGCGGTAAATGACCCAAGAGGGTTAGCGCCCGTTGGCTGGCATGTACCCACCAATGTAGAATGGGCAATATTAGAAACCTGTTTAGATGGTTCAACTCTTGCCGGAAGTAAATTGAAGGAAACCGGATTCACACATTGGGTAAGTCCTAACTCCGGGGCCACAAACACCAATGGATTCTCAGGGCTTCCAGGAGGCACCCGCGACAATACTGGCTCATTTGGCGGCATTGGTAATAATGGTTATTGGTGGAGTTCAACCCCGGCAACAACGGGCGCCTGGCAACATGGTCTAATTTATAACAGTGGTAGCATAAGTACAAACGACAATAATAGGGAATACGGGCTTTCCGTTAGATGTATTAGGGATTGACCATTTAAATATCCGATTTCTACTACAGATCACGGTTAAAAATTTTTTATTTTGAGCAAAGTTTTTTAATAAGCACTATGGCTAAGAAAAGCACAGATTTAAAAAATCAAAAACACCAGAAATTTACATTTAAGAAGTATTGCAAAAAAAGAAAATAAGTGAGATTTAAATAACTAAATTTTATCAGTTAGATAAAAATTCTATAAACCAGCCAGCTCATCAAATACGCCAGCCCTGTCATATAAATCAATTGTATCATCGGCCATTTCCAGCTTCTTGTTTCTCTTTTTACAATTACCATTGTACTCATACACTGCATGGCCAGTACGTAAAAAATCAACAAGGATAATCCTGTAGCAAGGTTATATACTTTAGTGCCATCAGGCCTTACAGCAGCAGCCATTTTTTCACGAAGTGTACTGTTGCCTGTATTAGGGTCTTCTCCCACACTATACAGTGTTGCCATAGTGCCTACAAAAACTTCTCTTGCAGCAAAAGAGGTTATTAATGCAATTCCAATTTTCCAATCGTAGCCTAATGGGCGGATTGCAGGTTCAATAGCTTTACCCAATGTGCCTGCAAAAGAACTTTGTAATAATTCTGTTTTGCGTTGCTTGTTTAATTCACCTGTCTGTTGTGGATTGTTTTTAAAAAGGAGTTCATACTTAGCAGTCACATTGGCCATTTTTTGTTTTGGGCCGTAAGTACTCAATCCCCACAACAACAGGCTGATCATCATAATTATTTTACCGGCATCAAATACAAATATTTTTGCCTTTTCAATCATAGTAGTTAAAGCATTCTTCCACCTGGGTGCCCGGTAAGTTGGTAATTCCAGAATAAAGAAGCTGCGTTCGGTACTTTTAATAAACCATTTCATTACCCAGGCAACAATTAAAGCCATTACCGTTCCCAATAAATATAAACCCATCATCACCAGGCCCTGTAAACTTAAAAAACCAAAATATAATTTAGAAGGAATAACCAATGCAATTAAAATGGTGTACACCGGAAGCCGGGCACTGCAGCTCATCAGCGGAGTTATCATTATGGTAAGCAGCCATTCTTTTTTATTTTCAATATTCCTCGCACTCATGATAGCCGGTACTGCACAGGCAAAACCACTGATCATGGGCATTACACTCTTGCCGTTCAACCCAACTTTACGCATTAATTTATCAGTAAGAAAACTGATTCGTGCCATATACCCGGTATCTTCCAAAACGGTTATCAATCCAAACAGGATCATGATCTGCGGAATAAAAATAATGATACCGCTGAGTCCGGCAACTACTCCATTAACCAATAAATCGCTCCACCAGGTTACCGGTAAAGCATTACTGAGCAATCCTCCAAACTCTCCAAAGATCCATTCAATACCATCCATTGGAAATTTGGCAACCCAAAACACACTTTGAAAGAGCAGAAACAAAACAACCATTAAAATAATATAGCCCCAGTGTCGGTGCAGTAAAATATTATCAAGCCTTTCGTTAAACATTGCTTTTTGCAGCGGATCAGCCTCTACAACTGTTTGCTGCATGATATGTTTAATGCGGCCATAACGCATCATGATCTCTTCCGCCTGGGTTTTAGTGGGATTAAATTTATTATCAAGTTCGATCTGTTCAATTTTATCCTGCATCCCGTCATCCAGTATAAAATGTTCGTGATTGATCAGATAATGAATGGCTGTATAGTTGCTGATATCAGGATAATGATCTTTTACTTTTTCAATTGCATTTTCAGCCAATGATTTATTGTCAATAAAATCCCGTGCGGGGGGCTGGTATAAATTTTCAGCTGATTGTTCAATTACTTTTTTTAATTGCTCCAGCCCTTTATTTTTCCTCGGATTAATTTGAACAATCGGCACTCCCAGTTCCCTTTCCAGTCCGGGAATATCGATCTGGGTTCCTTTTCGTTTGGCAAGATCCATCATAGTAAGTGCCACCACTACCGGAATATTAAGATCAATAATTTGAGAACAAAACAGCAGGTTGCGTTTTAAATTACTGGCATCGGCAACCAATAAAACCATATTAGGCCTAATAACCTCATCCTGGTTTAATAAAACCTTATAAGCCACCCACTCATCGCTCCGCTTGGGATATAAACTGTAGGAGCCCGGTAAATCAATAATGGTTGCGGTAAGATCACGGTTGATTTTGCTTTGCCCCATCTTTTTATCAACAGTTACCCCCGGAAAATTACCTACCTGCTGATTTAAACCGGTTAAATAATTAAACAGTGAGCTTTTTCCGCTGTTGGGATTGCCTACTAATGCTATGTTTATCTGTTTTGCCAAACTAATATTGTGTGCAAAAATAACGGTAAACTTTTTTAGGCGGTTACGAATTAGGAAAGATGAAGTACCTATGCGGAAATCTTAGTTAACCACATATGTTATTAATTTTCACGTTCTGTTTATACATTTAGCCGTTCACTAAGTTACCTTTGTTATTCTTTAACATATAAATACATGAAACATTTTCTCTGGTTAGTTTTACTTATCTCCTCAGTCAGTTCTGCACAAAAATTAAAAAAGGCGGATAAACTGGTTTTAGCAAACCTTAAAACCCATATTGAGTTTTTAGCTGATGATAAATTGGAAGGCAGAAGAACCGGAACTGCAGGAGAAAGGATGGCTTATGAATACATAAGTAAACAATTTGAAGCAAACGGATTATATGCAAAAGGCGAAAACGGTACCTATTTCCAGAAATTTGAAGTAAATGAGGGCAAACAATTAGCCCCTTCAACATTTCTAATGATAAACGGAAACAAACTTTTATTGGATAAGGATTATTTTCCTTTAAGTTTTAGTGCCAGTGCCAAAACAGAAACTTCGGGAGCTGTAGCTTTGCCCGAAGGCGGAGCTGCCTGGTTTTGGGATTTAAAAGAAACGATGGAAGAAAATAAAAACAACCCGCATTTCGATCTGGAAGAAACCATTATAAAAAAAGTAAATAATGTTTCCAAAAAAGGAGCTGCAGTATTTCTTATCTATAACAGCTCAGCTATAAAAGATGAATTAAAATTTGAACCAAAATCAAAAGCAGGAACTGTAAATATTCCGGTACTCTATATCAGTAAAGAAGTAAAGACAAATTATTTTAAAGACGAAACAAAGTCTTCCGAAGTAAAGCTTGACGTTAGCATCAGTGATAAGAAACGAACAGGCCATAATGTAATCGGGTATATAGATAACGGCGCCGGCAACACCATTATACTGGGTGCCCATTATGATCATTTAGGTTATGGCGAGGACCACAATTCATTATTTACCGGCAGCACACCGCAAATACATAATGGCGCTGATGATAACGCCAGTGGTACTGCAGCACTGATTGAATTAAGCAAAAAACTGAAAAAGTCGAAGCTGCGAAATAACAATTATCTCTTTATTGCTTTTTCAGGTGAAGAGCTGGGGCTGTTTGGCAGTAAATATTACACCGAACATCCAACTATAGATTTTACCAAGGCTAACTATATGATCAATATGGATATGATCGGTAGGCTGAATGACAGCACACATGGATTAACCATAGGCGGTTATGGTACATCACCGGTTTGGGGTGAGCAACTTTCTGCAAATGACAGTTACCTGAAAATAAATTTCGATAGCAGCGGTTCGGGCCCAAGCGACCATACTTCTTTTTACCGGAAAGATATACCGGTATTGTTTTTCTTTACCGGTGCACACAGTGATTATCATAAACCAGGTGATGATGCAGCAAAAATTAATTATACTGGCGAACTGATACTTTTGAAATACATATATGGGGTTATAGAAAAAACCAATAAAAATGGAAAATTGGCTTTTACCAAAACGAGGGAAGCACAGGCGCAGGGCAAAAGAAGTTTCAGCGTAAGCCTGGGCATTATACCCGACTATACTTTCAGTGGTATTGGTGTTAGGGCCGATGGTGTCAGCGAAGGTAAGGTTGCAGAAAAAGCCGGAATAAAAACCGGGGATGTAATTATAAAAATTGGTGATTATAAAATTCCGGATGTACAGGGTTATATGCAGGCATTGGGTAAATTTAAAAAAGGGGATGCCGTAAAAGTTACCGTAAAGCGGGGTAATGAAGAACTTAAATTTGATATCGTATTTTAGTTAAGGAGTTAAAATGGCAACAGCGCAAAAATTAAAGATCGATAATGAAGAACTGGCAGAAGAGTTTTTTGAAGACTCTTTGATGCTGGGCATTGTAGCACCAATTAAAGACTATCAATTCAGCTGGCAACTGAACCGGCTGCTGGGCCTTGATTTCAGAATTAATAATGATATTGAAATTCAACTCACAAAAAAAAAGCGTACTTATTTTTTTTCGATTTATGAATATGCAGTTCCCTCCATAAGCCTAGCCCATTATTTGTACAATAACCAGTATGACGGGGAGTATTTATTACCCGAATTCAAACACCTTGATTTTTTATGGCTGATCAAAGGCGACCCTGTTGCAGCAGAAGACCTTAAAATTTTAATACAGTCCATCCGCACGTTACCGGGGGTACAATTGGTTACGGAAATGACGAATGAGAAAATAAAACACAAACAGCATCTTATCTTTTAAACCTCAATTTTCAATTATGTGGAAAGAAGAAAACAATACACTCTATAAAAAATTTGAGTTTAAAAATTTTTCAGAAGCATTTGCCTTTATGACCAGGGTTGCCATAGAGGCTGAGAAGATGGATCATCATCCGCTTTGGACCAATGTGTATAATAAAGTGGATATATGGTTGAATACACATGATGCAGGAGATGTGGTAACTGATAAAGACAGAAAGCTTGCTGAAAAAATTGATAAACTGCTCAGTTGATATTTTAGTACCCCCAATTTTTTACTGAAAATTGTTTTTATTTTTTTACTATAATTATTTTTTCTGCAGCAGCCGTAAATTGCCCGATGGGGGCAGTAAATTTTTCCAGTCTGTTTTCTTTTAATAATTTTTTCACTTCTCCAACTGCATGTGCATCTACAGCAATTAACAACCCGCCATTGGTTTGCGGGTCTGGCAATAAATTAAATGCTTCCATTACGTTTACCCCTTTTTCAAAAACAGTTTTGGTGCTGTAGCTGTTCCAGTTGCGGTAGGTGGCATCGGGTACAATGCGTTGAGTTAAATATTCTTTTACGCCTTCAGCAACCGGCAATTGCGAATAATTAATTTCTGCAGAACAATTACTTCCTTCAGCCATTTCAATTAAATGGCCCAGCAGGCCAAAGCCGGTAATATCAGTCATGGCCGTTACGCCTTCAATTTTACCAAGGGCTTCGCCAATTTTATTCAGTAGAACCATTTGGTTAATCATCACCGTTACATGTTCATCCTTTATCAATCCCCTTTTTTGGGCAGTTGATAAAACACCAACACCAAGTGGCTTGGTGATAAAGATCAGATCGCCAGCTTTGGCAGTATTATTTTTTTTCAGGTTTTTAACATCAACCAAACCGCTGACTGCTAAACCAAAAATGGGCTCGGGAGAATCAATACTATGCCCTCCGGCCAAAGGAATACCGGCCTCTTCACAGATCTTTCTACTTCCATCCAAAACCTTTTGAGCTAATTCAGCAGGTAATTTTTCAACCGGCCAGCCTAAAATTGCAATTGCCAAAATAGGTCTGCCGCCCATGGCATATACATCGCTGATGGCATTGGCACTTGCTATGCGGCCAAAATCAAATGCATCATCAACAATGGGCATAAAAAAATCAGTGGTTGAAATTAATGCCATCCCGTTACCAAGGTCATAAACAGCCGCATCATCTTTGCTGCTGTTGCCAACCAATAATTTACTCTCTGCCGGAATGGAAATATTTGTTTTTAAAATTTCATCCAGCATACCTGGAGCTATCTTACAGCCACACCCGGCTCCGGAAGAGAATTGAGTAAGTTTAACGGCCCCCTCTAAATCTCTCCCCGTGGGGGAGACTTGTGGGCTTAGAGAATGTAACTCGCCTTTATTCATTTGATAGTTCGTGTTTTTCTTTGCTAATATCTTCGCTTAATCCTCCCTCTTCGGGGGAGTTAGAGGGGGCTTTTCCTTTTAAATAAAATTGCCGAACTTTTTTTCATATCTCCGCTAAAACGTATCTCATAGCGGTCTGTGCCGTCATATACAATTAATAAACCGGTATTGGGTGGCAGGCTGCCCAGTGATTCGGCATACATAACTAATTGAATATCCTCTTCAAGATCTTTAGTGAATATTGTCTTACGAACAGCATTGGTGCTTAATCCAACCAGGGGCATTATTACTTTTCCATTCATCAGAACACTTACCGTATCGCCATCAACTTCACCATTATCATATAAAGTAAGTACTAAACTATCTGATTTATAATATACCGATTGTATGGTTTCCACAGTTCTTTTATCAGCATCTACAGCAGATTTTTTTAATAAAGGATCCGGAGTTTTTACTGTTTCGGGTTCTTTAACAGGTTTTGCTTTTATTGCTGTTTCGGTTACAGGAGTCTCTTTTGCAACAGTTGCTGTTTTTACAACAGGTTGTTCCGAAACGGGTTCTTTTTTTATTGGCTCAGTTTTTATTACATTTTTTTCTTTTGCAACAACTGTGGCTTTTACAACAGACTGTTCAGTAACAGGTTGTTTTTTTGTAATTACGGGCTCTGGCTGTTTAATGATTTTTTCTTCAGCCGGCTTTTTTATTACAACTGGCTGTTCGGTAACGGGCAGCTTTTTTACAGGCTCAAGCTCTTTTGCTGCAGGTGTAGTTTTTACAACTGTATTAGCTTCTTTTATCTTTTCTTCCTGTACAAAAGATAAATTATTGGCCAGTCCCAGTTCTTCAAGGTGTGGTAACAGTGCCGATTGTTTAAAATCATTTTTTCGCTGTACATTAATGGTTCCTGTTAAAGAACTATACTGTCTGGTCCTGTTGGTAGAAAACGGGCCGCTCAAGACCATAATTCCGTCTTTGATCTCTAATGTCAATACATCCAGCTGCCTTACTCCCTTTGCAGGAGGAATGGGATAATTATTGGCAATAAGGTCCAGGTCCTCAACAATTACTTTACCATCCTTCTTTTTTATCCTTACTTTTTTTACCCCATGAAATTCTTTATCGTCAAGGATAAAATAGGTATGTGAATAGCCATTAAATTTTCCTTTGCTTTCGCTGATAGCAATTTCGTATTTCAAAAATTGTTTTGTGGTATCATTGTACATTGTTCCTTTCCAAAGTCCGGTAATGTCTGTTTCGGATGAAGCCTGTGCAAAAAGCTGCATAGTGAATAAACATGCACAATAAAAAATTATTAGCCATTTACGGTATTGCATGATAATAGTTTTTGGGTATTGGTTTCTGTATCAACGCTGCTGCAGGGTATTTTATTTAAAAGCGTTAAAAGATTTTCTCTGTTATGTAAGCCCTTATAATAGCATTTATCATAATAGCTGAGTAAAATACGGAAACATGATTTTAGATCATCTTCTGCCACATATTGAATGGCATTTTTTGTTTCCAGTCCTCCAAGTCTTTTTTGAATACGGATAATGGCCTCCATTAATTTTTCTTTTTCCTGTTTTCCATAATCTGCTGTTATATAATCCAGTCTTTTTTCAAAAGGGATATCAATAAAATATACCGGCGACTTACGCATGGTATTCCAAAGCGGCATAGGTAATTGCAGGTTGCCGATGCGTTGGCTTTCGTCTTCTATATAGATGCCGGATACCGGATGCCGGATGCCGGATGCCGGGTTCTGAAAATCATTATCCTGTATCCTGTATCCTGTATCCTGTCTCCTGTCTCCTGTATCCTGCAGTTTTTCTGCCAGCATATTCTCAAACATCTCCTGACCGGGTTGCGGCTTTTCGCCCAATGCACCAAATGCCGATCCCTTGTGGTTTGCCAATGCTTCCAGATCAATTATTGTTTTATTTTGTTTAGCCAATTCCTGTAATAACAAAGTTTTACCACTGCCCGTGTAGCCGCCAATAATATTAAAAATGTAGTTTTTTTCAAATTGTGCCAGCACCCATTTCCGATAAGCTTTATAACCGCCGGCCAATACATAAATTTTAAAACCATACATATCCAATAACCAGGCCACAGCTGCGCTGCGCATACCACCACGCCAGCAGTGCACAAGTACGTTTCTTGTTTCTCGTTGGCTGTTGCCGGTTGTCAAGTTGCTTTCTTCGGTCAACGAGAAACGAGAAACGATGTGCTCTGCTTCCTCCACCATCCTGCTCATCTTCACTCCAAAAAAATCCAAACCTATCTTAATTGCTGCTTCCCGGCTTTGCTGCTTATAGGCGGTGCCAACCTGTTTTCTTTCTTCATCACTGAATAAAGGTAAACTGTATGCTGATGGTATTTGTGCATGGGAATATTCACCGGGGCTCCTTACATCTATAACAGGATGATGTTTGGCAAGTTCTAAAAATTCTTCTATGTTTATTTTTTGTATGGCCATTTTTATTATTCCAAAAAGAACCTTTAAAATACTAAGTTACAAAAAGAAAAAGCTGCCAAAAAAGTCAGGCAGCTCTTGATTTTTATGTTTAATTTTTATTTTTATCCATTCATGCTGGTCAAAAACTCTGCATTATCTTTTGTTCCTTTCATATTTTTCAACAGGGTGTTGATCGCTTCTTCCGGATTCATATCGGCCATATGTTTACGCAATACCCACATACGCTGGAAGGTATCTTTATCAAGCAACAGGTCATCACGCCGGGTAGAAGAAGCCACTATATCAATCGCAGGATAAATTCTGCGGTTCGATAATTTACGCTCCAATTGTAATTCCATATTACCGGTTCCTTTAAATTCTTCAAAGATCACTTCATCCATTTTACTGCCGGTATCTACCAGGGCTGTAGCTATGATGGTTAAAGAACCTCCGTTCTCAATCTTACGGGCTGCACCAAAAAATTGTTTTGGCTTTTGCATGGCATTCGCTTCCACACCACCGCTTAATACTTTACCGCTGGATGGGGCAACGGTATTATGTGCCCTTGCCAAACGGGTGATGGAATCAAGTAATATCACAACATCATGACCACACTCAACCAGGCGTTTTGCTTTTTGTAAAGCCATAGTACTTACACGAACATGTTTTTCAGCCGGCTCATCAAATGTAGAAGCAATTACTTCGGCCTTTACACTGCGTTCCATATCAGTAACCTCTTCCGGCCTTTCATCTACCAGTACGATCATCAGGTAACAATCGGGATGATTTTCGGCAATGGCATTGGCCAGTTCTTTCAGCAACATGGTCTTACCCGTTTTTGGCTGGGCAACAATTAATCCACGTTGCCCTTTACCAATGGGCGTAAACAGATCCATAATCCTGGTGCTGTAATTATCGGCCCGGGTACAAAGGTTTAATTTTTCAAAAGGGAAAAGCGGCGTTAAATAATCAAATGGTACCCGATCCCTGACCTCTTCAGGAGATTTGCCGTTAATGGTCTCTACTTTTAATAAAGCAAAATATTTTTCACCTTCTTTTGGCGGGCGAACACTTCCGTAAACAGTATCGCCTGTTTTTAATCCGAATAATTTTATCTGGCTGGGTGAAACATAAATATCATCGGGGGATGATAAATAATTATAATCGCTGCTTCTTAAAAATCCATATCCATCAGGCATCATTTCCAAAACGCCTTCACCCAGTATCACACCGTCAAATTCAATATTAAAGGCCGGTTGGGTATTGCGCTGGCTATGTTGCCGTGCAGGCTGCTGTGCAGCTTCTTCATTCATATCTTCTTCGGGTTCCTGCACATCTTCTTCCTGTAACATTTGTGCAATGGCTGCAGGTATTGTTGAATCCTGCTCGGTAATAGGCTGCATATCAATATCTTCATCATCTTCCTCGTCAATATGCTTTTTTACCGGTTTCTTTTCTGTTTCCGATTTTTTCATTTTAGCAAAAACGGGTTCCACTTCTTTTTCTGTCTCGGCAGATTTTATGATCCGCTTTCTCTTTGGCTTTTCGCCGTCCTTCTTTTTGTCAGTGTTCATAATAGATTGGTTTTCCAGGATCTTATTTATTAAATCCTGTTTAACAAGTTTTTTTGCGTTGGAGATGTCATATTGCTCAGCAATATCTAGCAACTCAGGAACGAGCAGGTCGTTCAGTTGTGAAATGTCGTACATAAAAATTGAAAAATGATTTTCTTCAAAAATCCGGTCTTAAGTCTGAAATAGTGATTGAGAATTTATATTGATGGATCTAAATCGCTGATGAAGTATATATCTGAAGTCCTTCTCAGCCCGATTTGTTTACAATATTACGGTGTTTTTTTAAAAAAAGCATTTTTTTTTGATTACAGATAGGCAAAACGTGCATTTAAAGGGTTTTGGATTATAAAAATTGTGATCTATTTAATTCATAGCATATCCGCTAAACCTGCAGGCGGCAGGTCCCCGTTCACACAAACGCTTATCTTTGCACTCCACAATTCTTAAATATGTTCAACAAAAGAATCCGGATCAAAGATCTGTTGGCGAATGAAAAAGCCAACCTGCCTGCCGGGCAGGTTGGCTACCCGGCAACCGTAATGGGTTGGGTACGCAGTTTTCGCAACAACCAGTTTATAGCCCTTAACGACGGCAGCACCAATACTAATGTACAGATCGTTGCCACACTCGGCATGTTTGATGATGCCCTGTTAAAACGCCTTACCACCGGAGCCTGTATTAAAGCAACGGGCCAGGTGATTCCTTCATTGGGAAAAGGACAAAAAGTAGAACTGAAAGCAACTGCTATAGAAATACTGGGTGATAGTGATGCGGAAAAATTTCCATTGCAGCCCAAAAAACACAGCCTGGAGTTTTTAAGAGAGATCGCTCATCTTCGGTTTAGAACCAACACTTTCGGATCTGTATTCCGGATACGTCATTCACTGGCATTTGCCATTCATAAATTTTTTAATGATAAAGGATTTATTTACCTGCATACGCCCATCATCACCGCAAGTGATGCAGAAGGGGCAGGCGAAATGTTTAAGGTAACGGCTTTACCATTGGATGGAACAGCACCCAAAAATGAAGATGGTTCAATAAATTTTACGACAGATTTTTTTGGCCGCCGCACCAACCTTACCGTAAGCGGACAATTAGAAGGAGAACTGGCTGCCATGGCATTTAGCGATGTCTATACATTCGGGCCAACATTCCGTGCCGAGAACAGTAATACCACCCGCCACCTTGCAGAGTTCTGGATGATTGAACCCGAAGTGGCATTTAATGACCTGGAAGACAATATGAACCTGGCGGAAGAATTTATCAGGTATATAATTAAACATGCCATGGATAATAATAAAGAGGACCTGGAATTTTTAGCACAGCGGCTTGAAGAAGAAGAAAAACAAAAACCACAAATTGAAAGAAGTGAAATGGGTCTTTTAGAAAAATTAACTTTTGTGGTTGATAATAATTTTGAAAGACTTACTTATACAGAAGCCATCGAAATATTAAAAGAAAGCAATCACAACAAGAAAAAGAAATTTCAGTATTTGATTGAAGGATGGGGAACTGATCTGCAAAGCGAACACGAAAGATATCTGGTGGAGAAGCATTTTAAAAAACCGGTGATACTGACTGATTATCCAAAAGAGATCAAATCTTTTTACATGCGCCAGAATGATGATGGGAAAACGGTGGCGGCCATGGATATTTTAGCGCCGGGCATTGGCGAAATTGTTGGAGGCAGTCAACGGGAAGAGCGCCTGGATAAACTTACCCGGCGCATGGAAGAAATGAAAATACCTGCTGATGAATTATGGTGGTATCTTGATACAAGGAAATTTGGTAGTTGTCCCCATGCCGGCTTTGGGCTTGGTTTTGAGCGCCTGGTACAGTTTGTAACGGGTATGGGAAATATCAGGGATGTGATTCCTTTTCCCAGATATCCGAAGAGCGCAGAGTTTTAAAAAGCCATAAGTTATGAGTTATAGGTTATAAGTCCGGTGTCTGTGTTTATAAGCTCTCACTTATAACTTTCTAACCTATAATTTAAAACTACTGCAGGGCTGTTAGCTCAGTTGGTTCAGAGCATCACGTCGACAACGTGAGGGTCGCTGGTTCGAGCCCGGCACAGCCCACAGGAATATTGAACCTGCCTTTGCCGGCAGGCAGGGAACAGGGAATTTTAAATGTTGAACGTAAATCTCTCACTTCTTAATTCGACATTCCTTGTTCCTTGTTAGTTATTTTTTAAGATACCGTCCCATCTCCTCCACCAACCCATCCTTCTTCACATCCTGCGCCAATTCCCAAAACATGATACCCCCTAATTTTTTGCGACGGATGAATTTTGTTTTTGCTTTTATCGAACGTTCATCATCAAAAGTTGCAAATAAATGTTGTGCAGCATTGTATTGATAAGGGGCTTTTGCTTTTTTATCCCAGTAATAAGTATAGCCCGAAGAATCGCTGAAGTAACTTTTAAACTCAGCGTAAGACACCCCCCGTTTAAATTTACCGGGCTGGTACAAACCATGATTTATATCCGGTACCTTTTCCCAAACCCTTGCATACATGGCAGCGCCGATGATGAGTTTGTTTGCCGGAATTATTTTATCCCCGTCCGAACGGTTGTTCATCCGGGCGGACAGCAGCCAGTTTACACACTTACCTGTTGATTCCTGCTCCGGCATATAATCATGCAGTGGCGTATGATGGCCCGTTACAGTGGCATAACCACCAACCAGGTCATAGGTCATCAGGTTAACAAAATCAACAAGGGGGATTACAGCATTCCAGTCAACAGACTGCTCCAGGTATTTTACAAAGCCTCCTGCTGCAAAACTCAACAAATAATCATTGCCCATTTCCTGCCGCAATGCTTTTATCAGTCCGGTAAAATTATCTTTGTCGGCGCTGTCATATTTGTGTCCGGGATAACCTTCAATGGCCGGGTATTCCCAATCCAGGTCAAGCCCGTCAATACCGTACTTTTTTAAAAGTGTAACAGTGGTCTTTGCAAAATTTTTCCGGTGTTCATTACCTGCAAACAGGTCACTGCAAAAAGAACAACCGCCCCAGCCGCCAACAGATACCATGATCTTTAACTGCGGGTATTCTTTTTTTAATGCTACCAGCTGCCGTAAACTGTTTTCCTGTTTTTCGTTATGAAATGTAAGGGTATCATTCTGTATTTTAAGAAAACTGAAAATGATATGCGTTAATTTATTGACCGGCCATTGTTTTATAGCTTCTCCGCTGCCGGTATAGTAGGCAATAATTTTATACTGCTGCTTTTGCTGAGCCGGAAGCGATAGAAAGCAAAAAAGAAAAAAAGGAAAAATGATATTTTTCATATGGGGAAGGTAGAAAAATTTTGAGTTAATAAAAGGCATTTACATTTATTCCCTAAAATCACATCAACAAAAAGAGAAGTTGTTAACTACAAAATTTTTATTACTTTTAAAAAAACAAATTTCCCTTGTAGTCTTACATGCCCCTGTTAGTTCATTCTTTTAAAATGGTATTTAATGATAAAATGTTATAAGTACTTATTACCGGCAATGCTGGTTTTTTTAACTGCTGAGCTTTGTGCACAACAAAACAGTACGCCTGAAAAGATCAACAGTAAAACTTTTAATCCGGCTACCTTATTATGGTATGCAGCTCCTGCAAAAAAATGGGAAGACGCTTTGCCCGTTGGAAACGGCCGCCTGGGTGCCATGGTATTTGGAAAGAACGGAGAAGAACGTATCCAGTTAAATGAAGAAACCTATTGGTCTGGCGGGCCTTATTCAACCGTAGTAAAAGGTGGAGCTAAGGTCTTACCAGAAATACAAAAACTGGTATTTGAAGAAAAATATTTAGCGGCACATAATTTATATGGCCGCCATTTAATGGGCTACCCGGTTGAGCAAATGAAATACCAGTGCCTGGCCAATCTCCATTTATTTTTTAAGAACCAGGACAGTGTTACTGATTATAAAAGATGGCTCGACCTGGAGAATGGGATCTCCGGTGTTTCTTATATTTCTGATGGAACCACGTATCAGCGTGAAGTATGGGCATCGGCACCCGACCAGGTAATTATTGTTCGCATTACCGCAGATAAGCCGGGCAGTATTTCTTTTACGGCCAACCTGCGGGGCGAAAGAAATCAAACACATTCCAATTATGCAACCGATTATTTCAGGATGGATCCTTATGGAAATGATGGATTGATACTCACCGGCAAATCGGCCGACTACATGGCTGTGGAAGGTAAGATGAGATACGAGGCAAGAATAAAAGCAGTACCTGATGGGGGCACCATGAAAACTGATGATGTTAACCTGATTATAGAAAATGCAAATTCTGTAACACTCTATTTTGCCGCCGCCACCAATTTTGTGAATTACAAAGATGTGAGTGCCAACCAGCACCAGCGTGTGGATGATTATTTTAAGGGTATTGAAAATAAAAGTTTCAATACCATTCTTGCATCGGCAGTGGCTGATCATAAAAAATATTTCGACCGGGTGTCGTTGCAATTATCCAATACCACTAGTTCTTTTTTACCAACGCCTGAACGGGTTAAAAAAATTCAATCCGAACCCGATCCTTCGATGGCAGCACTGAGTTATCAATTCGGCAGGTATCTCATGATCGGTTCATCAAGGTCCGGTACCGAACCTGCCAACCTGCAGGGCATCTGGAACGATAATATGAATCCATCCTGGGATTCGAAATATACCACCAACATCAATACTGAAATGAATTATTGGCCGGTTGAAAGCGGTAACCTTTCCGAATGTGCCGAACCATTGGTTAAAATGATAAAAGAATTAACCGACCAGGGTACACAGGTGGCCCGTGAACACTATGGTGCAAGAGGATGGGTTTTTCATCAGAATACAGATATATGGCGGGTTGCAGCGCCAATGGATGG
>JAYTOF010000144.1:0-12144 GCA_043747955.1 Chitinophagaceae bacterium
AAAGAAATACCAATTACAGCAACCAGGGTTATTATAAAGGCTTCCATTTTCCTAATGCCAAGCCGTTGTAAATAGAGTAAAAGAAATGTATCAAGCACAGTTATAGATACGCCCCATATTAAAGGCAGCCCGGTTAATAATTGTATCCCGATGGCCATACCCAGTATTTCAGCAAGGTCACAGGCAGCAATGGCAATTTCTGCCAAAATGTATAACACAAAATTTACAACTTTGGGATATGTTTCTCTATTGGCCTGTGCCAGATCTCTGCCTCTTACAATTCCTAATCTTGCAGAAAGTCCCTGAAGCAATAAGGCCATCAGGTTGCTCATCAGTAAAACCCAGATAAGGGTATAACCAAATTTGCTGCCACCGGCAAGATCGGTGGCCCAGTTACCCGGATCCATATAACCAACGCTAACCAGGTAAGCCGGGCCCAAAAAAGAAAATACCCTTCTCCATCCCTTTTTTCTGAGCGTGGTATCTACCGATTCGTGAACTTCACTTAATGAAGCCTCATTTTTTTTTCTACTGATCATAATGAACAAAAACATTTTTGGCAACCTGTTCACTGATTATACAGGCATGCTGTTTTAAAACTTTTATTTCCAGGGAACCGTCAAATTCAAACTTTTTAAGTACAGTTAATGACGTTCCCAACACTATATTGTAATGTTTAAGCATTTCTAGCATGTGTGCTGTTTGGTTACTTACAGAACTTACAATTACTTTTTTTGTTAAAGGGATATCGGAAAGACATAGCTGATTAATTACAGGTATTTTACCATTCCTGTCCGGTATAGGGTCTCCATGAGGATCAATCGATGGATTACCCAGAAAATTATCAAGTCTTTGTATGAGGTCTTCACTGCCGATATGTTCCATTTCTTCTGCAATAACATGAACTTTATCCCAGTCGAATTTCAATTTCTCTACCAAAAAATATTCCCAAAGCCGGTGTTTGCGTATTATGCCCAGTGCTGCTTTTTTTCCCGCTTCATTTAATTTAAAACCCCGGTAACGTTCATACTGCAGTAATTTCTTGGCCTTTAATTTTTTAAGCATATCCGTAACAGATGCAGCCCTTGTTTGCATTTCAGCAGCAAGGGAGTTTGTATTAACGGTTTCTGTATCCTGCTGCAGGTGATAAATACTTTTGATATAATTTTCTTCGCTGGTCGTGAAATGCATACTGTTGAAAATAAAATTTAGACAAATCTAAAAATTAAATTCCTTATTCCAAAATATTTTACCCTTGATTTTAGATTTATCTTCTAACCGCAATCACTAAATTGAGCCATAAAACATATTTAAATGCGTAAGAAAATAAGTTCAGGCTCCCCCTGGGAAGATATAGTTGGTTACTCCCGTGCGGTACGGGTAGATAATATTATTGAAGTTGCAGGAACAACAGCCATGGATACGGATAAGCTAATTGGTAAAAATGATGTATATGCTCAGGCAGTTTTTATTTTTAAAAAGATCGAAAAGGCATTGATCAGTGCAGGTGCAACTTTAAATGATGTGGTACGTACAAGAATGTACCTGGTTGATATTTCAAAATGGGAAGAAGCAGGCAAGGCTCATGGTGAATTCTTTAAAGAAATAAAACCTGTGGCAACCATGGTTGAAGTTTCCCGGCTTATAAATGCTGATTTATTAATAGAGATTGAAGTTACCGCTGTATTGGAAAAAAGCTAATGTGTCATTTTTACATATCCATATATCTGAAATTTCCAGTAATATTGCGACTTAAACCAACTTAACCCATTATGAATTTTTCTAATTTTGAAGTACCTTATGCAATTGACGAACAATACGGTAAACGTATTGCTTATTTTTCGATGGAATTTGCAGTACACCAGCCTTTAAAAATTTACAGCGGAGGTTTGGGTTTTTTAAGCGGCTCACATATGCGAAGTGCATACGAGTTAAGACAGAATTTAGTTGGTATTGGCATTTTTTGGAAATATGGATATTACGACCAGGCAAGAAACCAGGATCAGACCCTGCAGGTACAATGGAATGAAAAGATCTATAATTTTCTGGAAGATACCGGCATTAAATTTCAGATCCAAATACATGAACACCCGGTTTGGGTTAAAGTATGGTACCTCAACCCGCTAACTTTTAAATCAGCCCCGTTATTTTTATTAAGTACCGATTTGCCGGAAAACGATTATGTATCTCAAACCATTACACACCGTTTATATGATGCCAATGTTGCAACTAAAGTGGCGCAATTTATATTATTGGGTGTTGGTGGTGCAAAACTGATGGATGAATTAAATTTTAATCCGGAACTGTATCATTTAAATGAAGCACATGCCGTAAGTGCAGCATTTTATTTGTTTAAGAAATTTGGAAATAAGGAAGAAGTAAAAAAACGCCTGGTATTTACTACGCATACACCGGAGGAAGCGGGGAATGAAAAACATGATATACACTTATGTGAAAAAATGAGTTATTTCTGTGGAATGAAACTGGATGATGTAAGAAAAATTACCGGAATGGAAGGAAATTTATTCAACCATTCCCTGGCAGCATTACGTTTTGCAAAACTCGCAAATGGCGTTAGCCAGTTACATGGGGAAGTAAGCCGTCAACTCTGGAAAAAATATGATGATATATGTGAGATCAGGGCTATAACCAATGCGCAAAACTGGCATTATTGGGCCGATAAACAGCTTTATCGTTTTATGGAGGCACACAATGAAGATGGATTTGAGGACAGGAAAAAATATTTAAAGAAGAGGGCTTTTGATGTTGTTGCTGATCAAACAGGTAAACTTTTTAATCCGGATGTATTCACCATTGTTTGGGCACGTCGCTTTGCAGGTTATAAAAGAGCTGAATTACTGACCAGGGATGAAGAAAGATTTGAAGCCTTATTAAATAATCCAAAATACCCGGTACAGATCATTTGGGCAGGAAAACCTTACCCCGTTGATTATCCGGCCATCAGTGATTTTAATATGCTGGTTCATTTGAGTAAAAAATATGATAATGTGGCTGTTTGTATTGGCTATGAATTGAGTTTAAGCAAACGGTTAAAACAGGCATCAGATCTCTGGTTAAACAATCCAAGGGTGCCCAGGGAGGCAAGTGGTACCAGTGGAATGACTGCAGCCATGAATGGCGCAGTTAACTGCAGTACAAATGACGGCTGGATCTGTGAATTTATTAATCATGGTAATAACGGATTTGTTGTTCCGCCAATTGATTACGAAAATATCAGTGTACATGAGCAGGACGAATATGATTTGAATAAACTTTATGAAATTTTAGAAAACCAGGTTTTACCATTGTATTATGACAACCATGATGTTTGGCGGGAAATATCCCAAAATGGAATGAAAGATGTTCGCTGGCAGTTTGACAGTAACCGGATGGCAAAAGAATATTACGAGATATTATACAAATAAACATTTAAAAACATCCCCGCTATTCGGGGATGTTACGTTTTGCCTGATAAATGATTTAATAAAATAATGCTGGAATATTCAAAAAAAATAGAGATCCGCTGGGCCGACCTTGATCCCAATTTTCATGTGCTTCATTCTAAATATTACGATTTCGGGGCGTTTGTACGGATGTCTTTTTTAACCGAGCATGGTATTGGACCCGTCTTCATGACAGAAAAAAATTTTGGGCCGATTGCTTTCCGGGAAGAATGTGTTTTTAAAAAAGAGATAAATTTTGGAGATGAGTTGCTGGTAAATTTAAAACTGGGCAAATGTAATACTGATGTAAGCAGGTGGACAATGATACATGAATTATGGAAAAACGGGGATACCCTTACTGCAATTATAACCTTTGACGGGGCATGGATTGATACCCGGATACGAAAATTAACCACTCCTTCCGAAATATGTAAGACAGTTTTCGAACTTATTCCCAAAACAGATAATTATAATCAATAAACATATACCAACTGTTTACTTTTTGTCATTTTACTGACAATAAAGCCCGTTTTATACTTTTACTTTTGTTAAAAATAGAGTTCATAATGAAGAAATCCTCAATACTATTATCTGTCTTATTATTGGTTTCCAGCTATGTTTTTTCGCAATCGGAAACTGTTTATCCGGATGGTTTAAAAGTTGGTGATACCGCTCCGGAATTTACAGCAAAGGATCAGGAAGCTAAAACAGTTAACCTGAAAGAAGCTTTAAGGAATGGCCCCGTTGTTATACTTTTTTACCGGGGACAATGGTGCCCTTTTTGTAACAAACAACTTAGTTACTTTTCAGACTCTTTATCTATGTTAACAAATAAAGGTGCAACTATTTTAGCCATTACACCTGAAACAGTTGAGAATGTTAAAAAAACAATTGAAAAAACAAAAGCCACTTTTCCGGTCATTGCGGATGTTGGTTTGGCCATTATGAAATCGTATAAAGTAAATTTTGCAGTTGATGAAAAAACAGTAACAAAATATAAAGGATATGGGATAGAATTTGATAAGGCAAATGGATCTAATGGAGCCAGTCTTCCTGTACCGGCAACTTATATTATAGGTATAGATGGGAAAATAAAATATGTTTTTTTTAATACCGATTACAGAAAACGTGCTTCCGTTAAAGATATCCTGGATAATTTGTAATAATTATTTTCATATAAAGTGTTGCAAATAAATAACTTTGCAACACTTTTTTTATGCTTAGTGCCACCATTAATTTATACAGGAATGCCTATGCCGGGTTAAATCGGCGTATGTGGCTGCTTGCAGTTGTTATGCTTATAAACCGATGCGGTACAATGGTTTTGCCCTTTATGACCCTTTACATTAAGCACATTGGCTATACAACAAAACAAGCTGGTTTAGTAGTAGCTATTTATGGTATAGGGGCAATGGTTGGGGCTTTTATTGGTGGAAAGATCAGCGATAGGTTTGGATTTTATTTCACCCAATTTTTCGCTTTACTTTGCGGGGGGCTGTTATTTATCACACTCGGTCAAATGAACAGCTATCTTTCTATCAGTGTATGTACCTTTTTTCTGAGTATGGTTAATGAGTCTTTCAGACCGGCCAATGCAACAGCTATTGCACATTATAGTACAGTTCAAAACCGTACCCAGTCCTTTTCAGTAGTTCGTCTTGCAATTAATTTAGGCTGGGGTTTAGGAGGTGCATTAGGTGGTTTTCTTGCATCCATAAATTATCATCTGTTATTTTGGGTAGATGGGTTTACAAATATGAGTGCAGCTTTTTTATTACTCTGGCTTTTACCAAAAGTCAGCATAGAACAACAGCATCACAAACCCATAGAAAAAACCTTCATTGCTAAAGCGGCTCCGGCTCACGCTGATAAAACATTTTTGTATTTTATCGGGTTACAATTATTATTTGCAGTTTGTTTCTTTCAGTTATTTACAACCATTCCAATATATTTTAAAGAATCGCTGCACATCAATGAATTTTGGATCGGTATTATTATGGCAATGAATGGAATGATCATAGCATTATTTGAAATGGTCATTGTATTTAAACTGGAGGGACGGTTACCTTATTTAAAATTAATGGCAATGGGTACTGCTATAATGGCTGTTTCATATTTTGTTTTAAATATCCCTTATGTCAATGGCTTTTTAATAGCAGTATTGTCAATGGTTTTGGTAACTTTTGCCGAAATTGTTGCCATGCCGTTTATGAATTCATATTATATTGCCCGAAGTACAACTGGGAACCGCGGGCAGTATGCAGCTTATTATACTATGGCATGGAGTGCTGCCCAGGTAATTGGAAGTACCGGCGGTACAATGGTAGCTTTTGCAGCCGGGTTTAATAATTTATGGTGGGTTATAGGAGGCATCTGCCTGTTAACAGCGTTTGGGTATCATTCACTATACCATAAACGGTAATGTCATTTTACGGACAATTTCTTTTATTACATTAGCTCAACTTTGTAAAAACAGAATTATGAAGGGCAGGATTTTATATTTGGCTGCATTTGCTGCCGTTGCCTGCACGTTATTATTCATAACTTCTTACCGTTTTCAAAAAGATGTAAAGTATAATTTGAGTACAATTACTGATACAGGATTTGTAGTGATGGAACTTTTTACCTCTCAGGGATGCAGCAGTTGCCCGCCGGCCGATGCAATACTGGCATTGTATGCAAATAAAAAAGATAAGAGGATTATTCCACTTGCATTTCATGTTGATTACTGGAACCATTTAGGCTGGATAGACTCTTTTAGCAGCAGCATAAATTCTCAAAGGCAAAGAGACTATGCAGAAAAATTTAATTTGGGAACAATTTATACGCCACAATTGGTTATTAACGGACGAAAACAGCTGATTGGAAGTGATCTGAAAAAAATTGAGGTTATCGTAAAAGATTTGCTTAAATACAAGGCATCGGTTACAATAGATGCAACTGTTGGTAAAATAAATAATCATAAAATTCAGGTAAACTATATTGTAAGTAAAATATTTAGCAACACCAGTATTCATGCAGTTTTGGTACAACAAGTAGCAACTACAGAGATTATTTCGGGAGAGAACAGGGGTTTGGAATTAACTAACTGCAATGTTGTAAGGAATTTTAAAAGCAGTCAGCTTAAAGGCCTTTCAGGAAATATTATTTTGCAAATGCCTTTCGAAAATATCTCAGCAAAATACCAGGTTATTGTCTTTGTACAGGATAATACTTCCGGCCAGATATATGGGGGTTATAAAGGTAGTTTGTTATAAAGGCCGTATGATTATTTATAGATACTTGTTGTATTTGTTTTAGCGGTTACTGGCATGTCCTGTCCCATTATTTGAAAGCTGCCGGTTATGTCAGATTGTGCAGTTCTTTTTTTAACCTGTCCTGTAATAATATTTGTGATGATCTCACCGCTGGTCTTCGTATCACTTTTAAATTCCATTTCCATACCCTGCATATCAATTTTGTTTGTTCCGTTTGATATTGCAGAGATTTGAATTACCGCTTCATTTTCTGTCACAGATTTTAATGTATAGGTTCGGATGGTTTTCATTTCTTTGGCAATAAGGGTATCTGCCCAGTTATCTCCGATAATTTTTCCTGCAGGTATCAATTCAAAGGCGCCTGAAACTATGGCATCATCAGAATTTTCTGAAAACATAGCTACCATCCCCTGCATCGGGTTACCATCATCAGTATCCTCTTTCATTTCTTTTTTCTTATCATTTATTGCCTCACCGGTTATGTTATCGATTATAATATCAACCGGTTTATTAAGTTTTTCTTCAAAAGTCTTTGCAATATCATTATTGTTATCTTCTTTTTTTTCAGAATCATAATTTGTTGCCTGTCCCATCATATCCATATTTACTTTAACTTTTGTAAGTGTATTGCTGATGGTATAGTTCTTATTTGTAGTGGTTTTAACTTCAAGCGAATTTTCGGTGGTTGAATTGCTGCTTAGTTCCATACCCATGCTTAAACTGGCTTCTAAGGTTATAGAGCTTTCAATAACAATCTTTTGACCGGTGGTTAGTTTAATTTTTCCGGTAAGAGATATTTGAGCAGTTGAATTTGATTGAGCAAGAATTAATATACAAATAAAAAGACCCAACCGGGCAATAGCAATTTTTTTCATTTTCTGATTTCATTTTCTGGTGTAAATTTATTAATAAACAACATAAGAATAATTTTTGTTTAAAAAATTTGCAAAACATTTGGATTTGGGTCAGTAACTGCAAAAAATAAGGGCTATTGATGTAATCAATAGCCCAAAAAGGTTTTAAAGTTTAGGGATTATCCTACTACTTTTACATTAACTGCGTTCATTCCTTTTTTGCCTTCCTGCAAATCAAACTCAACGCTGTCGCCTTCTTTAATATCGCTAATTAATCCACTAACGTGTACGAAAGTTTCTTTGTTTGAGTCGTCATGCTTAATAAAACCGAAGCCTTTTTCAGAATTAAAAAACTTTACGGTGCCTTTTTGTGTGTCCATTTTTAATTAGTATTGTATTAATAAAGTGCAAATATAGTATTTTATCAATAATTGAGGCTATTTATTAATTATTGCCGATTGTTGCCTTTTTTATTTCAATAACCTCCACCTCAAAAACCAGGATGCTGTTAGGTGTAATTTTATCTAAATTCCTGATGGAATAAGCTAAAGCTGAAGGTATAAGTAATCTTATTTTGCCACCCTGCCTGCAAAATGGAAGTCCAATCTGCCAGCCTTTGATTAAGCGGTTTAAAGGAAAAATGGCCGGTTCTTCTTTTGTTTCATCAAATACCATCCCATTTAATAATTGCCCTCTGTAGTGTACTGCAATAGTATCGGTAATAGATACCTGGTCCCCTTTACCTTCCTGCAGTATTTGATAATAAACCCCCTCAGCATTACCTGTTGCATCAAATTTACCGGATCTTATGTATTCTGAGATCTTTACCTGTTCAAGCTTTGTTTCAGTTAAACTGTCTGCATTTTTAGTTAAGTCAATGACTGGTTTTTCTGCAGTTGCTGTTCTGATAAATTCATTATTAAACTGAGCATTTGCAGATTTAAAGCCTCCATTCCATAAGTAAAACATGTTGTTTTCTGTACCGGCACCAAAATCTATTCTGTCACCGGCTTTACCGGTAGCATCATAACTGAACCTGGATGAAATTATTTCTTTCCAATCTCCATTATCAAATCTTACCCATTGATTGCCAAAATATGCTTTACGTTGAAGTTGCCCGTTAACGCCGTGGAAATTTTCAACAAAAGAATATAATTTCCTCAGGGGCTTGCCATCTTTTGGGGCTTTAAATCCTGCGATCAATTTCCATTTCTGTATTTCCGGATTAAAAAAATAACCGGTGTACGTTGTGGTATTTGAGGTACTGTCGATAATTGTAGTTACTAAAAACTTATAGGTCACGGCCGGTTTCCAGTTAAAAATCCAATGACTATGCCCACCGGTTCCTTCATTGCCAAAGCCATCAGCAAATACTTCATCACCTTTTGCAATCAACTGAACTTTATTTTCAGCCGGTACTTTATTTCTGTCAACAGCTTCATTACCGGCATCCCAAACCGAAAATATTACCCTTCTTTCTGTAGGGCTGTTAACCTGAATACCAAAATAACCACGGGCAAAACCGCAGGCCATATAATAGCTGTGCAGTACATCAGCATGTTGCGGAATGGTAATCTCATTCTAAAACGAAATGACTTTTGGACTATCCGGTAATGGGTAAATTAAATGGACTGATGCAGAATTTCTTCGTGCAGTAGCATTGAAATGTATATTTTTTGTTGCATCACCGCTAAGCTCAAGTGATTTTATATCAGCAATAGTATTTGTTTTTTTTATGCCAGCAGAAACAGTAACTGTATAAAACCCGGTGTCATTTATTTGTACTGTACCAATAGTAACCGGTATAAAAATTGTGGATTTTGGAACAATAACCGTAAAATCATTTCCGGCAACTGATACCGATAAATTATTTCCGGCACCTGTATTTTTTAACTGTAGTGAAAGATGAAGTTTGCCTTTATGGCGGATCTTGAAAAAAAACTGAATTTGTTGCTTGCTGTTCGTCCAGTTATGTAATCCGTTTTGTAAAGTAAACATTTTGCTTTCATCATCCTCTTTACTTTCATCAGCCGGCACAGCGTAAGCCGTATAGGCCGGTATAGAAATAACAGTTTGGGATGTAACCTCTGCATGTAATAAAAGTATACAGCATACAAAAATTAACCGAAAGCCTCTTTGCATAGGTTCTATTTTAAAAACAAACTTACATTTTTTGCTTAATAAAATATTGAAAGCTATTTAATAAAAATCTTGGTTAGCGCCTTAATATTCGGTAATTTTAAAATTAGAGTTAACCACTCATTATAGTAAGGTTTATTTTTTATGCAGCATTTGATTACAACCGTTATTACAGGAACAGGTAGTTATATACCTGATTATATAAAAACAAACCGTGAGTTTACAGGCCATAATTTTTATGCAGAAGATAATTCTGCATTGGATATAGAACCACATATCATTGTAGAAAAATTCAAGAAAATAACCGGCATAGAAGAACGGAGATATGCTTCTGCTGCTATTGATTCTTCTGATATGGCCGCCATTGCAGCTGAAAGGGCCATTAAAGATGCCGGCTGTGACCCCGAAACGATTGACCAGATCATAGTAGCCCATAATTTCGGTAATGTGATAAAACATACCATTCAAACGGATGTTTTACCGGCCCTTGCATCAAGGGTTAAACATGTATTGAAAATAAAAAATTCGTCCTGTGTACCTTATGATATATTATTTGGTTGTCCCGGATGGGTGCAGGGTGTAATACAGGCAGATGCTTTTTTTAAAGCCGGCATTGCTAAAAAATGCCTGGTGATAGGCACTGAAACTTTATCCCGCGTTCTGGATGTGTATGACAGGGATAGTATGATCTTTTCTGATGGCGCCGGTGCCTGTGTACTGGAAGCAAAAAATAAGGCTGAAACAAAATCAGGTATTTTGGCAAGCAGTGTCCAATCGCATTGTGGGGATGAGATAAATTATTTAAATATGGGTAAATCCTATTATCCCGATTCTGATCCCCGTGTACGGTATATAAAAATGAAAGGTAGAAAAGTGTATGAATATGCCTTGAAGAATGTTCCCCTGGCCATGAAATTATGTTTGGATAAAAGTGGTGTAGATATCAGTGAATTAAAAAAAGTATTTATTCACCAGGCAAATGAAAAAATGGACGAAGGGATCATAAAAGAAATGTACAAACTTTATGGAATTGAAAATGCTCCTGAAAATATCATGCCCATGAGTATTCATAACCTGGGTAACAGCTCAGTTGCAACTATTCCAACTTTATTTGATATGGTGCAAAAAGGATTGATGCCTGAACATAAATTAAATGAGGGCGACGTTATTTTATTTGCATCGGTGGGAGCGGGAATGAATATCAATGCGGTTTGTTACAGGGTATAAAAAATCCAATTCAGTTTTGTTAAACTGAAGCTATACCTGCATGCAACGTATAGTTTATAAATAAATTCGGATAAGAGTCTTATTAAGCCTACATTTGCAAAAAATGAGTATATGGTAAACGAAATGATTTCTAAATTTTTAGAGCCTTCCCACCTGGCAAAGACTGCAGTTAAAATTGAATTTAAAAAGCGCAACACCATTGTTGGCATTTTTGTTGAATCACCTGATTATGAAGATCTAAAAGCAAAAAATTTCTGGCGTGTTGTTTCTGAAACAAATATTCCTGAGTGGAAAAAAACAAATGATAATAAGTTGGCAAAAATTTTCAGTGGCTCTGAATTTACAAGAATTACAGTTGCAAAAGAGAAGAAAGAAAGCTAACTGTATTTTCTTAAAGTGATCGGTAAAATATTTTAACAAAAAGGACACATACATTTGTGTCCTTTTTGTTAGTACAATATTTAAATTAGAAATTTCTTCCGCCGGTACCCCTTGCTTTTGGCAGTTCTTTCCTGGGTATTTTTTTATCGAGTTGTGCGGTGTTATAAACAAACGAGGCAATAATGGTTGCAGCCTGTTTTAAATCATCAGGTATCAAATGATCATAGGTATCCATATTGGTATGGTGTGTTCGGGTATCATATTCTATGGGGTCCTGTATAAACTGAAAACCCGGAATCCCCACGCCATCAAATGCCTGGTGATCTGTTCCGCCTGTATTATCAATTGTAACCGTTTTTGCTCCCAGGTCATAAAAGGGTTCGAGCCATTTTGCAAAAATCGGATCTACAGCTTTATTTCCCTGTAAATATATTCCCCGGATCTTCCCCGTACCATTATCCAGGTTGTAATAGGCAGAAACTTTTTCCTGCTCTGGTTTTAATACCATATCAACCGGATCGGCAAAATGATTTTTTACATAACCACGTGAACCTAACAAGCCCTGTTCTTCCCCACTCCATAAGGCAATACGGATCGTCCTTTTTGGTTGCAGACCGGCAGATTTAAGAATTCGCATTACTTCCATCATTACAGCACAGCCTGCAGCATTGTCTGTTGCACCGGTTGCTCCCTGCCAACTATCTAAATGCCCACCCAGCATTACAATTTCATTTTTTAAAACGGGATCGGTTCCGGGAATTTCAGCAACAACATTATATCCTTTAATATCTGTATCATAAAACTTTGTTTTAACGTCAGCTTCCAGTTCTACTTTTTCTCCGG
>JAYTOF010000145.1:0-18056 GCA_043747955.1 Chitinophagaceae bacterium
AACCAAAGGGTAATTTTTTCTTATATGCATTCAGCAACCGTGCAACTTCGGCTATTATAAACCCACCAATGCGGTTATCAAATGCACGGCCAATCAAATAATCATAAGCCAGCTCTTCATAGCCCTCTTCATAAGTGGCTACAGCACCAATATGAATACCCAGGGCTTCTACTTCCTTTTTATTACGGGCACCACAATCCAAAAATAAATTATCAACCTTTGGCTGTGTTTCTTTGGCATCTGTATTGGCCATACGTGTATGAATAGCAGGCCATCCAAATACCGCTTTAACAGCTCCCTTTTTTCCATGAATTAACACCCGCATTGAAGGCGCAATCTGGTGGTCAACGCCACCGTTGCGCTTCAGGTAGATCAACCCTTCAGGCGAAATATAATTTACAAACCAACTAATTTCATCTGCATGTGCCTCAATAACCACTTTAAAAGAGGCATCAGGATTAATAACAGCAACTGCTGTTCCGTAAGGATCAGTAAAATGTGTTTCAACGTATGGCTTTATATATTCAAGCCATAATTTCTGACCACTGCTTTCAAATCCGGTAGGAGAAGGATTATTGATATAGTTTTTTAAAAAATGATAAGACTCATCGTTAAGTATACGCTTCGTTTTTTTAGCTTTAGCCATGATAATAATTTAATTGCAGCAAAATTACTTAAATACTTGCTATGTATGTTGCTGCAAAAGAAAATAACATCAAACCATCAGTAATAAAATAATAAAAAAGATAATTCCGCTTTTTTGCAGCATAAAGATAAACGGTTAAAGAGGCCAGGGTGGAAACCTGCAGGGCAATGGCTTGATAAAATGTGATACCGTAATCATTATAAAAAAAGGGTGAGATAAAAAGTACTGCAAATATGAAAAATATAAAAAACGTAAGCACAGCGGGTTTTACAACTGTTGCCAGGCTGTGCATCCCTCTTATTTTATCAACGGCTTTATCCCGGTTATCAAATATAATACAGAGTATTAACATATAAAGAAATCGTTGGGTGATCATAAAAAGATCAGCCTTATCCAAAAGCAAATAAGCTTTTTGCATTGGTATAAATGCAGTAACATATACCCAGGTAAAAGCCAGTAAAATAGTTTTTAAAATACCTGCCCTTCGGGTAAACCGAAACGGTTTAAATGGTAAAAGAGGCAGTGAATAGAGAATAGTTAACAGGATGGCAGTGATTACAAAGTTGACCGGCAAAGCCGACTTCAATAAGCAATATAACAGTGCTGCAGCAGAAAATATGAACAGGTATATCCCCGTTGTTTCCTTTATTAATAACCGGATAACAGAACCTTTTTCAACAAAAGAAATTTTACTGAGGATCCAGTAAAAATTATAACTGCAGAGTGTGGCAAAGAAAATAAATCCGTAAATAAACAGGTTATTATTAAGATGAAGGAGCTGATCAGTTTGAAAAGCAAGTGCAACAGCACAGACAGCAATAAAAATGGAATGTGATAAGATGAAATAAAACCACTTCATTACCGGCAGATAAAATAAAGCGGTTCAGCAGTGGTAATCAAATTACTTTTATTTTTTGCAAAATCTTTTACATAAATTTCAAAAAATACGGTATCGGTATGCAGGGCACCATTAGGAAGTGATTTACACTTTAAGACAGAACTGGGGACAGTAATATCAACTTCAGCCTCAAAATTACGCTTTGCCCCCGATTGAAGATCCGGGAATGGCAGTGAATCAAATGCATTTACCAATAAATTTTTAATATATATAAAGGCGGTATTATTTGCATTGATGCCAATATCACCTTCTGCATCGGTTATACTGAAGGTAATAACCGGTGAAGCACTTAAATTATCTACAACATTGGGTGCAATAGATTTATAATTAATCTGCGGAGCCGTTGTAAATTTATCTTTTTTACAGGTAGTGAAAAGTAAAATAGCTAAGGCTAATAATAAAGTGTATCGCATCTTTGTGTTTTGTTTGTCAAATTTAATGATTGAAATTGAAACATCCAGTTAAATATATTGACCTTGCAGAAAGGGTTTTTGCTGCTTCGCCGGATAATTTCACCGATTTGGCCATTGAAATGTTTCAATTTCAATACCGGGAAAATACTATTTACCAAAAATATTGTGATGCACTAAAAGTTACTGTATCCGCAGTTGATACCCTTGAAAAAATTCCCTTTTTACCCATTTCATTTTATAAAACACATTTGGTAAAAACAACTGATTTTGATTCAGAAACAGTTTTTGAAAGCAGTGGTACAACTCATACTCAACTGCCGGGCGGGCAGGTCATTAACAGTAAACATCATATTAAAGACCCCGCACTTTACCATAAAAGTTTTTTTACATGTTTTGAAAAATTTTATGGGGCCCCTGATCAAAAATGTATCCTTGGTTTATTACCTTCTTACCTGGAAAGAAAAAATTCTTCCCTCGTGATGATGACAGCCGAATTGATAAAGGCAAGTGCACATGAATTAAGTGGATTTTATTTATATGAACACGAAAAATTACACCGTACCTTAATACATAATGAACTGTTAAAAATACCAACCCTGCTTATTGGGGTTACGTATGCGCTGCTGGACTTTACTGACAAATACCCGATGCAATTGCGTAATACGATTGTTATGGAAACCGGTGGCATGAAAGGGAGGCGTGAAGAAATGACCAGGCAACAGGTACATGAACAATTACAGATGCAGACAGGGGTTGGCCTGGTACATTCAGAATATGGAATGACGGAATTATTATCACAGGCATATTCCAAGGGAGATGGTTTTTTTCATTGCCCGGGCTGGATGAAGATTTTAATCAGGGATGATGACGACCCTTTCCATGTTCAGTCTGCTAAACAGGCAAAAGCCAAACCATTAAAAGGTTTGCTTAACATTATTGACCTGGCCAATATGTACAGTTGTGCTTTTATTGCAACGGATGACATTGGCCGTTTACATGCCAATGAAAGTTTTGAAGTATTGGGCAGAATGGACAGCAGCGACATACGGGGTTGCAGCCTGATGGTTTTATAAAATTCGTACCTCAAATTTGAACAGGTAGCTGTGAAATTTTAATAAAAAAGGGGCCCATTTTCAGGATCCCTTTTTGTGAACTGGCAGGGACTCGAACCCTGGGCCCATACATTAAAAGTGTATTGCTCTACCAACTGAGCTACCAATTCAGCCTTTTATTTTTTGGATTGCAAAGATAAGGGTATTGATTTAAAAAAATCACCCTAAAAAATAAATTTTAATCCACTTTTCTGATACCTGAAAATAAGTGACAAAGCCGGTTTTATCTTAAAAAGTATTACGGCAAGCAGGTTTTATCCACAGCTAAACCAAAGCCATTTTAAATGGTCATATCCCGTTTTTTTATTTAATAAATTTATGTTCCCACCATTAATCCCTCTATTTTTGTAATAACATATGATAACCGATTTTTTCAAAAACAAAGTAGTGGTAATCACAGGTGGCAGTGATGGTATTGGCAAAGCACTGGTGGATACTTTAATTCCGCTGGGTGCTAAAGTAGCTGCTTGTGGCCGTAACCAGGATAAGTTATACGATCTTCAGTTATTACATTCCGGAAAACCACTGCATACCATTGTTGCAGATGTAAGCAATTACAATGATTGCAAAAATTTTATAGATACCACCATCCAGGTTTTTGGCGGTATCGATATCCTCATTAATAATGCCGGCATATCCATGAGGGCTTTACTAAAGGACCTTGAGGTTGAGGTTATTCAAAAAGTAATGGCTGTGAATTTTTCAGGAACACTCTATTGTACCAAACTTGCTTTGGATTCCATCATTACCCGTAAAGGAACTATTGTGGGTGTATCTTCCATTGCCGGGTTCAGGGGCCTTCCCGGCAGAAGCGGTTATTCTGCAAGCAAATTTGCAATGAATGGCTTTTTAGAAGCCTTACGAACCGAGCTAATGGACAGCGGGGTTAATGTAATGTGGGTTTGCCCCGGTTTTACATCTTCCAATATCCGTAATGCTGCATTAAATAATAAAGGCCAGTCACAGGGCGAAAGTCCGATGGATGAAGAAAAAATGATGAGTTCGGAAAAATGTGCCGGGCTTATTTTGAAAGCGGTTGAAAAAAGAAAAAGAACACTGGTGCTTACTTTTACCGGGAAACGTACAGTATTCATGAATAAATTTTTTGCTTCACTGGCAGATACACTGGTAAAAAAATTCTTCTTTAAAAACGGAGAGTTGGTAAGATAAATGTTTATGGATTAAATCCTTCCTAACGGTATTCAGCCGCACGGACAATTAAATGAATAACAGATAATCAATGCCTTTATTTACCCTAACATCCGACATCGGCCATCAGGATTTCCTGGTTGGTGCCGTTAAAGGTCAATTGTTACAAAGCAATAAAGATTTTATTTTAGTTGACATTACACATCATTTATCTCCTTTTAACTATCCGCAGGCTGCTTATGTATGCAGAAATGCAATAAAAAATTTCCCCCCGGGTACCTTTCACCTTATTCTGGTAAATTTATTTGATGAAAAACCTGAGCATCTTTTACTGGCAGAACACAATGGACAATTTATCGGCTGTGCTGATAATGGTCTGTTAACAATGATCCTTGAAGAGATACCTCAAAAAGTAGTGGCGCTTGCGCTTGATAAAGATCAACAGAAAAATACCATTTACTGTACATCAGTTTTTGCGAAAGCCTTCAATGAGTTAAACAAAGGCAAAAAAATTGAAGAAACCGGCAATGCTGCTATTTCTATCCAGGTTAAGAACCCGTTAAGGCCCATGTTTGGAAATGATTATATTGAGGGACAAATTATTTTCATTGATAATTTTGAAAATGTAATTGTAAATATCACTAAAGAAGAATTTGAAGAGCAGCGAAAAGGTCGGAGTTTTAAAATCGTTTTTAAAAGGGATGAAGTAATTGATAAAATAAGTGAAACTTATGCTGAAGTAAATGAAGGAGAAAAGCTCGCCTTATTTAATTCAGCCGGTTACCTGGAAATAGCCATTAATAAAGGCAATGCCGCAGGGCTGTTGGGATTACAGAGTTTTTCTGAAAAGCAATTACAGCAAAGCCAGTATTTGAACAGCCGGCTTTTTTATCAAAAAGTTAAGGTATATTTTGAATAGTCCTTCAATCCGCCGATGAGGAGGGAGATAAGGTGATCAGGAATGACGTAAAGAACCAATCCATCTCTTATTGGAAAAGGAAAAGGATGATGAGATACCGGAAATAATATTTTTTAATAAACCACTATAATTCTCCCCTGGTGGCGGAGACCTGGATTTGGCATTTTTAAAGAACATATCTCCGGAAGAATCCACAGATAAGGAATTGCTTGTTGCTTTTAAATCAACAGGCGATATTAATCATTTAAGCATCTTGTATCAACGGTATATGGACCTTGTTTTTGGTGTATGCCTTAAATATTTTAAAGACTCAGAACGTAGTAAAGATGCAGTTATGGATATTTTTGATGAATTACATACAAAATTGCGGGTGCATGAAGTTGAGAATTTTAAGGGTTGGTTACATGTTTTAACAAGAAATTACTGCCTGATGCAGTTAAGAAACCCCAGGAACATGAAAACTACAGAATTTAACCCTTCTTTTATGTATTCTGAACAAAATACGCATCTGAATGGCGAAGCTCTGGAAAAAGAAGAAAATTTTAAGAAACTAGAGCAATGTATTGATACGTTGTCCGATGAACAAAAACAGGCTGTTATGTTATTTTACCTGGATAACAAATGCTATAATGAAATAGCTGAAATAACCGGGCACGACTGGAACAAGGTCAGAAGTTATATTCAAAACGGGAAAAGGAATTTAAAGATCTGTATAGAAGAAAAACAATTAAAAATCTGATGGTTGAATTAAAATGAGCAGCGATAAAAAAAATATAATTTACACAGCCTGGGATATTGAACAATACCTTGCGGGTAAACTGCCGGCCAGTAAAATGCATGAAATGGAAAAAGCTGCTTTGGATGACCCTTTTTTAACAGAGGCAATGCAAGGTTTTGAAGGGATGCAAAATAAAGATTGGAAGTCCCAACTGGCTGTTGCCAGAAAACAAATCACAGAAAATGGTTTAATGGCAAAAGTGGTACCGCTGCAAAGTTCTGCCGGCAAGTGGTGGAAAATTGCTGCAGCAGTTGTGATTATTGGCGGTGGCAGTGTTTTAACTTTTGTACTTACAACTGATAAGGATGAAGATAAAACTAGACAACAAATTGCACAAACCATTTCAGATGTTCCCGAACCGGATACTACAAATGATAATACCGTTTTAGCGCCTGCTTTTGAAAACAAACAGAAACCAGGATCAGTTGCAGAAGAAAATAAGAAACAGGCTTCAGGTTTACTTTCAGAAAATAACCCAACAACAAAACCTGATAGTATTTTTATTAACAGGGCCGGAAAAACTGCATCAGATGACCTTGCAAAAAAAGGAACAGGTGAAATAACCGTTTCTGTTAACCCCAGGTCATTGCCAGAAACAGCAAAGAACCTGCCTTCTGCAGCATCAGTTAATAACAGCCAGGATAAAGAAGAAGTGATCAGTTATAAGGTTAATGAATCTGCAAAACAATCTAACAATAATGAGGGTTTGCTAAGCCGTCAGGCTGTATCAAACAGAAAAGATCAGCAACTTGTTAATAATTTTAATGCCCAGGTTGTTGGAACAGATAATTCTCCGCTTCCTTTTACCAATATCTCCATCAAAGAGGAGAATTTTGGAACCTATGCTGATGTAAATGGTAATTTCAGGCTGATTTCAATGGATACCCTGCTGACCATTGAAGTAAAGTCAGTTGGTTATTTACCAAAAACTTTTCCATTGCGCAGTAACCAGCCATTAAATAAGATCGTATTACAGGAAGATCAGCGTAGTTTACATGACAGGGCTCAAATACAGGACAAAGATTTTACAGAAAGCCGTAAACCACGCCCTGCTTCAGTTTTAGTTGATTCTTTAGTTACTGCAGAACCGGCAGATGGCTGGGAAAATTACAATACATATGTTTCCAATAATATACCTGATGTGTTATTAAAAAATGATTTTCATGGTGAAGTAGGAATTTCATTTGATGTAAAAGCAAATGGCACCATTACAAATATCAGGGTAAGCAAATCGATGGGCAATGTTTATGATGAAGCTGCTAAAAAACTTATTCAGCAGGGGCCTCAATGGAAAATAAAAAAAGGTAAAAAAACTTCTGCAAGTATTACTTTACAATTCTAGTAAAACAATTCATTTTAAGGCGGCCGCTTCTGTTGGTTTAATTAAGATTTCCGTAACTTACGCCCCTAAAAAATAATCAAAATGAAAAAAATATTATTGTCAGCCTTAGCACTAGCAGGTTTAACTTTATTAAGTACTGCCCAGGTACGTATGCCTGCACCTTCGCCAACACAAACCGTTAAACAGGATTTTGCGATCGGAAACATTGTTTTAACCTATTCAAGGCCAACAGCCAAAGGCAGAAAAATTTTTGGTGACCTGGTTCCTTACAATAAAATCTGGCGTACCGGAGCAAATGCTGCAACGAGATTAGTTTTTAGTGAACCGGTAGAAATAGGCGGAAAAAAAGTTGATACCGGTACCTATGTTTTATATACTGTGCCCGGCATCGATACCTGGGAAGTGATCTTAAATAAAGGATTGACCAATTGGGGAACTGATGGTTATAAAGAATCTGAAGATGTTGTACGGTTTAAAGTTGCACCCATGAAGATGAAAAATAAAATTGAATCATTTACTATGGAATTTTCGGATGTAAAAGCGGAGACCTGTTCACTGGATATCAAATGGGAAAAAACACTGGTAGCCATACCGGTCGTAGCTGATTTTAAAGATAAGGTAAGGGCACAGATTGAAGCAGCTATGAAAACAGACAAAAAACCTTACTGGCAGGCAGCTCAATTCTACAATGAATATGATAAAAATTTACCACTGGCCTTACAGAATGCTTCCAAAGCTGTTGAAGAAAATAAAGAAGCCTTTTGGATCTGGATCTATAAAGCTAAAATTCAAAAAGAAATGGGCGATATGGCCGGAGCGATGGAAAGTTCAAAAAAATCAATGGAACTGGCTACCGCAGCTAAAAACGATGACTATGTAAAAATGAACAAGGACCTGCAGAAGACCTTAAAATAATTAAGCGTTATATTTTTAAAAAAGCGTTGCACTATTGCAGCGCTTTTTGTTTTATAAAGAGCTGAAACAAAGATGCCAGAATAATAACCAACAGGGCACCAATGGCATTAAGCCAAAGAAAGGAAACGATCTCCTGCTGATATATAAGTATGATCAATAATTCGGAAACAACAGCTGCATAAAAAACTGCATGACCTTTGATGAATTTCATTCCCAGTGCAACCAGGAATATCCCGAGGATGACCCCATAAAACAAAGAGCCCAGAATATTTACGGCTTCAATAAGGCTGTTCCCTATGTTTTGGGCAAACATGGCGATGATAATGCAAAAAACACCCCAACCAAATGTGTACCATTGAGAAATGTGGTAATCCTGAATTTCTGTTTCTTTTTTTACAAAAAATTTTTTATGAAAATCTACAACGGTAACAGCGGCCAGTGAATTTAAGGCAGCGGCAATACTGCCCCAGGAAGCCAGAAAAATAACAGCGATGATGAGACCGATCAATCCTATGGGTAAATAATCCATAACAAAACGTAAAAAGATATAATTATTATCATTGGTATCCTCTCCGGGTAAAGCCTTTTGTAAAACGGTTTTATACCGGGCCCTTAATACAGCAGCCTCTTTAATATTGGCAGTTGCGAGTGTAGCATCATAGCTGGTTTCCAATGCTGATAATGAATCTTTATAAACTGTTTCTTTGGCAGCAGTAACTTTGGTCTGGTCAAAATAAATAGGTGCTTTATGAAACTGGTAAAACGAAAAGATCAATATACCCAGCAATAAAATAAAAAACTGCATGGGTACTTTTACCAGGCCATTCATTAATAATCCCCTCCTGCTTTCTTTTACATCTTTAGCAGTTAGATAACGGCCCACCTGGCTGTGATCGGTTCCAAAGTAACTAAGCGAAAGAAAAAATCCGCCGATCAACCCGCTCCAGATATTGTATTTATCCTGCCAGTCGAAACCTTTATCCGTAAACCCGGTTGTTATGATATTCATCTTCCCTAGCTCACCGCTTTTCCGCAGTGCATCAGTAAATCCAATGGCATCAGGTAATAATTTAACGGCCAGGTATCCAACAATAAACAAAGTGATAAACACAATGATCATTTGCAGCTTTTGTGTATGTGCAACTGCTTTAGCACCACCACTCATGGTATAAATGATAAGCAACCCGCCCATTACCAGGTTGGTGTAATAAATATTCCAACCCATTAAAGAACTTAAAACAATGGATGGTGCAAAAATGCTGATACCGGTACTTAACCCCCGTGATACTAAAAATAAAAAAGAGGTCAGTGTCCGGGTTTTCAGATCAAACCGGTTCTCTAAAAATTCGTAAGCCGTATAAACTTTTAACCGGGTAAATACAGGTACAAAAAATATACTGATGACGATCATCGCCAGGGGCAAACCAAAATAATATTGTACAAACCGCATTCCATCACTGTATGCCTGCCCCGGACCGGTTAAAAAAGTAATGGCACTTGCCTGTGTTCCCATAATGCTCAGCAACACCAGGTACCAGGGCAGCGAACGGTTACTTAAAAAATATCCTTCCAGGTTTTTAGTGGTACGGCTTTTATAAATACCATACAATACTATTCCTGTAAGTGTAACACATAATATGATCCAGTCGATACCACTCATGAAAAAGACTTAGTTATCCAATAAGAAATGAGTATTTCAATAATGAGAAAGGCCAGTACAGCGATGTACCATTTGTTCCAATATGATTTTTCGTTTTGCATATTTTAATTCCTGTTATTTTGAGCGATACCGAAACACCTGATCTAAGGATATTTATTGATAATGATCAGATCGTTCACTGGGTTTGAAATGATAAAAACGCTTTTTTCAAATATTTACTTTTTTCTTGTATTGGCAATTAAATTGGCAAACAACCGGTAGGCACCTGTTACACCTGCCGGCAGTTCCCTGAAGAAAACCAAACCGGTATAAACAAATCTTCCTTTACCATAATTGGCAATGATCAAACTTCCATCCAGTTCTTTTTCTCCGGGATCCTTCATACTTAGAATATTTTTAAAACTGGTATCCGCTTTTTCTGCATGATAAATACTACGCTCTTGTATCCACCCTTCAAAATCCTTATCGGTTATTTTATTGGGGTAATTTAATGCCCGATGTCCGGGAATTAAGAAATTAACCTTTGCCTCTTCATCAGTTATCCTGTTGCGGCTGATGGTAAATGGATAAGGAGATATTTTTGCTTTAACAGGGCCTATCTGGTTACTGGTGTTGTATTGCACCAGTAATACCCCGCCTTCATTTACAAACTGCATAAGTTCATCATAAACATTATTCATCCACTCATTGGTATTATATGCCCGTACACCGGTAACAATTGCATCAAACTGTTTTAAATTAGGTGCTTTGATATCTGCTTCCTTAAGTGTTATTACTTTGTAACCCATGGCCAATAAGGCTTCCGGAACCTTATCGCCTGCGCCGGGAATATATCCCACATTTTTTCCTTCGGTTTTTAGGTCGAAACTGATTGAAGTAAATATTGCAGGTTGTGTGTAACTGATGGAAGGAATATGATCATAGTTTATTTGATGGAGTTCAGTAAAAGTTGTGTTATCGCTTTTATATAATTGATCATGCAGCAAAAGAGGGTTCATATTTATCTTGCCAACTACGATAGCAGAGAGGCTTTCTCCTCCATGAATTTTCATTGTTTGACCTTTGGTCATAAGCGTTTTGTCTTTCATTTTAGGCAATAGTTCTTCGCCGTTTTTTATATAGCTGTTAAATAGATTGTTGTCCCTGAATGATCTTATTTCCCATTCGTGTCCCTCTCTATTTATTGTAAGTTTGGGAACAGAGTTCACCGAAAAAGCAGGTATTATATTCACCGGCTGATACAGTTCTCCCTTCACGGGATCGGTATATTTATAACGGATCGGTTTTGAAAATTTAAATTCCTTGCCTTCTATAAGCATGCTGAACTCAACACTGAATGGATCATTCTCTCCCTTGCCTATTTGTTGCTGATCGGTAACATTAAAACTCCCTTTATTCATTGGATTCTCCAGCCAGTAAGGTTGTGTAAGTTTTGCATTGGGCCTGATAAACATGGTATATACCTGTACAGCGTTCGTATTTTTCTGAAGCTGGTCAAAAATGACATAATCATCATTTAAATGAGCATCGGCATTTAAAATATGGGCACCGGAGCGGTTGTTAACCACTAAATTTATTTTCAGGCTGTCGCCCAGCACAGCATACCGGGCAGTGGTTGTTGCATCCATAAATAAGCCACTGCAATTTTGAATCAACACTTTCAGGTCATGCAGCTTTTGATTTTTCCAAAAATCATCCTGCAGAACTTCAACTTTATTATATAGATCAACCAGGGCTGTTATTGATTTTTCCGGATGTGATACATCATATTTTTCGATTATCATATTTACCATATTGGCAACCCCTTCATCAGCCGTTCTTTTCCAGCTTACCTCAACATTTTCCATCAATTCAATAACAGGTGACGGCCCTTTTATAGTTTTAAAATATTCAAGTACACTGCCTCTTTGTGCAGGTACCCCAAAACCCTGGCTCTTATGCTGACTGCGGCTTGCAGCAGCAATTTCGCCATAGCTTTTTCCAAGCACAGGATTATAATCTCCACAGTCCAGTTTAAACTGATCATTGCTTTGTGTATTGGTACCTCCAAAATTAAATGTGTTCCATAAAATTCTTTTTGCCTGCCAAACGGATACGCCCTGGGTTAATTGTTCGGGAAATTTAGACGGGTCTGCTGCTGCATCAAATGCTTCGCCGGCCAAAATTGCAGAAGCAGTATGATGACCGTGCCCGCCTTCGCCGGTTGTAGGAAAACGGGTGATGATCACATCAGGACGAAATTTACGGATCACCCAAACAACATCACTCAATATTTTATCGTGTCCCCAAAAAGTTAAAGTTTCTTCCGGGCTTTTACTGTAACCAAAATCAAATGCCCGACTGAAGAATTGCTCTGCACCATCAATACGGCGGGCTGCCAGTAATTCCTGCGTACGGATCAATCCCAGATCAACACCCTGCTCATCTCCTATTAAATTTTGCCCGCCATCACCACGGGTTAAACTTAAATAACCGGTCCGGTATAATTTTTCATTAGCCAGGTATGCCATCAACCTGGTGTTCTCATCATCGGGATGAGCAGCAATGTATAAAACCGAACCCAGGACATTGAGTTTTTTTAACTGCAATAATATTTCTGAAGATGAATACGACCTGGGGGGTTGCGCATTTGAAATTAAAAATGATAAATTAAAAATTAAAAATGCGAAAAACGACTTCTTGATCATTATAAATATTTATTCGTTTAATTTTTTATTGCCCAACTAAAAAAACCGCATTCGCCAGCAGCATCTTACCATTCTCCCAAAAATTTCTAAATACAGGATCATCTGCAAAAAATACAATAGACCCGTTTCCCAGTGGTTGAACACCGATCACTGTTCCATCTTTAATTTTTTCACGGGTTTTGTTTCCAACAAAGCCTGCGGTTTGGTTTTCTTTTTTAATAATACCCACATTCCACCCATCTTTCATAAACTCATACAAATTGCCGCCCAGCTTCAGTGAATAATAATTTTTAGCATACCCAAATGCCAAAGGATGTGAATTATCCATCTCAACTTTATAAATAGCACCGGGAATATTATTTGCAATACCATCTCTTTCCCGGTTCTCATAGGGTTTTATATCTGCATAAACCATTTTATTGTCCTTCTTATCTTTTTTTTCATCCGCCTTTTCAGCTTCATCGTCTTTTTTCAGTTTGATACCCCAGTCTGCCTTTGCAATTTGAGCAACAGCATTATCAAGGGCTATAACTTTGCCCCCGTGCTGAATCCACATTTTAATTTCGGCACCTGCATCTTTATCTTTTAAAAAGTTATAATAACCATCTGGCAATATCAATACATCAATATTTTTTAAAGCACGGCCGTCAATTTCATCTGCATTTATTAAACTAACCGGGTAATTGATCTGTTGTTCAAATAAATGCCATACTTCACCGGCAGCATTGGGATTAACGCCTTTTCCGGATAAAAGTACAATCTTCGGATTTTTTATCAGATGAACTTTTTCACTGCCGAAATCAAAACCGGTGTCCATAAATCCGCTGCTAACCGGGGTAACGGCTGCATTAAAAGACTGCGCCACATTTACAAACAGCTTTAATTTATCTTCGTTCCCCTTTTTTAAAACAATGATCGTTCCTTTTTGAAAAGACCGGCCATTATATGTAAACTCCCGTTCGGCATAACGAACTTTAATTTTTGCATGTAACAAAGCAGCCAAAAATCTTACATCTTCAAATGAATTATAATTAATAAGGTAACCATAAGCGGCCGTTGAAACTGCAGCGTTGATAATTGGGCTGTTAGAATTTCCTATTGCTATTTTTTCCTTAACTGCATAGCTTTGTGCTCCATAAACAAAAGGCAGGCTCCAGGCGGTAATATCATAAGTAACCGAATCACTTAATTTGGATCTGGGTTCAAACAAAACTTTCACCAGTGCAGATTTAGGCTGATAAGCAGAAACAGCTATATGGTTACCGGCAGCAAATGTTTCTTCTTTGCCGGTAAAATAATTATACCCTTTTATTGCAGTTGCATTTATACTGCCATAATTAATTCCATTTATTTCAAAGAATTTTCGCAGGGCTTCCCGTTTGCCCGTATTGGTTTCAGTAATCACATAAGTTTTATATTCACCAATTCCGGCTGTATTTGCATCATCAAAATATTTTTTAAATTCACTGAGTAGCTTATCAGCATTTTGGGAAGCAATTTCAATGGTGCTCATGCTGCTGGTAAAATGATGGGCAATTCTGTCTTTTAAACTAAGTGTATCGCCATCATTGGTAATAACAGCCAATCCACCCTGGCTATGACCGGCCTGTTCGTATGTCATACCAATTGCTCCGTTATATGTGGGGTAAGTATCGCCATAGGCAGGATAAAACAGGTCAAAAATTTCTTTTGTAAAATATAACCAGCCGTTTGCATCAAAATACTTTGCGTGGTTTCTGCCGATCGTAGTTTGAAATTGACGTTGCCAGGCTGTGATCACTTCATGAAACGGTTCTGCAGCCGGAGCAAAAAAGTAAGGATTATTTATACCCTGTTCATGAAAATCGCAATGGATCTGCGGCATCCATTCATTATATTTTTTTACCCGGCCCTGCGTTTCTACCTGTGTTTGCCAGGCCCAGTCACGATTCAAATCAAAATTATAATGATTTACCCTTCCCCCCGGCCAGGGTTCACTATGCTCCCTCGTATCAGGATTGGCATCAGGATTTTTTCCTGCAATCTGAGTAAACCAATTAACATAGCGGTCTCTTCCATCCGGATTTAAACAGGGATCAATGATAACCACTGTATTTTTTAACCAGTTGTTGGTTTGGTTGTTGGCCGGGTTTACTAATTCGTACAATGTTTTCATTGAAACTTCTGATGAACTGGCTTCATTACCGTGTACATTATAACTCAACCAGACAATTACAGGAGCAGTTATATCAGCAGGTTTATCTTTTAAAATACCGGTAAGGCGCAAATTATTTTTTTTGATCTCATCGAGCCTGGATATGTTCCCTGGCGTGGAAATAATTGCCAGTAAAAGCTCCCTTCCTTCATTTGTTTCACCATATTTTTCCAGCTTCACCATCTGTGGCATAGAAGCCGATGCCTGGGTAAAGTAATTTACGATTTTGTAATGGGGTGTAAATTTATCACCAAGCTTATAGCCTAAAAAATCGTCAGGCGATTTTAGCTGTGCAAATAAACTACTGCTTACAAAAAGCAGGATAATGAAAGTTATACTGATTCGCATTGTTTGATTTTAGTCCTGTTTAATTAATAAAATAATTCAACCGTAAGTAAGAATACCTGTTTATAAATATTACGTGAAAATAAAGAAAGCAGGCGACTTGTGTATACCACTTATACAGAATATGAAAATCCCCGGTTTTAACAGTAACTTAAAATAGATTTTTAGATTGAATATTATTTGACCGCAATAAAGTAAATTCGGGAAAATATTAAATATGCAATTTTATAAAATACTTTTTACCGGTTTTGTATATATTCTTTCTTCAATTACGCTGTGTACCCAGGCACAGCCTGTTAACAGCAAAAACTATACAGTTCAGAAAAAGATCAGTTGCCATAAAGGAGCCGTTGTTTCTGCACACCCGCTGGCAAGTATTGTTGGTATTACTATTTTAAAAAAGGGCGGTAATGCGGTAGATGCTGCTATAGCCACCCAATTGGCATTGGCGGTTGTTTATCCCGGTGCCGGAAATATTGGTGGTGGCGGGTTTATGATTGCGCATTTAAAAAATGGTGAAAATATAAGCCTGGATTACCGGGAAAAGGCTCCGGGAAAAGCCAGCAGGGATATGTACCTGGATTCAGCAGGAAATCCTCAGCTGAATTTATCACAGGATGGACATTTGGCTTCAGGTGTACCGGGCACAGTAGCCGGCCTGTTCACCAGTATGAAATATGCAAAGCTTCCATTTGTTACCTTAATACAGCCAGCTATTGACCTTGCTGAAAAAGGTTTTGCCATTACTGCCGCACAAGCTTCATCATTCAACAGAACTAAAAAAGAATTTTTAGAATTAAACCGTTCTCCTGTTTCGTTTGTAAAAAAAACGGCATGGAAAGCAGGAGATATTTTAATACAAAAAGACCTTGCCCAAACTTTAAAGCGTATAAGAGATAACGGACAAAAAGGGTTTTACGAAGGTGAAACTGCAAGGCTGATCGTTGCCGAAATGCAAAAAGGTAAGGACCTGCCTGCGGGACAGGCAGGAATTATTACGCTGGATGATCTGAAATCATACCAGGCGCAGGAAAGAACCGCTATTGATTTTAATTACAAAGGCTACCGCATTATTACCATGCCCTTACCCAGTAGTGGCGGTATTATTTTACAACAGTTGATGATGATGATCGAAGATAAAAATATCGCGGCCATGCAATTTCAAACAGCAGCATCAGTACAGTTAATGACCGAAGTGGAACGCCGGGCATATGCTGACAGGGCAGAGTTTCTGGGCGATCCGGATTTTGTAAAAGTTCCGGTAAAAACATTGGTAAGTACCGATTATTTGAAAGAGCGCATGAAAGATTATGAACCGGGTAAAGCCTGTAACAGCAAAACAACCCTGGCCGGAACTATAAAAGAAAGTGAAGAGACAACACACTTAAGCGTAATGGATACTGATGGCAATGCAGTGTCGGTAACCACTACGCTGAATGGCGGTTATGGCAGCCGTACCGTTGTAAGCGGTGCAGGTTTTCTGTTAAATAACGAGATGGATGATTTTAGTGTTAAACCAGGCATTCCCAATATGTATGGTGCCATAGGTAACGAAAAAAATGCAATTGCCCCCGGCAAAAGAATGTTAAGCAGCATGACGCCGACAATTGTTTTAAAAAACGGCTTACCTTACCTGGTAGTTGGTACCCCGGGAGGTACAACAATTCCTACAAGTGTATTTCAAACATTGGTAAATATTTTGGAATTTAACCTGACTGCTGAAGACGCGGTTAACCAACCAAAGTTTCATCACCAACACCTTCCTGATGTAGTTTCTGTTGAAAAAGATTTTCCGGAAGCAGTAAGAAAAAAACTGGAAGACATGGGATATACGGTTACTGTTAAGGGAGCCTGGAGTAGAACAGAAGTTATTCAAATAAAAAATACTGCAAAACAACATAGGTCAATTATTGCAGTGGGAGATAAAAGAGGTGATGATGATGCTAGGGGATATTAATCACGTTGAAAGTTACAAGTTGTAAGTTATAAGTAAAAAGACATGTATGAATTTAGGGAAAGAATTTTTGAATAGCGCCATTAAACGTTTAAGCTATTACAAAGAACTTGGCGATAAATCCTTTGCGCAACTCCATGATAAAGATTTTCATTTTCAACCCAATGAAGAAAGTAACAGCATTGCAGTAATTATTCAGCATGTTGCAGGTAATATGTTAAGCCGCTGGACTGATTTTTTAACCACTGACGGAGAAAAAGAATGGCGTAACAGGGATGTTGAATTTGAGGAACAGAATTTAACTAAACAACAACTTATTGAAATCTGGAATAAAGGATGGGTTTGTTGTTTAAACTCGTTGCATTCATTAACCGAAGAGGACCTGTTGAAAACAATTTTAATTCGCCGCGAAGGCTTGCCGGTCATTGATGCCATCAACCGGCAAATGGCACATTACCCCTATCATGTTGGTCAAATTATTTATATAGCCAGGATCATTAAAAATACCGGCTGGCAAAACCTTTCCATTCCCAAAGGAAAATCTGATCAGTTTAACACGCAAATGAAAACTAAATCCTGATTATTATAATACTTTTAACTACCCTGTTACCTGAAAGTTTGGTACTGAATTTGCCTTTACTGGACTGAATAACTATTTTTACACATAATATTTTCCCCTGGATAGACTTGGTAACATATTAAAATGGGTTTTCCTTACGATTCTCTTCTGGGTTGTACTGGGTGTTCTGTTCATATATGTGCTCCCGGTTTCAAAATGGCTTTTTGTATTTTCCCTGATCGCATGGGCAACATTATGGGGTATTCTGTTTAAAAATGCCATGTATAAGTCCTCTTTTTTTTTAATTTTTTTATTCCTCATCTTATCAATCTGGGGTTTTATACAAACTACACCGGTACAAAACTGGCTGGTTACAAAAGCAACCAAAATCCTCTCAAATAAATTAAAAACCAATGTTGAAGTTAAGCATGTTGATTTCAGCCTGTTTAACAGGATACTACTGGAAGGTGTTTTGATCGAGGACA
>JAYTOF010000146.1:0-35972 GCA_043747955.1 Chitinophagaceae bacterium
GGGAACACGCCTATTATTTAAAATACCAAAACAAAAGAGCTGACTATATTGATAACTGGTGGAACGTGGTTAACTGGGATTATGTACAACAAAGAATGGACAGTTTAAAAATGTAGGAAGAACCATTTATGAAAAAACTGCTGTTCCCGTTTTTATTTTTGGGTACCATTGCTATGATGGTAGTAATGGTTAAAATCGGTGCCCCGTTAAAAACAGATGCGGCCCCCTCAGGCATTTTAAACTTGGAGTTTGCCTACAACACAACAAAAACAACACCCATCATCAATTCCTGGATATCCACTCCAGGCACAGATAATATTGCTGTGGCTAAAATCAACACGTACTGGGATTTTTTATTCCTGTTTTTTTATTCCGGGTTTTTATTTCTTACCTGTAAAAAAATTGCGGTATACATGAATGGTGGGTTAGCTAAAGCAGGTAACTTTATTGCAAAAGGTACATTGCTTGCCGGTTTTTTAGATGTACTGGAAAACACAGGCATGTTACTTACATTAAATGATCAGGGTTCATCAACCATTGCGTTTTGTACAACATTTTTCTCTGTAATAAAATGGGGATTGGTCATTATTGCGTTGCTCTATGTGCTCACAGGCCTGTTGCTGACGGCATACCGTAAAATAAAATAACTGTTAAAGCAGGAAGACAGAATATTCATTTTATTAAATAAGAATTAAAATGACTTACCGTCTTACAGCAAAAAAAGATCTATCTACAATCCTTTCGTACCTTTGGGTCTTTGCAGTTAAAAAGATCTATGGTTGCGGAGCAACATATCCTCCTTACTTTCCAAAATGGACTCAGCCTTTGTATTAGACAGGACCAAGTGCGATCCGGCTAAAACAAAGGCTGATAAATTGACAAACAATCTGGCGCAAATATATAAGCATGGGCCTCAAACAACAAAATCAAATATGCTGATTTTTGTCATTTTTTATCTTTTTTAACATACCCTTAATTGAAGCTAAAAAATCTTAATTTAGCCACAGTACAAATATTAATACACAAACAATATACACTATGCAAGTTTGGAAAGAATACCAGGAAAAAAATAAAGAACGTTTTTTAAATGAATTACTCGAATTGCTTCGCATTCCGAGTGTGAGTGCAAAAGCAGAACATAAACCAGACATGATCTCCTGCGCCGAAGCAGTAAAACAAAGGTTAATCGAAGCCGGAGTAGACAAAGCAGAAATTCATGTTACTGCCGGGCACCCTGTTGTATTTGCTGAAAAAATTATAGATTCTGCCAAACCAACCGTGTTGGTTTATGGACACTATGATGTGCAGCCTGCAGAACCTTTGGAGCTTTGGAACAGCGGTCCTTTTGAGCCGGTTATCATTGACGGTAAAATCTTTGCAAGAGGCAGTTGTGATGATAAGGGCCAAATGTACATGCACATAAAAGCACTGGAAACATTAATACAAACCAATACACTCCAAAACAATATTAAGTTTTGTATTGAAGGCGAAGAGGAAGTTGGCTCTCCGAACCTTGCAAAATTTGTTTCTTCCCATACCGATCTGTTAAAAGCCGATTGTGTGTTGATAAGTGACAGCGCCATGATCAGTCTGGAAAATCCAAGTCTTGATATAGGTTTACGTGGCCTCAGTTATATTGAAGTAGAAGTTACCGGCCCCAACCGCGATCTGCACAGTGGTGTTTATGGCGGTGCAGTCGCCAACCCCATAACCATTCTGGCAAAAATGATCGCATCGCTTCATGATGAAAACAACCATATAACCATACCCGGATTTTATGATGATGTGTTAGAATCATCAGCAGCAGAAAGAAAATTAATGGCAATGGCGCCTTTTAATGAACAGGAATACAAAGCTGACCTGGGTGTTAATGAATTATGGGGCGAAAAAGGATTCTCTACCAATGAAAGAACCGGCATAAGGCCAACACTTGAGCTCAATGGTATCTGGGGAGGGTATACAGGTGAAGGTGCCAAAACAGTTTTGCCATCGAAAGCATTTGCGAAAATTTCTGCAAGACTTGTACCTAACCAGACATCCGGTAAAATAGCAGATAAATTGATTAACCATTTAAAAAAAATTGCGCCACCTTATGTTACGGTAAAGGCCACGTTGCATCACGGTGGTGAACCATATATTACACCTATAGATAGTAATGCTTATAAAGCAGCCGCCAAAGCCATGGAAACCACTTTTGGCAAAACACCAATACCTGTTCGTGGGGGTGGCAGCATACCCATATGCACTTTGTTTGAAAAAGAGTTGGATTGCAAAGTTGTGCTGATGGGTTTTGGTTTAGACAGTGATAACCTGCACAGTCCTAACGAAAAATTTGACCTGACTAATTTTTATAAAGGCATAGAAACCATTCCTTATTTTCATAAGTATTTTACAGAGATGGGGTGATCATATGATTTAAAATTTATAATAAAATCCCGGCTATGAATTTGCCGGGATTTTATTTATACAGGTATATATTCACAATTATAATCCTGGCAAATGATGCCTCGTTCAAAACAAAAGGGTAATATTGAAAAGCCAAATTCACTTTTTTTCTTAAGTAAATAGCTGTATTGTTCATTTATGTTTTAAGCCATGCAGGCCTGACTACTTTATTTTTACATAAAAAATAAAGTAAAAAAATTCAGAAAATGAAATAAACAATTTTATGCGCAGGGGGGGGGCAATTGGTATTGAACTTGCGAAAGCATAACAAACATTTACAAACGACATCAGACTGGTAAGCCGAAACCCGAAAAAAATAAATCCAACAGACAATTTATTTAAAGCATATCTTTTGAATCGTGATCAGGTAATTAAAGCCATTGAGGACAGCGAAGTCGCTTATTTAACAGTAGGCTTTGATTATACTACAAAAATCTGGCAGCAACTTTGGCTACCACTAATTAAGAACGTTATTGATGCCTGTTTACATTACAATGCCCGGCTCGTTTTTTTTGATAATATTTATGCAATTGGTGGGGATCATATAGGGCACATAACTGAATCTTCACCCATTGGCCCAACGAGCAAAAAAGGTGAGGTTAGGGCATCGGTTGATAAACTTATATTAGAAAGCATTGAAAGAAAAAACCTACAAGCAGTTATTGCCCGTTCCGCTGACTTTTTTAGTGCCGCAAATGATAAAAGTCTTTTAATGAACCTGGTTTTTAACAACCTTGCAAAGGGGAAAAAAGCGCAATGGTTTTGTAATGCAAAAGTAATACACAGTTGCAGTTACACGCCTGACCTGGCTGCGGGAACAGCTATACTTGGGAATACTAAAGAGGCTTATAACCAGATCTGGAATTTACCAACCGACCCGCAAAAAATAACCGGAGAACAATGGATAAATTTATATGCACAGGAAATGAATACAAGCAATAAATACCAGGTTCTGCCGGCCTGGAGCCTTAAAGTATTGGGACTATTCATTCCCATTTTACGAGAATCGCATGAGATGCTATATCAATATGACCGTGACTACTTTTTTGATAGTTCTAAATTCAGTAACTATTTTAACTATACTCCAACTACAAATGCAATGGCAGTTAAAAAAACCGTTGACCAACTGGTAAATAAAAACACCGGGGCATAACGGATATATATGCAAAACCCGGATTGATAGAATACTTATGCAACGCTTGTATATTTTAAAGTGTCTATACTAAAAACCACTTATGCGACAGTTTATTAAAATACCTGGGTTACTGCTATTATTGACAATAGCAGTAAGTTGTAAAAAAGTCAACAAATCAAATGTTTGTTTTGAAAACGAGACTACATCAGGTCAAATAGTTAATAAACCGGCAACTATTAAACTAATAAATAATCAATTTTATATTATAGAACAGGGTACAATAGATACCAGGCTTAAACCCTGTAACCTGCCACAGGAGTTTAAAGTTGACAATTTGCAGGTAACAGTTAGTGGTGATGTTAAAACAAGCATCTATAATCCCGGAGAACCCTGCTGTACTGAAAATTTTGTAATTACAAAAATTGTAAAGTAAATTTTATTTTACAATTTATAGAACGATTAAATAGTTAAAAAAAAACACTGGTTTAGCTAAAAAAACAACATAATATAGTGTATGGAGAACTAATCCTGTGTACAATAGTGCTTTAAAAATAAAATCAGCTCCCCTTTATCCACTATTCATTACCTCTTGCTTTTTCGTCAAACATTTGTAAATTGCAGCTACTAAAAAAAAATTATGATGTTAGTTAGAAAATATTCTGCTGCTGTATTAATTTTTGGCGGCACGCTTATCGGATGCGCAGGAAACGAGAATAATGATTATATAGATAAGTCTTTGTTAACACCCACAACTGAAAACAAAACTGTACAACCGCCGGTATCCAATTCAGCATCAAATCAAGCTATTACTATACAGCCTGGTATACCTGCAGTTAATCCAACAACTACTGTTTCTACAACCAATCCGGTAAACATAACGCCCAAAACCAATGCTGTAAATATTACTCAGCAAAGAAGTACAGTGCCAACCATTCCCGTTGCTTCAACGGGTAAATTGAACCCTGCTCATGGAGAACCTGGTCACCGTTGTGATATTTCAGTAGGTGCTCCATTAAACAGTGCCCCGGTTCAAAAAACAACACAACCACCTACAGTTATAAATTCAAACCAGTATCAGGCAAATATTAGTCCTCAACCTGTAGCACAAAAAGTTGCAGCAGGCATGAACCCTCCACACGGACAACCAGGCCACCGTTGTGATATAAGTGTTGGTGCGCCGCTAAACAGCCCGCCGGCTCAAAATGCAAATCCAACACAAACAATAACTACACCGGTAAATCTTACACCGGTAAAAAAAGACAGTTTAAAAAATTAAATTATTTACTTCATATACTAATTGTAAATAATACAGCCTGGACTAAAAGTTTAAATAATTATTAAGTTACTAATAACTAGGTAATTAATAATTATACAATTACCTGTTAAAAAGTATAATGTGAATAACTCAGGGTACTTTTCTTTGACAGTTTCAATAGTAAACTTTATTTTTACATCAACTTACTACTACATCTCTACCACAATTACGTATCCTTCGAACATCCACTTTATTTTTCCGGCATTTCACTTATCCATTTGCCTTTCCAATCTATCCATTGAACATCTTTTCAGTTCATTACATTGATTTGCTGTTATGTTAATGCAATGTTATAATGAACAATCCTTTTCCTTTTATTCTATTGAATAAAACCGTCTTACTGTAAACCTTAATTATTCCCGGGAGTCTAAGCTGATATTGCTTAAACATCATATTGAATACATTAAAGTTATTTTGAAAAGAATTGAAAAGCATCTGAAATATAATTGAACCACTTTTAAAAACACAGGAAATGAAACATTTATATACGGTAGGGACAAAAATAATACAGCACAAAACTTATTATTTTGTAAAGAAAATTTTAACGCTTTCTGAATTCCCCGACCTTGCCAAAATAGTAGTTGGCTATGGAATGCATACTGATTTTAATAAAGCCTGTAACATTGCCGGAATTCATGATCCTGCTTGCAGGGAAAAACTTTTTACAGAATTGGAAGAACGTAATAAACCTCAAAAACCAATTAGCGGGCGTTCTATAGAAATTCCGGAAACAGTGAACCGCTGGCTGGCTGAGCGTGGTGCTGAAGTACTAAACTGAGTAAATAAATTATAGTTCAGGATAAAAATTTTCAATTACCTGCTTTAGGTATGGGTAAAGAACAAGCCCCACTTTAAAAAGTGGGGCTTAATAATCAAAATACCAAACACAAACAAAACTAAATATGCCAATCCGCCCGTGGCGGATTGGCATATTTAGTTTAATCAGGTTTCTTACCTTCTAAAAAGCTATTGATCGTACTTATTTCAGCCTGGTTGTTATCATCCATTTTTACAGTGTAGTTACTGTAAAAACTTTCAACATCGGCAATAGAATTGTGCATTTCCATATTGCGGCGAAGGTAAGCAGGCACCGTTTCAAACTCATTATTAGGATCGGCTGCGTTAATATTGAATGACAAATTACGCAGTTTTGCAATTCGCTCCACGGCCCGGCGCCTAAGATCCTCTGCTTCGTCCTGCATGGCAGGTTCCTCAACATCGGAAATCATGATGGGCTGAGTTTGTTGTACATGTTGCTCATCCTCCGCCGCTTGATGGGATTTAACCACCAATTGCATTTCAATTACAGGTTCGTCTTCCTGTATTTTTGTCTGCAACGGGGGCAGCTCCTCATTCGAATTGGATTCTGGTTTAGGTTTTTCCTCCACATAAATTTGCGAAGGTTTTGCCAGGTATCCTCCTGACGAAGGAGGATTATCAGCATTTTTATTTACTACAGTAATTTCTTTTTTTTCTTTGGATACAGCGGTTGGTTTTTCAGGAGGAGGTGGACCTTGGGGAATATCAAATTCTATTACAGGTATTTGATCTGATGCCGAAGATATTTCAAAAAACTCCGGCTTGCTGTCTAATTTTTCCACAGTATATTTACTTGGTATTTTTACCACAATTTCTTCATCAGTAAATTCTTTCAATTTTGGCATCATATCATCCTCAACGTCCTGAACAGCAGGCTGCTCAGTTATTTCAGCAATTGCTTCATTCTCTTCCTTATCATCAAATTCTAAAACAGGTTGCTGTACAACTTTTTTATTTTCCTTAACGGGCATCTCCAGTGTCATCACAATTTTTTCATCCTTTTTTTCTACTACAGGTTCCGGTTTTTTTACAAAAGGATCTTTATGTTCAAAACCTGTTGCAATTAAAGTAATGCCGATCTGTGCACCTAAACTGTTATCATATCCCAAACCTAAAATCACATCTGTATCATCGCCTGCCTGGCTTAATAAATAATTCTGAATTATTTCCACCTCATCCATGGTAAATTCATGTTCACCTTCAGCTGAATTAATATTTATTAAAATCCATTTTGCGCCACGGATGTCATTATCATTCAGCAACGGTGAATTTATAGCATTCTCAATTGCTGCCTGAGCCCTGTCTTCGCCTTCTTCGGCAGCACTCCCTAAAATGGCAACACCACCATTACTCATTACGGTACACACATCCGCAAAATCCACATTGATCTGACCGGTACTGTTAATTACATCTGTTATGCATTTTGCTGCAGTTGCCAGCACATTATCAGCTTTTGCAAATGCTTCTTTCATTTTTAAATTACCAAACTGATGACGCAGTTTATCATTGCTGATTACCAGTAAAGTGTCAACATGATTTTTCAATAACAGTACCCCTTCTTCAGCCTGAGCAATTCTTTTTTTACCCTCGTAGGCAAATGGAGTAGTTACAATACCTACTGTAAGTATGCCTAAGTCTTTGCAGATCTTAGCCAGTATAGGTGCGCCACCGGTTCCGGTACCTCCACCCATACCAGCGGTAATAAATGCCATTTTGGTATTCACTTCCAGTATCCGTTTTATTTCTTCCAGGCTTTCTTCAGTTGCCTGCCGGCCAATAACAGGATTTGCACCGGCACCCAGCCCTTGTGTTAAATGTGGCCCCAGTTGAATTTTGTTGGGTACGTTACTTTGTGCAATAGCCTGTGCATCTGTATTACAGATGATAAAGTTTACTCCCTCAATTTTTTGCGAAAACATGTGGTTTACTGCATTGCTTCCGCCACCACCAACACCAATTACTTTAATGATGGAGGATTGTTCCTTAGGCAAATCAAAATGTATCATAATTTTTTTTTTGACAACGCCGGCATTTTACAACGCTGCGTTCATTAATTAATGGGTTATTATGGCCTCACCCCAACCCCTCTCCAAAAGAGAGGGAACTGGAATTTGGCAGTTTTTTAATTCAAAATATTTTTTATATTCATTCTGATTTTCGCTTTTATCTTCTACATTTCCTTCCGCCGCGGCGGAGATAGAGGGGACATTACAATTTAGCGTCCTCCTCTTCCTTAAACAAATCGATCAATCCGTTCTTAAATCCATCCATAAAAATTTTCAACGATTTACGTTGCTTTACTTTTACGGGTGCATTTTCGTCAATTACATCCAGGGTTTCATCAACTACCTGCTGCTGTAATGAACCGGGTACATTAATCTTCCTGAACTGTTCTTCAAAGTGCCTGATATTGTTTTCATAATCATTATATCCTTTCAATATTAAACCAATGCAGGTACTGTACATTGGTTTGGCCAGTTCTACAATATGGCCGCCTGCCAAATGTTCATTAGGATAACCTATCCTTGCGTTCAAGCCGGTTACATATTCTGTTAACTGAATTAAATGTTTTAGCTGAGATCCGCCACCGGTTAATATCACACCGCCATTAAGCATACGGCTATCCAGCCCAACCTGTTTTAAATGATAGGTAACAAAATCCATAATCTCACTCATACGGGCCTGGATAATACCCGCCAGGTTCTTAACCGAAATTTCTTTTGGTGCCATGCCACGTAAACCGGGTATGGTAATAAATGCATTTGCTTTTGCCTCATCACTAAGGGCACTTCCAAATTGTATTTTCATTTGCTCGGCCTGTGTTTTTAAAACCCCCAGCCCGGTTTTAATATCATTGGTAATATTCTCTCCACCAAATGGAATCACAGCAGTATGTTTTAAAATGCCTTCATAAAAAACAGCAAGGTCAGTAGTTCCGCCACCGATATCAACAATGGCAACCCCGGCTTCCAGATCCTGGTCGCACATTACTGCAGCTGCCGATGCAAGTGGTTGCAACACCAGGTCTTTTGTTTGCAGTCCCGCTTTTTCAACACTTCGGTTAATATTTCGTATAGCATTTTTATCGCCGGTAATAATGTGAAAATTTGCACCCACTTTTACACCGCTGTAGCCGATAGGGTTTGGAATATTTTGAAAATTATCCACTGTAAATTCCTGTGGTATCACATCAATTATCTGATCACCTGCCGGAATATATGTCCTGTACTGGTCTGCAACCAGGCGATCAATCTCTTCCTGTCTTATTTCTTCTTCAATTGACTGGCGAACAATATCGCCCCGTGTTTGTAAACTTTTTATATGATGACCGGCAATCCCTACATATACTTCGCCAATCTCCAGATTGGGATTGGAATCGTAACAGTTTTTTAAAGCCATTTCAATAGCTTTTATAGTTTGATCAATATTCAACACCATACCGTGTTGAACACCATTACTGTTAGCACGACCAAAGCCAAGTATCTCCAGCTTGCCGTATTCATTTTTACGTCCGGCAATAGCAGCAATTTTGGTGGTGCCGATATCCAGACCTACGATGATGGGTTGTTCCTGATTCATAATTTTGTGTTTTGTGTTTGTGTACCCAGGTCCGTTAAAGGGGAACAGGAGTATTTGTTTGTAATTGTATTTTAAATATTTATTTTTTCATTGTCATATTTTTACTTTGAAATATTTTCTTCTCAGGGTATAGGACCATAATCATTTTTTTTGGGCATAATTGCCTTTGGCTGTGCTGTTCCTTTTTTTAAAGGGGCAGGTTTTTGCACTGTATTACTATTTTGTTTTATTGCTGTATTAACTACTGCCGGTTTAGGAGTATTTAAAACAGGTTGATTGCTTTGATCATCTTGTGGTTTCGGTTTTTCAATGGTATTGGTTTGTTCTGTATTATCATCCCGCTGAATTGATTGCTGTATCAGATTACTGTCAACTGTATTGCGATCATTGTCCTTCTGCATTATTTGTAAAGAATCATTTGCCTCCCGTTGTGCCCTTTCCACGATCAGTTTCATGATCTGCCATGCCCTTAATGAATCGGATTTTATATCTTCAGCTCCTTTTCTTTTGGCTACAACCTGGTTTTTATACTGCACATTTATTTCACTGTAGTTATTCAACCCTGCTTTAACCATTATTTCTTTATAAAATAATTGCAGTTTATTAAACTTTCCCTCAACTTCGTCAGCATTACCAAATACAATCAGTTGGTTACCGATTTTCGGAATCATAACAAAGATCTTCTGTGGTGTTATATCAATCTGTTCAATCATAGCCATCCGGAATGAATCCTTTTGTATGGCAAGGCTGACAACTTTAATATCCATCAATAAACTGCTGTCTGCTTTTGAAAGCACTTTGTTATCAGAAGGAAAATTGGTGAATACCGGTAACCTTGCCGAAAATTTTTCACTCAAAGGCAACATGTTTAATTCGTTATCTATATAAAAAGTTGTGCCTGATACTGTAAAAACCCTGGCTACCGGCTCCCGCTCATTAACATTTACCTGCAGTATTTCATTATTATCAAAGAACAATTCAGCTGATCTTATCCAGGTGTCTTTTTCTAATTCTGTTTCCATCTTCTTCAGATTAAAAGTACCCGTAGCTTTTCCAAGTGGATTTATCTTTTCACTGGTATTGATGGAATTAAGAATATCATTTTTATCTACAAAAAAATTATTATTTACTCCTTTTATATGTATGACTATCCCCCTGCACAGTTGAGCATCTTTACTACGTATTGAAGCGGCCAATAAAATAACAGCCCCTGTACCCATGATAATCCATGGTGTTGCAAATAGAATTCTTTTTATGGTATACTGCTTTTTCATTTTTCTACCCCGCTTTCACTCCGCCGCGGCGGAAGGAAAAGGAGAAGATCATTTTTTATGATTTTAATTGTTCAACATTTTTTTAATGGGTTCAACCAATGTGTCAATATCACCTGCTCCAGCTGTAATTAATAAAGCCCCCGCTAAATGCCCATTTTCAAGGGAGACCCGGTAAGACTCTAAATACTTTAATAAATTTTCTTTTGACAACACGCTTTTATTTTTATTCTTCATTTTTTTTAAAATCATTTCACTGTTTACTCCTTCTACAGGTAATTCTCTTGCCGGATATACCGGCAGTAAGATCACTTCATCAGCCAGATCAAGGCTTTCTGCAAATCCTGCCGCCAGATCCCTGGTTCTGCTGTACAGGTGGGGTTGAAAAACAACTGTACACTTTCTGCCGGGAAATAAAGATTTTGCTCCTGAAATCAATGCCTTTAATTCTTCCGGATGATGTGCATAATCATCTACCATCACGAACGCTTCTTTCTTAACTATATATTCAAATCTTCTTTTTACTCCCCTGAAATCTGCCACTGCTTTTTTTATTTTATCATTTTCAATTTCCAGGTAATGTGCTACTGAAATCGCTGCAATAATATTTTCTATATTGTGCAACCCCCCCATATTTAAAACCACATTCCTTAATTGCCAATTTTGCATAACCACATCAAATTGGTAACTGCCACTGATCATTTTTATATTGGCAGCATATACATCAGCTTTTTCATTACTTACATGATATGTCAGATGTACCGTTCCTTTCAGATCATCCGTTCTTTTAAGTCCGTATTTGCTCAGCAACATACCGCCTGGTTTTATCCTTGCAGAAAAATCGATGAATGCCTGCTGCATATTTTCGGCAGTACCGTAAATATCCAGATGATCAGGGTCCATTGAACTGATGATGGCCACATCAGGGCTCAATTTCAAAAAACTTCTGTCGTACTCATCTGCTTCCACTACCGAAACATTATTTTTATTACCCCAAAAATTAGAATTGTAGTTAACTGCAATTCCACCTAAAAATGCATTACAACCATATTCACTGTGCCTCAGGATGTGTGCTACCATGGTACTGGTAGTGGTTTTACCGTGTGTGCCGGCAATACATATATTATAAGAACTGTTTGTTATTGCACCCAGTACCTCACTGCGCTTTACCAGGTTATACTTATTCTCCAAAAAATATTTCAGTTCCCGGTGATCTTTTGGAACAGCAGGTGTGAAAACAACCAATTCCGCCCCTTTGTCAATGAACTCAATATTATCTTCGTAGTGAATCGCCATTCCTTCTTCTGCCAGTTTTCTTGTTAAAGCCGTTTCTGTTTTATCATACCCGCTTACAACAACTCCATTTGATTTGAAATACCTGGCCAAAGCACTCATACCAATACCCCCAATACCCAGAAAATATATTCTTTTTATGTCCTTGATCTCTGTCATTAAATACTTTTCAAAATTTCTGCTGCAATAATTTCATCAGCATTTGTAATGGCCAGTTTGCTGATATTATTTTTTAATTCCTGTTGTTTTTGATCATCGCCCGACAATGCAATGATGCCGGGAACCAATTGATCTAACGCCTCATTATCTTTTATCATTATGCCTGCATTTTTATTAACTAAATTTTGTGCATTTACCGTTTGATGATCTTCGGCTGCATATGGAAACGGGACAAAAATCACCGCTTTTTTCATTACACATAATTCAGCAATTGCCATGGCCCCGCTTCTGCTTATCACCAGATCTGCAGCTGCATATGCATATTCCATCCGGCTGATAAAATCATCTACCCAAATATTGGTTTTGCCTTTGGCTCTTTCTTTTCCTTTTGTGGCATAAGGCTTACCTGTTTGCCAGATCAGTTGCTGGTTGTTCTTTTCAAAGTATTCCAGGTCTTTATCCAATGCTTCATTAATACTTTTTGCACCAAGACTGCCACCCACAGACAACACTGTTTTTTTTTCCGGATTCAATCCAAAGAATTTTATCCCTTCTTCCCTGCTTATCATGCTTTTTGAAATAACTGCCCTAACCGGATTTCCGCTTACCCGTATTTTATTTTCCGGAAAGAATTTTTCCATACCCTCGCCTGCAACAAAGATCTTCGTTGCTTTTTTCCCTAATATGATATTCGCCCTGCCGGCAAAAGAATTACTTTCATGTATGAAAGAAGGAATTCCTTTTGCCTGAGCCAGCCTCAACACAGGGAAACTGGAATAGCCCCCAACACCAATTACTGCCGTAGGTCTAAAAGATTTAAAAATTCTTCTTACCTGAAAAAAACTTTTTATCAGCTTAAAGGGTAAGTCAATATTTTTTATCAAAGAACTTCTGTTAAATCCTGCTATATCCAATCCTTCAATTTTAAATCCAGCCTGTGGTATTTTTTCCATTTCCATTTTTCCTGTGGCGCCTACAAATAAAATTTCCGTTTGCGGCTCTTTTTTTAAAATGGCATTTGCAATTGCAACTGCCGGAAAAATATGCCCGCCTGTTCCTCCCCCCGCTATGATTATTTTCTTACTCATTTACATTTACGGGTTGTTCTTTTCCTTCAAGCTGCTCTACATTTCTTGCTACGCTTAAAATAATACCGATAGATAAACACGTAAATAAAAAACTGCTTCCGCCCATACTAACCAGCGGTAAAGTAACCCCGGTATTTGGAAAAATATTTACATTAACACCCATATTTGCAATAGCCTGTATCACCAGCATAAAACTCAGCGCCAGCGCCAGGAAAGCTCCAAAAGCATAGGGGCATTTCCGATACAGCCTTATACACCGGTATAAAAAAAGCAAATAAATAAATACTATAAATGCACCTCCTATTAAACCATATTCTTCCAGGATAATTGCGAATATAAAATCGCTGTAAGAATGCGGTAAAAAATTTCTGGCCCTGCTGTTTCCCGGCCCTAACCCACGCCAGCCACCTGTTGCGATAGCTATTTTTGCCTGGTTTACCTGGTATTGCTTTTCATTTACATCTTCTTTCTTACTGTACATAAAAGTTTGAATACGGCCTACCCAAGTAGGGATCCTTCCTGCAGAAAAAATGGCTGGAAGGTCTTTTGCCTTATGTTCTTTTTTATCATAAGTACTTACTGCCACCGTAAATAATAATAACACGGGTATTAACAGAATACCAACCGTTAACAAAATATGTTTTGTATTTACCCTGCCAATAAACATGAGCAAAATACTTGTACCACCAATTAATAAGGCAGTTGAAAGATTTGAAGGGGCAATCAATAAACAAATAATGGCAACAGGTATTATAATAGGTAAAAACCCTTTTTTAAAATCTTTGATCACATTTTGTTTACGGCTGAGCTGACGGCTCATATACATGAACAGTGCAAGTTTTGCCATATCAGATGTCTGGAATGTCATATTAATGACCGGGAGTTTTATCCAACGGGTTCCTTCATTCAACCTCACGCCAAAAAAATAAGTGTATATTAATAACACGATAGAAGCAATAAATAATATGGAAGCCACCCTCGAGTAAAGGGTATAGTTAACCCGGTGTGCAAAATAAATAATGAGAACGCCCAGTATAATAAAACCGAATTGTTTAAAAAGATAACTCTCTGTGCTCTTGCTGTATTTGTAAGCAAGCGATCCGGTACTGCTGTACACTACCAGCAAACTTACCAGGGTAAGAATGATCACAATTCCCCAAATAACGCGATCGCCCCTGGTTTTACTTACCAAATTGCCACCCATGTTACTGATGCTGGGTGTAAAAAATGATTTTATATTTATTGGTTCTGACATGTTACCTCACCCTCGATCCCTCTCCTTCAGAGAGGGAGGCCGGGCATTTGGTTATTTTATGAACTTTTGTAATTAAGCATTTCAACTTTTATTTTCTAATCAACATTTCAATCTCATCCACCGCATGATTTCGCAACTATCTCCTCCATGTCCCTCCCCTCGGGGGAGGTTAGGAGGGGCTTCACAATTCCTTCACCGCCTTCTTAAACTGGTTTCCCCTGTCTTCATAATTTTTAAACAAATCAAAACTTGCACAGGCAGGACTTAGTAAAACCACATCTCCTTTGTTGGCAAAATGAAAGGCTGATTGAACTGCATCTTTTGCATTTTCTGTATTTACGATCAACGATACAATATCACCAAAGGCTTCATGAATTTTTCTGTTCTCGGTTCCCATACAGACAATTGCTTTTACTTTTTCTTTAACCAATTCTTTAAGCAGGGAATAATCATTGCCTTTATCAACACCGCCCAAAATAAGTATGACCGGTTTTTCCATACTTTCCAAAGCAAACCAGGTGCTGTTGATATTGGTGGCTTTGCTGTCGTTTATGAACTGAACATTTTTTATGGTGGCCACAGTTTCCATTCTATGTTCCAGACTCTCGAAGGTCTGAAGGGCCTCTCTTATTTTTTCCTTCCGAATATCAACAGCGGTAGCCGCCAGGCCCGCAGCCATGCTGTTATAAAGATTATGTTTCCCTTTTACAGCAAAGTCTTCAATACTCATCTGCATTTCTTCGCTTTTCCATTTAAGATGCATTTTAGCGTTAAGCAGGTAAGCTCCCTGTGGCAGTTGTTTACTCATGGTAATTGGGGCTAGTGTTGATTTAATTGGATAATTGTTAATTGTTTTCACAGTTACTGCGTCATCGAGATCATAAATAAAAACATCTTCCTCCTGTTGATTCATCACAACCCTGTATTTACTGTTTATATAATTTTCAAATTTGTATTCATACCTGTCAAGATGATCCTCCGTAATATTGGTAAGTACCGCTACATCCGGGCGAAATGTTTTAATATCATCCAGTTGAAATGAACTGATCTCGGCAACATATAACGCTCTCGGGCTTATTGCAACCTGCTTTGCAAAAGAATAACCTACATTGCCAACCATGGCACAATCGGCACCACCTGTTTTACAGATATGATAAGTTAAAGCCGTAGTTGTTGTTTTTCCATTGCTTCCGGTTATTGCAATAATTTTACTGTTCCCTTTGTAGCGGTAAGCAAATTCTATTTCACTGATAATGCTTATACCCATTTTTCTTATTTGCAAAACCATTTCATTCTTCTCCGGTATGCCCGGGCTCTTCATTATTTCATCTGCTTTCAGGATTCTGTCAGCAGAATGCATATTTTCTTCAAAATCAATTTTATTATTTTGCAATTCCATTCTATAATTCTCCTTAATTATTCCGGAATCACTTACAAACACATCATACCCCTTTTGTTTTGCCAACAATGCTGTGCCAATGCCGCTTTCGCCTGCACCCAATATGACTAATTTTTTTTTCATTTAATTTATACGATCCACAGTCCTTCTTTTGAAGGATTTAAAAATGGTTTTTCAACAGCATAGAATTTAACAAGTCACATTTTCAACAGGGCAATCCACCTACACCTTTCAGGTGGTTTTCTAAAATTGAAAAACTAGGAAATGCACAATTGCTGATTTCCGGTCTGGTCTTTCAAAACTTCTTTATCGCAGCTTGAGCGTTACAATTGCCAAAACCACACTTAATATGGTTATGATCCAAAAACGCACGGCTATTTTACTTTCGTGATACCCCAGCTTCTGGTAATGATGGTGCAGCGGGCTCATTAAAAATACCCGTCGCCCTTCACCATACTTTCGTTTGGTATATTTGAAATAACCTACCTGTATCATTACACTTAAATTTTCTACCAAAAACACAAAACAAAAGATCGGTATCAGTAATTCTTTACGGATAATTATGGCCAGTGCTGCAATGATGCCCCCCAATGCAAGGCTTCCGGTATCTCCCATAAAAACCTGTGCCGGGTAAGCATTATACCAAAGGAAACCGATACAGGCCCCAACAAATGCTGCAATAAAAATAGATAGCTCCCCCAGGTTAGGTATGTACATGATATTGAGGTACTCGGCAAATTTTATATTGCCGCTTACATAAGCAAAAATGCCAAGGCATATTCCAATGATGGCACTCACTCCTGTTGCCAGTCCATCCAGCCCGTCGGTGATATTTGCCCCATTACTAACAGCAGTTACAATTATTATCACAATAATGATGTAAAGTATATATGCATACTTTTCCCACGCTGCCGGTAAAAGTTTTGTATAATTAAATTCATGATTTTTTACAAACGGTATAGTCGTTATCATTGATTTGGCATCAGTGAAAATCCTGGGCTTACCATCTATTATTACCGTATCATACTTTACAGGAGATTTGCTGTTACCCTGTTGTGAAATAGTATTGCCTGTTTTTATAACTTCTCTTTTTACCACCACACTTGGTGTAAAATATAGCGAGGCTCCAACAATGATCCCAAGCATTACCTGTCCAAAAATTTTAAACCGCCCTGCCAAACCATCACTGTCACTTTTTTTATAGGCAACGCCTTTTGCCTGTGCAATTCTTTTCGCTCTGATCTTTAAGTAATCATCAATAAAACCTATTGCAGCCAGCCAAACTGTACACAATAACATCAGGCGTATGTATACTTTATCGAGATTTGCCAATAAAAGAGTTGGAATTAAAATGGCAAGGATGATAATGATACCTCCCATGGTTGGCGTCCCCTTTTTTTCCTTTTCTCCTGCCAATCCAAGATCGCGTACAGATTCGCCCAGTTGCCTTTTCTGCAAATATTTAATTAATTTTTTCCCATACACTGTTGTTATCACCAGGCTCAATATCATAGCCAGCATCACCCTGAAAGTGATGAATTTAAAAAGATTGATCCCCGGAAACAGAAAACCTTCTTTTGCCAGCCAATCAAAAATGTGATACAACATATTTTTTAAAATTCGTTAGTGGTGAATAGTGAGACGTGATTCAGCATGCACGGTTCACTACTCAGGTCTCACCATTTTATTTTTCCAATAATTCAAACATTTCTTTTAATACCTTCTTATCATCAAAGTCATATTTCACACCGTCAATATCCTGGTACTTCTCATGCCCTTTACCGGCTACTAAAACAATGTCTTCATTGTTTGCCAGGCTCACTGCTGTTTTAATAGCTTCTTTCCTGTCGGTAATGGAAATGACTTTTTTTTTTGTAACTGCATTCACACCTGCCTGCATATCTTTCAATATTTCCAAGGGGTCTTCACTACGTGGATTATCAGAAGTAAAAATCACTTTGTCGCTGTATTCGCAGGCCACTTCAGCCATAACCGGTCGTTTTGTTTTATCCCTGTCGCCACCGCAACCAACCACAGTTATAATTTGTCCGTTACCCTGCCTTAAATTTTTTATAGTTACCAGTACATTTAACAACGCATCGGGGGTATGGGCATAATCAACAATACCGGTAATTTTTTCTTTGGTACTGATCATGTAATCAAATCTTCCTTCGGCACCCTCCAGGCTGCTTAAAACCTGCAGCACCGTATCTTTTTCTTCACCCAAACAAACAGCCGTGCCATAAACTGCCAACAAATTATAGGCATTAAACTCACCGATCAACCGTAAGTATACTTCTTTATCATTAACTGTCATGTGTAACCCTTCGAGGCTGTTATCTAAAATCTTTCCTTTAAAATCAGCCATCGTTTTAAGGCTGTAGAAATATTTTTTAGCCTTTGTATTCTGCAACATCACAACTCCTCTTTTATCATCAGCATTGCTTAATGCAAAAGCAGATGCGGGAAGTTTATCAAACCATGATTTTTTTACACGGATATATTCTTCAAAGTTTTTGTGATAATCAAGATGATCATGAGAAATGTTGCTGAATAAAGCGCCGCAAAATTGCAATCCGGTAATCCTGTCCTGGTGAATCGCATGGCTGCTACATTCCATAAACACATGGGAACAATTGGCAGCTGCCATTTGATGCAGCAATGCATTTATATTTACTGCATCAGGTGTTGTGTGGGTGGCATTAATTACCTGGTCGCCAATTTGATTTTGAACTGTACTTATCAAACCGGCCTTATAACCCAGTGCATTGAACAGTTTCCATAATAATGTAGCAATCGTAGTTTTGCCATTGGTGCCCGTTACGCCAATCAATTTTAATTTCAAAGAAGGTTCTCCATAAAAATTATGGCTCATAAATCCTGCAGCATCGGCTGTATTTTCGACCAGAACATAGGTTATGTTTTCACTCATGTTTTCAGGAAAGGCCTCACAAATAATTGCAACAGCACCTTTTTCAACTGCGCTGTTTATAAAGATCTGTCCATCGGTTTTTGTTCCTTTTAAAGCGATAAAGCAAGAACCTGATTTTACAGCGCGTGAATCAATTAATAAATCCTTTACATCAATATTAGTGTTACCCTTTACTGAGCGGATAGAAACTTTATATAGTATATCCTGTAGTGTCAATTCAGAAATAAAGAAATGGTTTGTTTTTTATTAAAATTTGTTCCTGCTGTTATTGATTGATCAACTACCCTTCCCCTTCCGGTAGCGGTTACTTTCAGACCCATATTTTCTAATAAATACACCGCATCTTTCAAGCCCATTCCGACAACGTTAGGGGTTACAGAACCGGATGTTGAGGTTGAAATTAGCGGTGTATTTAAAGTACCTGAATTATTTTTTAATTGTACCAATCTCCAGTTACCGGTAGCAGCTAAATCAACAATGGGCAGGTTTAATGTGGTGAAAATTGAATTGAATTCATTTTTCATTCCAAAATAATTATACAGTGAACTATCGGGCCTGCCTGCTGCCGTATATTTTTTTGTACTCAGGTAACTTCCATAAATCCTGTCGCTGATCTCTTTAAACACGGTACCTGAAACATCTGCGCCATATACCATTCGTGATTCGCTGCTGTTTTGTATTACAACTGCCATGGTATATTTTGGTTCGTTTGCCGGAAAATAACCGATAAATGAGGCTTGGTATATTTTATTGCCTTTGTTGTAACCCTTGTTATCCAATGCCGTTACTGCTGTACCTGTTTTACCTGCTATCAGGTAGGCTGTATCTTTAATTTTTCTTGCAGTACCATGCGCTCCCTGCACAACTGCCAGCAGGCATTCTTTAACCTGGCTCAGCGTTTCATCACTGCAGATTTTTTCAACTAATACCTCTGGCTCAATATACCTTATTTCTACACCATACTCCCTGATAGAACTAACCAGGTAGGGTTTCATCATTTTACCATTATTGGCAACCGCATTATACAACATCAGCATGTGCAATGGAGTAACCAATTCTTCATAGCCATGTGCCATATAAGGGATGGTGGTTTTGGTCCAGCTTTTTTTATTTTTTGGGTTTTTTATATATGGCTTACCAGAAGATGCAGTGATATCAATACCGGTAATTCTATCCAGCCTGAACTTATGTAAATGATCAATAAATTTTGAGGGTTCATTATAATAATATTGATTTGCCAAAGATGCAAAAGCAACATTACTGCTCATTTCAAATGCTTCTTTTACGGTAACTATTCCGGTACCCGAATGAGCATCCCTGATCGTTAACCCATAAAAGTTTTTCGATCCATTTTCACAGTTAACCTTTGAATTGATTGTTACATATTTATCTTCCAGTAAACTCATCAGCGTTGCCAGTTTAAAAACAGAACCCGGCTCTGTTGCTTTACCAATACCGTAATTCAGGTCTTCAGCATAGGTACCATCTGGTTGTTTTCCCAGGTTAGCAATTGCTTTTATTTTACCGGTTGCCGTTTCCATTACAATTGCAGTGCCATGCAAAGAGTTGTTGGTATCCAGCATTCTCATTAATGCACTTTCAGTTACATCCTGCATATAGGTGTCCAGCGTTGATATGATATCTTTGCCGTTTTCAGGTTCAAGATTACCTCCATCAACCGGCATATATGCACCAGCAATATATCGTACCAACTGTTGCCCTGATTTACCCCTCAGTAAACTGTCATACCGTTGTTCAAGCCCAACATTATTTTTAGCATCATCTCTCGACAAGCCAATCGTTCTGTTAGCTAATAAAACATAAGGATTAATTCGCTTATCCCTTGATTCTATAATAAAACCACTTTTATATTTACCCAGTTTTACCAAAGGAAAATCTCTCAACGCTTTATATTCTGTAAAAGATATTTTCTTTTTTAAAGGATAGTACCTGTTTTTACTTTTATATCCCTGCAGTAATTCCTTCCTGTAAGAGGCTGCAGGTTTATCATTAAACAGGCCAGCTAAACAAAAGCTGAGTGAATCGAGGTTACCGGTAAATCTTTCACCTCCCTTTTGCCTTAATCCCTCTGCAGCAAAGTCTATAAACACATCAAAGATCGGAACAGAAGTACTGAGCATATTACCATCTTCGCTATAAATGGTACCCCGTTCAGCATCTATAGGCAAATACTGTAAATGCAAATTGTTATCCAAATTAGTCCAGAATACACCTTCCACCTGTTGAATATAAAAAGCCCTGCCCACTACTACAGCACCCAACAATACCATGATCAGGAAGCAGAGGTATACCCGCCAGAGTATGTCTTTTTTTATTTCCAAAATGAATAGATTATAAAAGCATTCTTTTTAACATGCTGGTTATTTAATAAATCCTTATTTATTATTTTTCTCCCCTAAAAAAACCGGTGGAGCAGTTAATTCTTTTAATCCAAGTGGTTCTACTGCTTTAATCAATTCACTTGCCTTGCTTCTGAAAATCACTTCACTTTTTATTGTCTTGTATTCGTACTCTAACTCTTTAATATGTTTTTCTGTTGTACTTATTTTCCGGGTTAATTTATCAGCATAGTGCCCATTATATATATAGACAACCGCTAAGAAGGCTATAAACAAAAAGAAAGGAATATTTTTAACAACCCATTTATGACTGACAAATTTTTTCCAGTCCGTTTTCTGACCGGATACTATTGATTCCGATATTTTAATTTCTTCCGGCATACTATAACTGATCCAATAATTTATAATTAAAAAACTTTACTTTTTTTCTGCAATACGCAATTTTGCACTTCGCGATCTTGTATTTTCTTTTAATTCTTTATCTGTTGCTGTCACCGGTTTTTTAGTGATTACTTTAAATGGATTTTCAAACCGATGACCATACACATCATCAATAGCTGTATTCTCAAATGTACCGTCACGGAAAAAATTCTTAACAATCCTGTCTTCCAATGAATGAAAAGTGATTATAGCAACACGTCCGCCCGGTTTCAATACAGCAACAGTTTGCTTCAACAATTCTTTTAAAGCCTCCAGTTCTGCATTTACTTCAATTCGCAGCGCCTGAAATACCTGGGCCAAATATTTTTGCGGATTACCTTTCACTATTTCATGAACTGCTGTTTTAAATTCATTTATTGTTCTGATGGGTGCAAGGGATCTTTGCGATACTATTGTTTTAGCCAGCGTTTTTGAATTTGTCACTTCGCCATATTTTTCAAACATCTTATGCAACTGCAGTTCAGTAAAATTTTTTAGTACCGCTGCTGCAGTTAAAACCTGCCGCTGATCCATACGCATATCCAATGCTGCATCAAACCTTATAGAAAAACCACGATCTGCTTCATCAAACTGGTGACTGGAAACACCCAAGTCAGCAAGGATCCCATCTGCACCTGTAATTTTGTGTAACCGCAAAAATCGTTGCAGGTGCCGGAAATTCTGAGGTATAAAGACAACACGTTTGTCATGTGGTAAATTTTTAACAGCGTCTTCATCCTGATCAAATACAAATAATTTCCCTTTTTCATTTAACTTTTTTAAAATGGCAAGGCTGTGCCCGCCACCTCCAAAAGTGCAATCCAAGTAAATACCTTCAGGTTTAATGTTTAATCCCTCAATACATTCGTTCAATAAAACCGATTTGTGATATACAGGAAATCCGGAATCGGGAATTAGTATGTTACTAGTTTTTTTACTCATCCCTTTTTACAAATTGCCAATACCTAATTACTGATTTTATTCATCACTTCATTTGCCAGATCACTGAATGATTGTGGTGTAAAAGTTTCAAAGAACTGCATATACTTATTTTTATCCCATATCTCAATTTTGTTAACCGCCGAAACCAATACAATATCTTTTTCCAGCCCCGCATGCTCGGTAAGATTTTTGGGCACTAATAAACGACCCGCAGAATCCAGGTCCAATTGTGTGGCTCCATTTAAAAAGTAACGCCTGAATTCTCTTACTTTAGGGTCAAAATCATTTAGTTTGCTGATTTCAGAAAAAATAGGGTCCCAGCTTTGTTGCGGGTATAGTGTAAGACATTTTTCAAAACCCCTGTTGATGATAAAATGTATGGCACCCTCTTCCGGCAGCTGCTTTTTAAAGCCAGCCGGTAAAAGAAAGCGCCCCTTTGCATCTAAAGTGGCCTCATATTCACCGAGGAAACCTATCATTTTCAAGTATTTAGCCTATTGTTTACCTTATATTTCCACAAAATAACACTTTTTCCCACTTTCTGAACAAATTTAAAAGAAAGATTTTTATCCACAACGCAGTAATGCTTACCTGCAGGGTTTATGTTTCAAAAAATCATGAATATTGATGTGCATTACATGTGGACAGCTGTGGATTAGTGTTAATTACTGAACTTCAGGAAATCAAAATTGACATTATCCCTATTGCTGGATATTCAGGAACCCCTTTATTTAAAAAAACCGGGTATTACAGATGAAATGAAAATTCTTTTATTATATACGTCAAATGATGATTTTCATCTTTTGGAATTTGATATATCAAAACAACTTTCTAATTAAATGAAACTCCTGATCTGATTCATTTTTTTGCTGTAACCAATACGGTATTTAAAACTGAAATGAAAAAGATATTACCCTTATACAAAAAGAATACTTCTATAGTTGTCAGGGTATCATAGTATAAAAAAAGTTCGGGGATCATTTCTGACTTAACTGAGGATCTAATAAGCGATTTTGCTTTGCAGAATAATTTAGTGAATGTAAAAGTTTGTGCGCTTAATGATGAACGGATTGCGTTGAAATTAGTAGCCCCGGTATCAAAAAGATAAACATTATCTTACCAGAGGAACCGTAATACAAAAACTGCTTCCCTTGCCTAAAACACTTTCTGCTTTTATTGTTCCATGATGTGCATGAACCATTGTTTTAACATAACTCAGGCCCAGTCCAAACCCTTTTACATTGTGAACGTTTCCTGTGTGGGCCCTGTAAAATTTCTCAAATATCCTGTTCAGGGTTTCTTTAGTCATGCCAATACCATTATCTTCAATCATTATTTTCAAATAGTTACCTGAATTTTTTGTAGTTAATTTTAAGTGAAGATTTTCTTTTGAGTATTTTACAGCATTATCCAGCAGGTTATTTATCAGATTCGTGAAGTGTACTTCATCTGCCATGATCAGGTCATTTTCGGCATCCATATTTACCTCTAACGTACCTTGTTTTTCTTCGACCTGTAAATTAATATTATTTAAAGCGCTTACAATCAGGTCATGTGCCGGTATCTTTTTTAGGTTTAGCTGTACCTCCTGTTTATCCAGTAAAGCTGCCTGCAGTATGGTTTCCACCTGCTTGTTCATTCGTTTATTTTCTTCTTTAATGATAGCAGTAAAATAATTTGTTTTTTCTTTACTGGCCACTACTTTTTCATTCTTGAGTGCATCAACTGCCAGAGAGATCGTAGCCAAAGGTGTTTTAAACTCATGCGTCATATTATTGATAAAATCTGATTTTATCTCACTCAGTTTTTTCTGTTTCAACAAAGTGCGTATGGTAATAAAAAATGCAGCGGTTATAATAAAAGTAAAGATGATTGAGCCCAAAATAAACCAGATCATTTCCTTCCATATCAGGTTTTGCTGATTGGGTACAACCACAGAAAGCAGTTCTTCATCTACCATGTTTTCAAAAGTTGTAGCACTGGCCGGCTCCAATGCATAAACAATTTTAAAACTGTTTACAGTATCACTATAGTACCTGAAAAAATTATTACTGTATACCTGGTCGCCATTTATTGAATTAGCCATTACATTAAATTCGAAAGGGTAACTTTGCAGGTTAAATTTGGCAAACCCCATACGGATAATATCAGAAATTTCATCTTTTGAAAAACGCTTTATAACTGAAGGTTTAAAATACTGAAGTTGTAATTTATCGCCCGGAAAAAGCAGGTCATTTTTTTTCATCATCGGTATTAACGATTTTTTTTCCTGGGTGAGTATGGTTGCCGAATAATCAACAGCCCGGTAAATATTTTCCTTTACCTGTTTATCCTTTGCTGCCCTGGCACTATCAATCCATAAAAACTGGAAAAAGATAAGGCCCAGCAGGGAAAGTAAAATCAAAATAGTTATGATTGGAAAAATTCTTTTCATACCAGTAAAGATAAATCAGTATATGCCTGTAAAATACCTTAAAACTGCCAAACTTTAACTTTAACTAAGGTTTAGAATTTTCATTATAAAAATATCCAGCTGATATTCTTTTTTCTGATATGTAAATATTACTTTAGAAATATGATTGAACCGGCACCAGGCATATTACTGATCGCAGACCCCTTTTTAAAGGACCCGAATTTTTTGCGTACTGTTATACTGTTGTGTGAACATCAGGAACAGGGCAGTTTTGGATTTGTTTTAAATAAACAGATTGAACAGACATTGGATGAACTGGTAACTGATTTGAAGGGCTACAGTTTACCGGTATATTATGGCGGACCTGTACAAATGAATACCATCCATTTCCTGCATCAATACCCCGATTTAATTCCGGAATCTGTCAAAGTAAGTAAAGACATTTACTGGGGAGGTAATTTTGAAACGGTAACTGCCCTGATAAAAACTAAAAGTATTGACCTTAATAAAATAAAATTTTTTATTGGCTATAGTGGCTGGGGTGATGGCCAGTTAACCGGTGAACTTAAGGAAAAAAGCTGGCTTACCGTTTCTGCAAACCATAAACTGGTTTTTAATACCGGGCATGATGAAATATGGAAAGGCAGCCTGCAGGAACTCGGTGGCGAATATGAGATGATGATAAACTACCCGATTGATCCGCAGCTGAATTAATTTTTAAATTTACAATTATTTTATTCTTCGAATTATCATTAACTTCCAGCTTAAAATTACTTACTAATTGCTTTATTCATTTGTAAAAATTATTGCAAGGCTTGCCTTACCCATTTATTGCAGAGATTTAGCCATTAATAAAAAAGAGCTCTTAAAACATAAAGGGCCTTTGCTTCTTGCTGTTAATCATCCAAACTCGTTTTTAGATGCGGTAATTCTTTGCACTTTATTTGATAAGCCGCTATATGCCCTTGCCAGGGGTGATGCATTTAAAAATAAATTAGCTGCCCGGTTTTTATACATATTTAAAATGTTTCCGGTGTACCGGGTTAGTGAGGGTGTAGAAAATATGGATGAGAATTATAAAACTTTTAACCTTTGTAAAAATATTTTTAAGAAAAACGGCATTGTACTTATTTTCAGTGAGGGCAGATGCATTAACGAATGGCATTTACGCCCACTAAAAAAAGGCACTGCCCGACTGGCTATCAGCAGCTGGCAGGATGGTATTGATGTAAAAGTATTACCCGTTGCCATTAACTACAGCTCATTTAAAGTGTTTGGAAAAAATATCAGGTTATTTTTTGGAGATATGATCACCAAAGAAAATATTGACTATAAAGACATACATGGCAATGCCATCAAGCAGTTTAATGAAACTTTAAGACCACAGCTGAGCAAGCATGTTTTTGAAATCGAAACGGGCGATAAACCCGCACTCCAAAAAGCTTTCTACGTACATCAATCTGCACTAAAAAAAATATTGCTGTTCGTTCCAGCTGTAATTGGTTTATTGGTGCATGCACCTTTATATTATTTTACAAAATGGCTGGGCGATTATTTAATAAAGGAAGACGGACATGATGATTCAAAGCTGATCACTTTCTTATTTATTCTTTACCCGCTGTTTCTGATTTCGTTTGGTTTTCTGCTGTACTTTTTAACAGGCAACCGGCTTTCATTTTTAAGTCTGCTTTTGCTTCCCTTTACTACCTGGTCTTATATTCAGATTAAAAAACAGTTGGATTAGCCATTATCAAACAACCAAAAAAGTATTTTTCAGAAAGCCTTTTCATCTTATACCATATCAGCTACCCGATTATCAGTATTTTCCCACTAAACCCCGAAAATATCCCAAGTTTATGGGATTGACAGTTTTTCTTCCTCCATTTACTTTTGCACTTGAAAATATATTATTCATTTAAAAAAGTAAAAATGAAAACATTCCCCATCTTCAAATTATTCTTTCTTGTTACCGTTGCAGCCCTTTTATGGAGCTGCCAGAAAGAAACCTTACCTGATATCAACAACCAAACTGAATCAGTTACAACTGCACAGAAACAAAACCAGCAACTTCCCTTCAAAGGAAGCTTTAGTACCTTTTTCAATTTTGTTCCGGATATTGCTGGCGGTTGGGTACCTCCCAATCCTGCACCAGCATGGTATCCCGGTGGCGGCAGTGGCAACCTTACCCATGTTGGCACCTGCCAAACTTACTTTAATCAATATGTAACATTCGGGCCAGGCGGGCTTCAATCAGTTGGTGCACCTGTTAATATGTTTTTTGCCGGAGCACTTGCTGCTGCAGGTTATGCAGTGCCCAATACTGTAACTACTATTTTTTATACCGGACACGGACAATCAGTCTGGTGCCGTGGAGTTGGCATTGGCGGTACTAATCCGGTGAGCCCTACAAGAGTAGAATTTACAAGCGCCTTAAATATTATTGGGGGCACCGGAAGATTTAATGGAGCAACCGGGCAATGCACACTCAGCGGTTTCTTTAATCCACAAAATCCGCAGGATGCAGGTTTTGAAGTGGATGGATGGATAAGCTATTAATCTGATTTCCTGCTTAATTATAAATTGATAAATATGAAAAGGATCCCAATGCTGCTTGCATTTATTGCAGGTATAATGTTCACAACAATCATAAGCTGGGAAAATAAATCAGCAGAAAATCATCCTGGCAATAAAAATAAAAATCCTGACAGCAGGCCCGTTCTTGCATTGAGAAAAGTAAAACTGAAAGCAGGAGTTTCTGCTGAGGCATTTGAAAAATTTGCAATGAAAGTTGCCAATGATGAATTTGGAAAACTGCCCGGTGTAAAATTTTACTATGGCCTCGGTGAAAGAGGTGATGAGCCGGGCACCTATGTTTTCTTTATGGAGTTTGATTCTAAAACCACCCGTAATTTTTATGCACCCGGCGAAGATGATAATACAAAAAGAAGTACTGAGGCTGCAAAAATGGTAGATGACTTTTTCAAAAATTACAATCCTGAATTTAATAAACTGGCCGAAGTGGTAACTCCAGCGGGCAAAAAAGGATATGTTGACTACATAATTCTTTAATAAAAAATGATGAAAAATTAGGATTTTTAATTGATATGGCAACCGGAATATATTAGCTGCAGTACGTTAAGGGTAGAAAAACTATAACCCAAAAAATAATTATTCAACATTAAAACAATCCACTTGGAAAAGAACCTTCACATCGTTGTAAAAATGAACATACTTTCCGGCAAACTGAATGAATTAAAAGCAATGATACCAAATATCAATGCTCATGTTAAGGCCGGCGAACCTGAAACAACTTTATACAAATGGTATATTGATGTAAGTAACCTGAGATGCTTTTTGGTTGAAACCATGTTATCTGATGAATCTATGCTTCAGCATTTGCAGAATATTGCTTCCGTTTTACCAGGTCTTCTTGCCATAGCTCCAATTACAGAATGGGAGATTTGTGGAAATTTATCAAAACAGGTATCAGAAACAGTTAAAGCCATTGCAAGGGAAAACAATGTTACCCTGATAAATTGCGGATATGTTTCGGGATTTGCTAGAAAGCCCGCTCAGGCTATTGCATAAATAATGAATTTGTAAAGAATAAAACAGAAAATTGAGGGCCATTGGTTTATAATCAGCAAGTCCTTTGATCTTGCCTTGGAACGTCGCAGCGGTGTATATGTAAACCATTTAGACAGCGATGATGATGCAAGAGTAAAAAATGCTTATGGAGAAAATTATGATCGGCTGAATATAATTTAGAAAAAATATGATCCTGATAATTTCTTCTAGCTGAAAAATAATATAAATCCTGATTGAATAAACATTCAAACTAAAAATTATGATTGCAACCAAAGCCTATGCTGCACAACAAGCAGCCGCACCACTTACTCCTTACAGTTTTGAAAGAAGAGATGTGGGAGCACATGATGTTCAAATTGAAATATTATACAGTGGCATTTGCCACACCGATATTCATTTTGTAAATAACGATTGGGGCATGTCGCTGTACCCGATGGTGCCGGGTCATGAAATTGTTGGACGTGTAGTATCAGTGGGGAATCAAGTAAAAAAATTTAAAGCCGATGATTACGCCGGAGTTGGATGCTTAGTGGATAGTTGCCGCGAATGTGATAATTGTAAAGAAGGATTGCAACAGTATTGCCAGGGCGGCTTTGTGCTTACCTATAGCAGTTATGAAAAAGATGGTAAGACAGTTACACAAGGTGGCTATTCAAATAAAATTGTGGTAGATGAAAACTATGTGTTGAAAGTTTCTGATAAAATGCCATTAGAAAAAACTGCGCCGCTTCTTTGCGCAGGTATCACCACCTATTCCCCGTTTCGCCATTGGAAAGTTGGTAAAGGACATAAAGTTGCTGTGATAGGATTGGGTGGGCTGGGGCACATGGCTGTAAAATTTGCCGTTTCTTTTGGTGCAGAGGTAACAGTTTTAAGTACAAGCCCCGGCAAAAAAGCAGATGCATTAAAATTAGGTGCACACAATTTTGTATTAAGTACTGATGAAGAACAAATGAAAAATGCAGTAAACAAACTGGATTTTATTATCGATACACTTTCTGCCAATCATGATTACAATAAATATGTAACGCTGTTAAAAACAAACGGAACGCTTATTTGTCTTGGTTTACCTGCTGAGCCGATACAGGTTCCCTCCTTCAATATTGTATTTACCAGAAAATGTATAGCAGGTTCACTCATTGGTGGTTTACCCGAAACACAGGAGATGCTTGACTACTGCGCAGCAAATAATATAACAAGCGATGTAGAAGTGATTCCTGTACAAAAAATAAATGAAGCTTTTGACCGGATGCTGAAAAGTGATGTGAAATACAGGTTTGTAATTGATATGGCTTCTTTAAAATAATTTTTAATAAAAAATCAGAATTTACGAATACGCGAAATACAGAACTCGAAGCAATTAGTAAAACCATCCAATTATATATTGATGGTGTACATAAGGGAAATAATGACTTGCTCAAAAAAGCATTTCATCCCAAATCTATGATGTACAACGCCAGAGCCGATAATGTTACCATTTTAAAAATTGATGCACTATTTGCATATGTCTCAGGTAAAGAACCTCCTGCTAAAACAGGCGAACCGCACCAGTGTTTTATTACCCATATTCACTATGCAGGTTTTAATGCCTCAGTGGAGATGGTGGAGGAATCTTGCCATGGTATTGATTACGTAAACTATTTTTATTTGATAAAAACAGGTGGGCTATGGTTGATTGTGAGTAAGACGTATGATGCAGTGGTAAGAGGGTAACAACTCTTTGCCCTGGTTCGTGGCACACGAAACATGGTTTTTCTACTATCCCGTTTCGTGTGCCACGAACCGGGGAAACAGATGCACATAGTAGAAGTATTTAATAGCTCTCAGCGGCAAACCCTGAAAATTGTAAAGATTAACTGATCTGCCATAAGCCACAATCCTTTTAAGGTCTTGTTGCCAAAAGCAACAAGGCCTTTTTCTAATTAAAACGAATGAAAAAAATATTTACCAAACCCTTTTGGTAAATTAGAACCTGAAATACCTGAAATGATTTTCTATTTGCGATATATTCAACTGCTGTTCTTTGCCCTTTTTTCTATTATATCCATTTGTCGCAGCCAGAACAATTTCCGCTTTGAACATTTTACTACGGAGCAGGGGCTTTCAGAAAACTATGTCTATACCATTATCCAGGACAGTAAAGGTTATTTATGGATGGGCACACATGATGGCTTAAACAGGTATGACGGATACAGTTTTAAAAAATTCAGGCAAAACCCTACAGACAGTAATTCTTTACCCAATAATACCATCAACAGCCTGTGCGAAGACAGGGATGGAAATATCTGGATTGGCACCAATGCCGGTGTTTGTAAATATGATCCGGTAATTAATAAATTTACCCGGCTTACACTTCAAAACAATGTTTTAGGAATACAACAGGTATTGATGGCAACAGCTACCGAAGTATTGGTAAAAACTCCGGTTGAACTTTTCATTATTAATATCTATTCGTTAGAAGATTTGGCTATAAGCGCCGATCGAAACAGTGTTCATAAAGAAAAATTTTATTGGTCAAAAGCCCCGGTCACCAAAGACAAGAATGGAAATATTTATATGGCAAATAATGTTGGAGGAACAGTAAATGTGTGGAGATACGACAGCCTGCGTAAAAGTTTTGCTGATTTTGCCAGTTTACCTGTTGATAAATCCTGGGCTAAACAACAATTATCTTTTTTTCTGGTTGACTGTCGTGGCCGTTTTCATATTGCACTTTACGGTTCTGATATAATAACCTGTACTGCCTCATCTGGCACATCACAAACAGATATATTGAAATTTAAAAAAGATATACTCGAATTACTCCACGTATTTGAAGACAAGAATGAAAATTTTTGGATTGCGACTACTGAAGGGCTCAGGTATTATGACAAATCAAAAAGAACTACGGTTAATTTTACTCCGGGCATATCGGAAAATACAATCAGTGCTGAAATTATTTTATCAGTTATGCAGGATAATACCGGCATCATCTGGATCGCAACTGGCAATGGAATAAATAAGCTGAACCCGCAACAGACCAGGTTTTCTCATCTGAATACTGATATGTCAACCAAGCCTTCTCTATACAATAATTTTGTCTTAGGCATTTATGCAGAATCAAATGATATTGTCCGGTTTCGTTATAATACTGCAAACCAATTTTTCTCCAGGTACTCGTTCCGGCATAATACAATACAGCATTTTTCTGTAGCGGATTACAATTATAAAAAATGGATTCGGGAGTTTTGCTTTATAAACCCCGAACGGTTAACTGATTCCATTTTGAAAAATGCAATTGAGTTGATCCCGTTCATCAATAAAAAAGGCAACCCCAAACCTACCGGTGGCATTATCATTGATAATAAACGAAATTTATGGAACGGCCCATTTGGCAGATCATATTTATTGAATACTTCAAAGTACTGGGATTTTAATTTTCAATCTACTGATACAAAAATTTATCATAATGAAATCTGGATGGCTACCGCAGGCGATGGCCTTATTTGTTTTGATATGGACACTCCAAAAATAGCAAGATATACCGCCAGTAATCCGGCAGCAGACAGCATAAATTCAAGCGATATCACCAGCCTGATAATTGAAAAAGATGGAAATATCTGGGTAGGTACAAAAGGCGGCGGGCTGAATTATTTTAACCGGCAAAAAAAAACATTTCAGCATTTTACAAAGGAAGATGGACTTTGCAATAACAGTATTTACTGCATGGTAAAAGATAACGCTGGGAAAATATGGATGGGCACTTCCAATGGATTATCCTCTTTTGATCCGGCAACAAAAATATTCAAAAACTATTTCCGGGCTGATGGGCTTATCAATTCAGAATACAACCGGCAATCAGCCTGTAAAATTCCTGATGGTACCATCTTTATGGGCGGCATGAATGGGATAGATTTTTTTCATCCTGACAATTTATCAAATAATAAAAATATACCGCAGGTACTGGTAACAGATTTTAAAGTATTTAACAAAACCATTGCGCCGGTAAAAAATCTTTCATTAAATCATAATGAAAATTTTATCACAATTGAATTTGCAGCAATGGATTTCAATAATCCTTCCGGAAATAAGTTTGCATACAAACTTGAAGGTGTAGATAAAGACTGGGTGCTGCTGGAGAACAGAAATTTCACGACTTACTCTTATTTGAAACCCGGCAGATACCTATTCCTGATTAAAGGAGCAAACAGTGACGGTGTATGGAATGAAGTGCCTGCCGAATACCGGTTTAATATTTTACCTGCCTGGTACCAGACATGGTGGTTCTATGCATTACTATTTATTACAATCGCATCGTCTGTAATTATTTTATTCCGCTATCGCCTTCTTCAAAAATTAAAAATATTTGCTGTTCGTCAGCGTATTCATCGTGATCTGCACGATGATGTAGGCGCCACACTCAGTAGCGTAAAAGCTTATTCAGAAATATTAAAAGATAATCCCGATAATTTATTAATAGCGGAACTGATAAGGAATAATTCTACAGAAATGCTTGAGCGGTTGGAAGTAATTGCCTGGGCCACCAATCCGCAACATGATAATTTTAAAAGTTTAAAAAACAGGATGACTAAATTTGCAGTACCCCTTTGCCACTCAAAAAACATACAATGCAATATCGAAAGCGAAGGAATGAATGAAGAAATGCTTATGCCGGGAGAAGTGAGGCAGAATATTTTCCTGGTATTTAAAGAAGCCATCAACAATATGATGAAGTATTCTGAAGCAACTACCTGCAGTACCAGAATGTATATTCAGCATAAACAGTTTGTGATGCAAATAAAAGATAATGGTAAAGGTTTTGAAAGAGCTATTAAGGAAAGCGGCAGCGGATTGAAAAATATGCAAAAGAGAACGGAAGAATTAAATGGGAAATTTTCTATAGAAAGTTTATTGGAAAAAGGTACAACTATTATTATACGGATTATTTTCCCTTTCAGAATGGGTGCATTTCAAAATACCAAACTCTTGGGATAGGAATAAACATTGATAATGGTTAAATTGTATAGCAGGCTGCATCTCTCATACTTAAATAAAAGAAGACAATGCTCAATATTGCAATCATAGAGGATAATCCTCAATACCGCACTGCCATCTCCATTATTATGCAGCTGAACGAAAACTTTCGCCTTATTCATAAATTAGAGAACTGTGACGAAATGATGGGCCGTTTTGAAATAGAAAAACCTGATGTTGTTTTGATGGACATTGATATGCCGGGCATGAATGGCATAGAGGCAGTTTGGGTGCTAAAAAAAAACTTGCCCGAAATAAAAATATTGATGCTGACGGTTTTTGAAGACGATGAGAAAATTTTTGGTGCCATAAAAGCAGGAGCCAACGGATACCTGTTGAAAAAAGACAGTCCGCAAAAAATATTAGATGCAGTGGAATCTGTGTATAAAGGTGAGTCGCCTATGAATGGAATGATAGCCGCCAAAGTGCTGGACTATTTTCAACATCAGCAGCAAAAAAATAAAGAACTGGATGAGTCACATCTCACAGAAAGAGAAAAAGAGATTTTGCAACTGCTGATGAAAGGCAACAGTTATAAAGAAATTGCAGGTACACTCTTTATTTCCGTGGAGACTCTCAACTCACATATCAAAAATATATACCGCAAACTGAATGTTCACTCCCGGTCAGAACTTGCGGCCCGGTACAGAAGCAGTTCGTAGTTATTTTACACTAAAATAGCCCACACATTAATTGCATGGGCTTTTCAATCCGGTTATATTTTCTTACACTTCTTCAGCACCCTCAACCAGCACGGTTGTCCTGTTGTTCAGCACTTCCACAAAGCCGCTTTTTATGTTGTACAAAGAAGTTTGCGTTTTATCTTTTAAAATTTTCAGCCTGCCTTCTTTTAAAGCACTTACCATGGGTGCATGTTTGTCTAATACTTCAAACAAACCGGCAATACCCGGTAATTGCACACCGTACACATCGCCACTGAAAATTTTTTGTTCGGGTGTTAAAATCTCTAGAGTCATATCAATTATGCTTTAGCCGCTTCCATTAATTTTTTACCTTTTTCAATCGCATCTTCCAAAGTACCTACCAGGTTAAATGCTGCTTCGGGGTATTCATCCACCTCTCCATCCATAATGGAATTGAAGCCGCGGATGGTATCTTCAATGGGAACCAGCACACCTTTTAACCCGGTAAACTGTTCGGCCACAAAGAAAGGCTGACTTAAGAAACGCTGTACTTTACGTGCCCTTGATACCACTAATTTATCATCATCACTTAATTCATCCAAACCAAGGATGGCAATGATATCCTGTAATTCTTTATATCTCTGTAAAATTAATTTTACCCTGTTGGCTGTATTATAATGTTCGTCACCAACGATCAATGGTGTAAGAATACGTGAAGTACTATCCAACGGGTCAACTGCAGGGTAGATACCCAGATCCGCAATTTTACGGCTCAACACTGTAGTAGCATCCAGGTGGGCAAATGTTGTTGCTGGTGCCGGATCGGTCAAATCATCCGCAGGAACATATACCGCCTGCACAGAAGTGATTGAACCATTCTTGGTTGAAGTGATCCTTTCCTGCATCAATCCCATCTCTGTTGCCAGTGTTGGCTGATACCCTACCGCAGATGGCATACGGCCCAATAAAGCCGATACCTCAGAACCTGCCTGTGTAAAACGGAATATATTATCTACGAAAAATAAAATGTCTTTCCCCTGTCCGGTGCCATCTCCATCACGAAAATACTCAGCAATGGTTAATCCGCTTAAAGCTACACGGGCCCTTGCTCCCGGTGGTTCGTTCATCTGTCCAAAAACAAATGTTGCCTTTGATTCTTTTAATTCTTCCATATTCACCGCACTCAGATCCCAACCACCTTCTTCCATACTATGTTTAAACTTATCGCCGTAATTCATGATGCCTGCTTCGATCATTTCTCTCATCAGATCATTTCCTTCCCTTGTTCTTTCGCCTACACCGGCAAATACCGAAACCCCGCTATAAGATTTCGCAATATTGTTGATCAATTCCTGGATCAATACGGTTTTACCCACACCCGCCCCACCAAACAAACCAATTTTACCACCTTTAGCATAAGGCTCGATCAGGTCAATTACTTTTATACCTGTGTACAAGATCTCATTAGCTGTACTCAGATTTTCAAACATAGGTGGTTTGGCATGTATTGGACGGCCCCCTACCTTACTAACCTGTGGTAAACCATCAATGGCATCACCTGTTACATTAAACAATCTACCTTTAATCGCATCGCCGATAGGCCTTGCAATTGGTTTACCCGTATCAACAACTTCCATTCCTCTAACCAAACCTTCCGTTCCGTCCATGGCAATTGTTCTAACGCTGTCTTCACCTAAGTGTTGTTGCACTTCTAATACCAAGGGTACATTGTTCTCGCGTTTAATTTCGAGGGCACTCATAATTTCTGGTAATTTAGCTTCACCTGGGAAATGCACGTCTACAACGGCACCAATAATTTGTTTAATTTTTCCTGAATTTGACATTGTGTATTGAATTAGTCTTTATAAATGAATGCTGTTTTTCAAATTTTGCGCAAAGTTA
>JAYTOF010000147.1:0-10681 GCA_043747955.1 Chitinophagaceae bacterium
TTGCTTACAAAAAAAAATTTCCTTTTTAATATATAAATACCGGTCATTCGTCTTCAATGATATAGAAAGACGAATCAATGACAGTAGCACTAGAAATGACGGCCGAGCGTAATAAAAATATTACCAATACCATAAAAGCAATAAGTAGCCGTTTGTTTGGTTTTATTAAGCAACGGGTGTCCAGTACAGAAGATGCGGAAGATATTCTGCAGGAAGTATTTTATCAGTTTGCAGGTAATACCGAACCCATTGAGCAGGCTACAGGCTGGTTGTATAAAGTTGCCCGTAATAAAATAACTGACAATTACCGTAAACATAAACTACCCCTGGCTGATGATATATTCAACAGTGGCGAAAGCGATGAAGATAATTTTAACTGGAAAGAAATGTTATTGCCATCAGACTCAACACCGGAAACAGAATACCTGCGTAATATATTTTGGGAAGAATTAAATGCGGCACTTGACGAATTACCTGCTGCACAACGGGAGGTTTTTATTCAAAATGAAATTAACGGTATTGCATTTAAAGATATAGCCATTCAAACCGGAGAAAGCGTGGCCACGCTGATCAGCCGGAAGCGTTATGCGGTATTACATTTAAGGGAACGGTTGCAGATTTTAAAAGATGAATTATTAAATTATTAAACAAAAAATTATATACAATGAAAAAGTTTTGGATCAAAAAAGGATTGATGGTATTATTATTTGGCATTGCCGCGATACTGATATTTGGCTTTGTGGTGATGGGTTTATGGAATGCAATTTTACCTGCGGTGTTGGGCGTAAAAGCCATCAGCTTTATACAGGCACTGGGAATCCTGTTATTAAGTAAGATTTTATTCGGTGGTTTTAGAGGGGGGCACCGTGGAGGCTGGCGCAATAAAGGAAAGTGGATGGACATGAAAGAAAAATTTTCGGGCATGACACCTGAAGAAAGAGAAAAGTTTAAAGCCGAATGGAAAACCAGGTGTGGCGGGAGATGGACTATGCATCAAACAAAAACTGATCCATCTACCGATGTAGTTGCATAGTAAATTATTAAAAAGGTTTTCCATTTTTAACAAATGAATATGGAAATACCTTTTTTTTAAACCAACCTTACAAATACGAGGTATATTAAAAAAGTTGAACCTGGTTTAAATCTGCATACTTATATCAAAGAATGGAATGTTGATCTGCATGATTGCGATAAGATACTAAGGGTTATTACAGAAAATATTGACCCCGTTGAAGTAGAAGAGATTGTTTTTAAAGCAGGGTATTTTTGTGACAAATTGAAGTACCCTTACTGAAATATCAATGAACTTAGTTTTTCTTATATCTTTATTTTTCAAAACAAATAATCATAATATGAAAACATTACTTTCAATTTTAACCCTTTTGAGTATTACTTCTTCACTTTTTGCTCAGGATTCGTATGATGAATTAATGAGCAAATCCCGCAGGGCAAGAACCACAAGTACCATATTTGTTGCTGCAGGACCGGTTATTGCAGTAGGCGGTATTGGAACATTAATTTATGGGCTTGCTAGTAAAGATGATGGGCTTTACTATAATGGTTACTCCACTTCAGACCCTAAAAGTTATACGACAGAAATTGTTGTTGGTGCAGTAGGTACCGCAGTTGGAATAGCCCTTGCATTAACCAGCATCCATTTTTCAAAAAAAGCAAGTAATTTAAAACGTGAAGCAAGGAAAGCAAAATTAAAAACATCTACGGAGAATATTTCTCTACCTGGATTGCAATATGCATATACAAATAATAAGAGCAGGCAATTCAAACTTTCTTTGGTAATTCCTTTGGGTAATTAATATCCGCTAAGCTGATATAAAAAACCGGAGCAATTGTTCCGGTTTTTTTATTTAAATATTTTTAGAAACTACTTATCAGGCTTATTTACATATTCCTTCTGTACTGCCCACCAACTGCATACAAGGCATTGGTAATTTGACCTAAGGAACAATACTTAACTGTTTCCATCAATTCCTCAAAAAGATTTTCATTGTTAACCGCAGCCTGTTGCAGGCGTTTCAGCATAGTGGCACTTTTTGCTTCATGGCGTTTGTGAAAAGCCTGCAGGGTTTTTATCTGGAATTCTTTTTCTTCAGTAGTTGAACGAATCACTTCAGTTGGTAAAATGGTAGGACTGCCTTTTTTATTTAAAAATGTATTTACACCAACAATAGGATATTCGCCGGAATGTTTTAAGGTTTCGTAGTATAAACTTTCTTCCTGAATTTTATTACGCTGGTACATGCGTTCCATGGCACCCAATACGCCGCCTCTTTCCGTTAAACGGTGAAACTCTGCCATTACTGCTTCTTCCACGATGTCTGTTAATTCCTCTATTAAAAAAGCACCCTGGTTGGGGTTCTCATTTTTTGCGGTACCCAGCTCCCGGTTGATGATAAGCTGAATGGCCATAGCCCTGCGAACACTTTCTTCGGTAGGTGTGGTAATGGCCTCATCATAAGCGTTGGTATGCAGAGAATTGCAGTTATCATAAATAGCATACAGCGCTTGTAGGGTAGTACGAATGTCATTGAAATCAATTTCCTGTGCATGCAGGGAACGACCGGATGTTTGAATATGGTATTTTAATTTTTGAGAACGGCTGTTCGCTTTGTATTTGTTCTTCATGGCCTTTGCCCATATTCTCCTTGCAACTCTGCCGATCACGCTGTACTCCGGATCCATGCCATTACTGAAAAAGAATGACAGGTTGGGCGCAAAATCATCAATGTTCATCCCACGACTCAAATAATATTCTACATACGTAAAACCATTGGATAAAGTAAAAGCAAGTTGTGTAATAGGATTAGCCCCGGCTTCTGCAATATGATAACCACTGATGCTTACGCTATAAAAATTCTGTATCGAATTTTTAATAAAATATTCCTGCACATCGCCCATCAGTTTTAATGCAAACTCGGTTGAAAAAATACAGGTATTCTGAGCCTGGTCTTCTTTTAATATATCTGCCTGTACTGTACCTCTTACTGTTGCCAATGCTTTGGCTTTAATCTGTTCATAAACATCTGCCGGTAAAACATCCTGACCGCTTAAACCCAACAGGCGTAAACCCAAACCATCATTGCCCTGTGGAAGAGCCCCGGCCTCCCCTAAATCCCCTCCCGTGGAGGGGACTTTAGACTCTGCTAATTTATTGAGTTTTTTTGGATGGACAGGTTTGCCATCTACGCCAATATATCTTGGTAATGTATCAATATCATACTTTGACTCAATTATTTTATTTACTTCTTCACGCAAATTATTTTCTAAAATATATTTTTCACATTGCTGATCAATGGCAGCATTCATAAAAAATGCCAGCAGCATGGGAGCAGGGCCATTAATGGTCATGCTCACCGAAGTCTTGGCATCACAGAGGTCAAAGCCGCTGTATAATTTTTTAGCGTCATCAACCGTTGCAATACTTACACCGCTGTTGCCAACTTTACCATAAATATCCGGGCGGTGATCAGGATTTTCTCCGTACAATGTTACACTGTCAAATGCGGTACTGAGGCGCTTGGCAGGCTGGCCCAGACTTACATAATGAAAACGCCTGTTGGTTCTTTCCGGCCCTCCTTCTCCGGCAAACATCCGGGTTGGGTCTTCCCCTTCGCGCTTTAAAGGAAATACACCTGCAGTAAAAGGAAATTCACCGGGCACATTTTCCTGCAGCTGCCATTGTAGAATATCGCCCCAATCTTTATACCTGGGTAAGATAACTTTTGCAAGTACCGTACCTGATAAACTTTTGTAAGTTAAAGGCTGTTTGATTACTTTATCCCTTACTTTAAATTCATAAAATTCTTTTTGGTAACGTTCAAGCGTAGCAGGCCATGAATCGATTAATTTTTTACACTCCGGGGTTAACGCCCCCTCTAAATCTCCCCCCAAAGGGGAGACTTTAGACTCTACTTCTTTACCTAGCTTTTCTTTTATTAAAGAAAGAGTACCACTTAATTGATAAAGTTGAGTAGCAATACTAGCCTGTTCTTTCACCCAATCATCATACGTTTTTATGGTTTCCGCGATCTCTGCCAGGTACCTTACCCTTTTTGGCGGAATAATAGTTGACTGACTGAAAGTTTCTTTAGTGTGCTTATGATGTTCTATATCTCCCGAAAATTTCACATTGCATTTTTCCGCCACTTTTTCCATTAGCCTTTCAAACAATTCATTTACGCCGGCATCATTAAACTGTGCAGCAATGGTACCGATGATCGGTAACTCTTCATCGGTAGCCGACCACAATCCATGATTACGCTTGTATTGCTTACGTACATCATGTAATGCATCCAATGCGCCGGCCTTATCAAATTTATTTACACAAACCACATCGGCATAGTCAAGCATATTTATTTTTTCCAGTTGCGATGCAGCACCGTATTCCGGTGTCATCACATACATGCTGATGTCTACATAATCTAAAATAGATGCATCACTTTGCCCTACACCGGCACTTTCCAAAATAATAAAATCATAGTCTGCTGCCTTGCAGATATCAATAGCTTCCTGCACATATTCACTCAATGCTTTATCGCTTTCCCTGGTAGCCAGGCTACGCATATAAGCACGAGGAGAAGAAATGGAGTTCATTCTTATCCTGTCGCCCAATAAAGCACCTCCGGTTTTTTTCTTGGATGGATCAACAGAAATTACGGCAATGGTTTTATCAGTGTATGCATTTAAAAAACGACGTACTATTTCATCAGTCACAGAAGATTTTCCGGCACCGCCGGTACCGGTAATGCCAAGTACAGGGGCCCCCTCCAAGCCTCCCCCGGTGGGAGAGGCTTTAGAGCGTTCAATGTCTTTTAGAGTCGTTTTTTTATCAGGGAGTTGGGATAATTTATCAGCAATAGTTTTTAATACATCTTCAATTCTGTTCAATACTTCTACATTGGAAAACCTCAAAACTTCAAACCCAAGTTTGTTTAATGCTTCAGTTCGTTCCTGATCACTTAAAACTATTTCAGGTAATTGATGATAACCTCCATCAATTTCTATTATTAATCCTTTTTTCAAACAAACAAAATCTGCTATAAACTGCCCAATGATATGTTGCCTGCGGAATTTGTGACCACGCTGTTTGCTTCTTAATTTATTCCATAAAGTTTTTTCAGTATCGGTTCCTTCTTTTCGATGTGATAAAGCAAATTCTTTTAGTTTTCCATACAGCATTGGATCGGCCATAAAATTACTGACAGTAATAGAGGAACCGTCATAAATAGCAGAGTAATCCATGCCTGCTTCAGCAAGCGTAATAGCCCTTGCTATTTTTCTAATATCTTTTTTTTCACCAAGAGGTAACTTCCCATTCCATTTTTCTGCAGCTTTCCAAAAGTCTGACTGCATCGAATCTCCTCCCCCACCGGGGGAGGCCGGGAGGGGGCTACATTGTTTAACCACATCTTCAATCATCCCTTCCAATCCCATATGTCTTCCATCATCCGGACTGTAAATACGGGTGATACCATAATTATGTAATTCTTCTATTTCACTTGGTAAGATTGTTCCTCCACCGCCGCCGAATATTTTTATATGCCCGCACCCATTTTCATTCAGCAGGTCTTTCATGTATTTAAAAAACTCAACATGCCCCCCCTGGTAACTGGTAATGGCAATGCCCTGTACATCTTCTTCGATGGCACATTCCACAATTTCATGCACGCTTCTGTTATGACCCAAGTGAATGATTTCGGCGCCCTTGCTTTGCATGATGCGCCGCATGATATTGATAGCAGCATCATGCCCATCGAATAAGGCAGCGGCAGTAACAATACGTACTTTATTTTGAAGTGTAAATGACATATTAAATCATCAATTATATTTCGTTGCAGTGCCCCCAGGCTGAAAGCAATACAATCTATTTGTAAAATTACTGATTAAAGACTGTAAAAAATAATAACAGAAATTAATGGATTACTACTGGTTTTTAATAAACAAAGCACCTACATCAACCCAGGTACCTATTGAAAAATTAAATTTACGGTAGTCAACATAGTTACGAGCCATTAAAAATGATAACCCTCCCTGTATTTCAAACCGTAAACCCGGTACATTTTTGAAGCCGAAACTGCTTACGGTGGCCGGTTCAAAAAATATTTTTGCCCTGTTATTCAAATCATCCAGGTAATAATTACTTAACTGTATTGCAGTATAGTTTGTTTTTATATTACTGTAATTTATACTGCTCAGCCTTAAAGCAATGGATGTAGTGAAACTTCCTTTGGTTTTAAAAAGAATAGCTGGCTGCAGGTAAATTTTTGTAATGTTCGCCTGGTGATAATAACTTCCAAACCTGTCATTATCAGTAAAGCTGAACCTGCCCAACCCTGCACCGGCAAAAACCTGGAAAAAGACATTCCTGTTGTCATTGACCGGGAGATAATAACCCAGTCCGAGTTCGGTAAGGTTTCTTTTATATTTTACGATTGTACTGTCAATACCTCCTTCCGATTTTTCGCAGCGGTAAAAATGGCTGGCCTGTATAGCAAAATTATCGGTGATGGCAACTGCGCCATGCAGATCGTAACCCCTGCTCCGGTTATCTATCTCAACTCCATCCTGCTTTTCCTGACCCACAGCATTGGTAGAGTAAACTGCGCCTAACTTACTGTCGCCCTTTTTTGTGAGTACCGGTACATGATGAGCTGTAGGGCTATAAATGTATCGTGGGGTATTACAGGAAACTATAATAAGGATTGAACAAACAAAAATTAAAACGTGTACGGGTATCTTTTTCATGGTTTGTTTCTTTTAAAATAAGCATGGTAAAATTACAGATAGCTTTTGCAGTAAAATTGCTGCATCGTTATTATATCAAAAAAGTTCATCAGCTTACCTGCAGATGAACTTTTTTGATATGGTGATCCATATTTGGAAAGAGCGGGTTATTTAAATGTTCTCACATAATTTACTACTGCCCAGATATCATCTGCATCCGGTATCTTCTTTTTAAATGATGGCATATCTTTTCTGCCTTCAAAAGTTTTATAAAATAATGCGCCATCAGTTTGTGCCTGGAAAGTGGCTTTGGTAAAATCCCCACTTTCGGTATCCAACTGGGCTGCTTTGGGGCCATCTCCTTTTCCTTTTGTACCATGGCATGATTTGCAGTGTGTAGAATAAAGGGCTTTCCCATTGGCAACAGATGCTGCATCTGCTTTTACAGGATTAGCTTTATTTTTAGCTGCATCAGGAACTTTCCATTCATTCTGATAGGAGGTTTTTGGAACAAATGCAAGCATTCCAAATAAAAATAAACCAGCAAAGAGTACCGAAATTTTCTTTTTCATTTTTTTTTGATTTTCGTTTTGTAATTAGTTTGTAAATTAATAATTTGTTGTAATAAACAGGTTTTAAAGTCTGTCTTAATAATTTTTTAACAAAAGGAAATCATCATTTCCTTATTCTGCTCAGGTATTAAGATGCTCTACAAGAGGAGAATCAGGATCAGGCTCCTCTTTTCTTAACCTGAATAACTGAATAATAATAATCAGGTAATGGCCCCACACGGTACCCATTAAAATAATAAAGGTCACCATCATCCAGTATGGAGGATGGGCACTCCATAATGCTCTTGGCAACTCATGCAATTTATCCGAAACCGGCAACCCCCATTTTTGCACAACAGCCGTTTCGAGGTTACCATATATTTCATTTTCATCCAGTTTTACCAAGAGGGTGATATTGCCTTTTGCATCAGCAGGCAGGTTATTGGGAACTTCAACGGTTGCTTCACCATTTACATCTGTTGTACCTTCTCCTACTTTTAATGGTTTAAATGAACGGTTAACATATACTCCCAAAACTGTTTCCGGTACCGGAATTTCGGCCCCGGTTCCTATGTCAATCAGTTTTATTTTAACCGAAAGCAATGAATCTTCTTTAACTGGCGTAATTTCCAACCGGGCTCTTTTTATGATCACTTCTCCATCTGCAGCTTCCATCTGTTTGTTGCCGGCAAATACAGTTTTGAAGTGTAATTTTCCTTCTTTATCAGTTATTATTGAACCTGCTTTGATATTAAATACTGCTTTTCCATTACCATCAGTAATTACAAAACCCAATACTTTTTCTGTATCTGCAGATACCTGCAGAAAAGATATTTTCAATTGCCGTAATTTAATTACCGAGCCTTTAAATTTTGCGGTTAAAGATGCATTCAGATCAATGCTGTTATCTCCTTTTTGAACACTTAAAAACACTAATGAAGCCGATATCAGGGAAGATTCTTTTGTTACAGCTGGCCCTTCTTTTTTTGTACTGTCAGTTTGCGAAAATAACCGGCCGGGCAATAATAAAATCAGGATAAACACAACAGCTGTACAAAGCTGTTGTAAAAACTTTGTATCTTTTTTTATTTCAAATGAATGTTTCATGTGTTTTTTTTTATTGTTTTTATTTGTCACATGGAATTCGCCAATAATCATCACAGTTGGAATTCGGCTTTTGATTATGGCTCATTTCATAAACTGTTTTTTAAGCGGGAACCGTTTCGGTTTTATTATCCATTTCAGATGCAATTACTTTTGCTTTTTCTGTTTCAGCAAATTCTGATATGGGAATAATGGTTATAAATTTAGACAAGAGGGTAAAGAACAAAAAGAAGGTTGCAATACCGGCAAATGTCAATGCCCATTCTACCCAGGTAGCAGAATATTTTACATATTCCATTCTTGTATCCTGCATGGGTAATAAAGGAGTTTCAAGGGTAGGCACAATGATCAGGTATCTTTTAACCCAAAGTGCTATTACCATAAAAAACGAAGCAAGGGCTATCCAGTTTGGTTTCCTGGTTTTAGGAAAAGCAACAATAAAAATGGGCAATAATATTCCAGCCACATTGGCAAATAAAAACCACCAGCCGTATTTTGCAGGGTTGAACAGTTTTTCAATTACTTCGCTGCTCCATTTTTCGGAAGTGAACCAATCGGTAAGGTATTCGGAAAAGGTAAAGTAGCCATAACCGGCACCCAGTGCCATCATAATATAACCCAGGTAAACAAAATGTTTGTCGGTAATGAGGCTTTCCAGTTTATACATTTTCCGGTAAACCCACATCGCAACAATAAGTACGCCCGTTCCTGAATAAATGGCTGCCACCACAAAGTAAGGGCCAAAAATGGTACTGTGCCATCCGGGCCTCAATGTCATTCCGAATATCCAGGAAAGTACAGAGTGCACAATGATAGCAAGCGGAACGATCATGATCGCCATCAGGTTGGTAGAGATCCGGATATGCCTTTTCTGGCCATGTGTACCCCGGTAACCGATCGCTAATATTTTATACATTTTCTTTTGCCATTTTGGAATATTCAGTTTGGCATCCCTGTAAATGGCAAAGTCTTTGATAAGAGCGAGGTACAAAAAAATAACGCTGCCGGTAAAATAAGTACCAATGGCAAATACGTCCCAGGTAATAGGTGATTGCAGCCTGGGATACAGGAAAAGATGATGCAGCCTGTCTAACCGGCCAACACATAATAATATATAGATCGGGCCAATAATGGTAGATATCACGGTGATCATCTCGGCAATGCGGATGATAGGCTTGCGCCATTCCACTTTTAAAATGTGCAGTATGCCGGAAATAACCGCCCCGGCATAACTGATACCGATAAAGAAAATAAAGTTGGCAATATAAAGCCCCCATACCACATTATCCCGCATCCCGGTAACAGAGTGCCCTTTTGCAATTTGTAAATACAAGGCATACCATCCTAACAATATCCATAAAAGAAAAAAGATGGTCCAACCCCATGTTTTTTTACCGAATTTTTCAATAACGGGCTTTTGTTTATCAAAAATTTCCTGCTGATATGTATTGAGTTCCATAATAAAAATTATTCGTTGTTATTGCAATAAAAACAGTTCGTTTTTTTATTCACTTTTATTTTCCATCATTTCCTTAAATCTTTCTTTCAGTTTGTCGGGAAGATTATCATAGCCTCTTTCAACAGGGAATTGCCTGTCTTTTGGTGGCAGGTAATACACCCTGGGTTTGGTTCCCAGCTCTTCCTGGAACCGGTAAGCAGCCCTGTCTTTTATTAATTGAGTGAAGCTTACAGTTTCATCGCCATTAGAAACCGTATCTTCATTTTCATCACCAAAATAAAATACACCATTAGGGCAGGCTTCAACGCAAGGTGGAAGAAGGCCTTCTCTTGAACGGTCCGGACAGAAATCACATTTCTCCACGGTACCTATTTTTGCAGGTACTCCGGTTTCGGCAGAATATTGCAAGTTTTTAATATCAAAGGGCACTTCAGGTTCATCCCAGTTAAATACACGGGTTGAATAAGGACAGGCAGCCATACAGAATTTGCAACCTATACAACGGTCATTATCTATCAACACCAATCCATCATCTCTTTTAAAAGTGGCATCAACCGGGCAAACTTTTACACAGGGAGGGTTATCGCAATGGAAACATTGTTTGGGAAACCAGTAAGGTGCAGCTTTATCACTGTCCTTCATTAATTTAACGGTAAGCCATTCTGTTTCTTCGGGCCGGTAATGCCATTTCTGGCAGGCCGTTACACATTTACGGGCATTTTACAACGGGCAAGATCAACCACCATCACAAATTTCTTTCCGGCCATACCCACTCTTTGTTCATGCTGCGATAAAACAGCCATGTTTTCGTGGTGATTGAGGTAGG
>JAYTOF010000148.1:0-7028 GCA_043747955.1 Chitinophagaceae bacterium
CACGATATGCTGGGCATTAATGTTGAATTTAAGCCCAGGTTTTTAAGAAAGTATCTTAATTTATACGAACAGATAGATGGCGCCGTTAAGCAATACATCTGCGATGTAAAAAGTAAAGATTTTCCCAACGAAAATGAGCAGTATTAAGTTTTCAGTCTTACATTCCGGCTATCATTTTCTATACTTATTTAATTATAAATTTGCAGAGATTAATACAACAGGTATAAGCGATGAAAAATTTTCTACTTTGCTACATGCATTTTTCCAATGAGGAGTATGATATGCTTGTTTCCAAAGGGACAAAAAAAAATCAAAAAAGGAGAGCTGGTTTTCCCCAAAGAAAAAGTGCTTAATAAATTATTGTTTGTAACCAAAGGGCTTATTAGAAGTTATCGCAGAGTAGATGAAGAAGAACTTACTTATTATTTTTTTGCTGCCAATGATTTTGCATGCGACTTTGCCAGTTTTCTTGATGAAAAACCCACCAGTTTTATTTTTGAAGCACTAACTGAAACATCGGGTATTGAATTTAATAAGTCTGAGATTCTAGACCTGTATCGCACAGATCCTAAGTTTGAAAAGCTGGGCAGGTTAATGGCTGAACGTGCTTATTTAATTGTAACCAGCAGGCTAAAAGAGTTCCAAACAGATGACCTTGAAACCCGTTACCTGAAATTAATGAACAGAAGTCCCGAACTTTTTTTAACAGTTCCACAGCGGCATATTGCTTCTATGCTGGGCTTACAGCCACAAAGCCTTAGCCGTATAAAGGCCAAACTAGCCAAACAAAAATAGTAACATAGGTTAATTCGTGATAGCAGAAACTGTTTCATCTTTGCCTTGCAAAACACAATCGCAATGACAAAAGAATTACCCGCAACAACACTACCGGTTTTGTCTGGTTTATTAACTGCATATTTTGGAGTTCAATATTATTTTTTCCCAGCATTGCCGGCAGATGCAAATGCACTTAATAAATACGATGCCGTTGTTAAGGGCACCATTATTATGCACATTGGGTTAATGATGCTGGTAGCTGCTTATTTATTCTGGAAAAAAAATCCATCCGGTATTTACTTTGCATGGTTTATTGGTATTCTTATAAATTCTGTGGGGTTACTCATCTATTTTAAAACAAAAAATTTCTTTGTACTTTCAATAGATATGATAAGAGGACTATTATTAATCACCGCATTATACTTTTATTCAAAAAAATGACAACAACAAAAATGACAATAGCATTACAGGCTATATTTGGCTTACTGTTTTTCATTGCCGTTATGAGCAGTATAATGCTGTTAATAAATGGTGCTGCACTGCCACAAGGTGCTGTAGAAAAGATGCCCGGCAGGCTGGATAATATACTGCGTTATATGGCAGGTCTGTACCTTGGTTTAGGTGTCATCTGTTTATGGATGGCTTTTACAATGAACCAGCAATCAACGCTTGTATATTTTGTTGCACTCACCGTATTTTTAGGTGCACTTGGCCGCATCATTTCCATTGGTGAACAAGGTATGCCCGGAAAAATGTTTTATGCATATTTGATAGCCGAGCTGGTTTTACCAATACTCATTGTAGTGCTGCAATATATAAGGGCTCATCGCCTGTTGTAATATGAAAAAAAAAATTTTTTAGCCATCTATTGTAATTTAAATATTTTCTCCACTATTCACATCAAAACAGCTCCAAAGAAAAACTCTACTAATAAGCATTATTACGGCTTAAACTGCCGCATATAAAATCCCGGTTATTGCTGCACTAACTGTCAACTTTTCACTACCAACAGTTCTCCGTAACTTGCAGCCTTTAATTGCAAATCAAATTCAACATTAGCTATATGAAATTTTTAAAAGCATTAAAGATACAGGCCAATAACAACGGTGTTTCCACCGGGTTAAACTGGTTAAAAACCAACGGAGAAAAACTCAATTCTTACTCACCTGTTGATGGTAAATTAATTGGCTCAGTTACCGGTGCCGATGCAAAAGCTTATGAAGCCGTTATTAAAAAAGCACAAAGCGCTTTTGCCGAATGGCGCAACTGGCCTGCACCAAAACGGGGCGAAATTGTAAGGCAGGTTGGCGAAGAATTAAGAAAATCGAAAAATGATCTGGGGCAACTGGTTAGTTATGAAATGGGTAAAAGCCTGCAGGAAGGTTTGGGCGAAGTGCAGGAGATGATCGATATCTGCGATTTTGCCGTTGGCCTCAGCCGGCAGCTGCACGGTCTTACCATGCACAGTGAAAGGCCGGGCCACCGTATGTATGAGCAATACCACCCGCTGGGCATTGTGGGCGTAATATCAGCATTTAATTTCCCGGTAGCCGTATGGAGCTGGAATGCAGCTTTAGCCTGGGTTTGTGGCGATGTGTGCATTTGGAAACCAAGCGAAAAAACACCATTGTGTGCCATTGCCTGTCAGATAATTATTCATTCGGTTTTCAAAAAAAATAATGTACCCGAAGGCGTATCAACTATTATTGCCGGTGGTAGAAATGTAGGTGAATGGATGGCCAACGATACCCGAATACCATTAGTTTCTGCAACAGGTAGCACAAGAATGGGAAAGGCTGTTGCTGCATCTGTAGGCCAGCGTTTGGGAAGAAGTTTACTGGAGCTGGGTGGCAACAATGCCATCATCATTACAGAAAATGCTGACCTGGATATGGCTTTAATAGGTGCGGCATTTGGTGCTGTGGGTACTGCAGGGCAGCGATGTACCTCTACCCGAAGATTGATCATTCATGAAAAAATTTACAATAAGTTTAAAGAAAAACTGGTAAATGCTTATGGCCAGTTAAAAATTGGAAACCCATTGAATGAAAAAAATCATGTGGGCCCGGTAATTGATAAAGATGCGGTAAAGATGTATTTAGATGCCATTGAAAAATGTAAAGAAGAAGGAGGCAGGTTTATAGTGGAGGGTAGTGTTATAAAAGGCAAAGGATATGAAAGCGGATGCTACGTGAAACCATGCATTGCCGAAGCTAAAAACAGTTTCGCTATTGTACAACACGAAACTTTTGCCCCCATTTTATACCTGATGAAATACAAAACGCTGGATGAAGCGATTGCCATGCAAAACGGAGTTCCACAGGGATTATCGTCAGCTATTATGACAAATAATATGCGGCAGGCCGAACAGTTCTTATCGCAGGCAGGCAGTGATTGCGGTATTGCCAATGTTAACATCGGCACTTCGGGAGCAGAGATAGGCGGAGCATTTGGAGGCGAAAAGGAAACCGGTGGCGGTCGTGAAAGCGGAAGCGATGCCTGGAAAGTGTATATGCGCAGGCAAACCAATACCATTAATTATACGGAAAAGCTGCCGTTGGCACAGGGAATTAAATTTAACTTGTAAAGTTTTGCAAATAAATGCGAATGTTATGGCTGCTAAGGACATACTATTTAATTTTGTTCAAACAAAAAAAACATTTATGAATAAAATTTTTAAAATTTTTATTTCATTATTAATAGTAAGTCTGTCCTCTTTTTCGCAAACCAGCACCATTCCCAACAGCTGGCATATGATGGATAAAGATGCAGATGGTTACTTTGGAGTTAGTGCAGAAAAAGCATACCAGTTTTTAAAAAGCAAAAGCCTGAAAAGCAATACGGTAATTGTTGCTGTAATTGACACCGGAATAGATACCCTGCATGAAGATTTAAAACCCGTACTTTGGAACAACCCTAAAGAAATCCCAGGTAACAGTATTGATGATGATAAGAACGGCTACATTGATGACGTACACGGCTGGAATTTTTTAGGTGGAAAAGACGGCAGAAATGTAAAAGTTGACAGTGATGAAAGGGGCAGGGTATATTATGGTTTAAAATCTAAATGGGATAATAAGGAAATAGATAAAGCCACTTTACAAAAACAGGATTTGTACGAATATGAAATGTTTTTAAAAGCAAAAGCTGAAATAAAGGGCAATTACAATAAAGATGAGGATTTTTCTGATATAGACATTCCTTCATTAAAAGCTTTGCATACTTCTTTATTAACCAGCGACAGTATTTTAAAAAAAGCAATGGATAAAGATACTTTTACCGGTAAGGACCTGGAATTATATACTACTAAATCTTTTGCAGAGCGAAGGGCAAAGAATGAATTTACCGGAATTATGAAAGCCAACAATATGATGGACCAGACAAACTATGAGTTTGTTGGTGGACTGCATGATTATATTGAATTTATTGAAGGTGAGCAAAGAAAAGCTGATTCAAAAAAGAGTGCACCAAAGGAATACAGAAAAGACATTGTTGGCGACGATGAAACAGATTTCAATGACCAAAGTTATGGTAATAATAATGTCATGGTTGATTTTTCAATGCATGGTACACATTGTGCCGGCATCATTGCAGCGGCCCGAAATAATGGCAAGGGTATGGACGGTATAGCGGATAATGTAAGAATAATGTCTCTACGTGTGGTACCTGATGGTGATGAGCATGATAAAGATATTGCATTGGCAATTCGTTATGCTGTTGATAATGGCGCAAAGATCATCAGCATGAGTTTTGGCAAAAGTTTTTCGCCCCAAAAAAACTGGGTGGATGAAGCCTTTGCATATGCTGAAGGAAAAAATGTTTTGCTGGTTCATGCAGCTGGTAATGATTCAAAGGATATTGATGTTGCAGATAATTTTCCTAACCCGTCATATATAAACGGGGGCAGGGCCGGAAATGTTATTACTGTTGGTGCCAGTGCCGATCCTAAATCGGGAAGTCTTACAGCTGCTTTCAGCAATTACGGAAAAAAAGAAGTGGATGTATTTTCACCGGGTGTTAGTATTTATTCCACTTTGCCCGGCGGTAAAAATTATGGAAATTTAAATGGAACCAGTATGGCCTGTCCGCTGGTTGCCGGAATTGCTGCACTTACATTAGAATATTTCCCTACCCTCTCGGCAAAACAATTAAAATATGTTATTGAAAAGTCAGCCCTAAAACCTGAATCGAAAGTAACCAAACCGGGTACCGACGAAAAGGTAGAACTAACTGATATTTCTAAAACAGGAGGCATTGTAAATGCATATGAAGCAGTAAAATTAGCTGCTACTTTAAAGGGTGAATTAAATACCGAAAAAGAAATATTACCCAAACCTAAAATGAATAAAGGGAAAAAAGGATAACCAGTATATTATATCTTATTTAAAAAAACCTTTCAATGATGAAAGGTTTTTTATTTAATTTTCTTTTATTCATTTTACAGTAATTTTATTCTTTAAAAAATAAAATTTACTACCTTTCGAAAAAAAATATGTCAAAACCATCCACTGCCAATTACCCAGCTTATTTTAAACGTTATGTTGATCAGGTACCAGAAGATGATCTTTCAGTTGCTTTCCAAAATCAATTACCCGAAATAAAGCAGCTCTTATCTTCAATTACTGAGGATAGATCCATGTATGCCTATGATACCGGGAAATGGACATTAAAAGAAGTTTTGCAACATATTATTGATACAGAAAGGATCTTTAATTACCGTGCCTTATGTTTTGCACGGCAGGAAAGGGCTTCCCTGCCGGGGTTTGATGAAAACAGTTATGCTGCCAGTTCTAATGCCAACGAAAGAAAATGGCAGGATATGGCAAAAGAATTTTTAGCTGTACGCAGATCCACAGAAATCCTGTTCAAAAGTTTTTCAGCTGAAGTACTGGATCGTTCAGGTATTTCCAATAATAATCCGGCTACAGTAAATAGTATCGGGTTTACTACTGTAGGGCATTTTTACCATCATAAAAAAGTAATAGAAGAGCACTATTTATCCGTTTAATAAAACCGGGCTTAATTTTACATTATATCCCTCACGTAAAGATCCCCGTAACCTTACAAAAGGCCGGGGATCTTTATTATTAATAATTACCCTGAAATTTACTTTTTTATAATTTTTTGAGTCATTACCTCAGTACCGGTCCTGAGCTCCAGTAAATATATTCCCGCTGCCACTGTTTCTAAATCTTTTACAATAACTATATTATCACCTGGCTGAAGTAAAACATCACGTTTTACAACCTGCTGTCCCTGCATATTAATCAGGCGTACACTGCTTGTTTCTTCTTTTGCACTAAACACCTGTAACTTAATATTGCCGGTAAAAGGATTAGGATAAACTGATATTCCTTTCAATAAAGTTGAACCATCCAGCTTTAGTGGAACAATCTGGCTGAATGTGCTCTTCCCATCCACATCAACAATACGTAAACGGTAATACAAGATCTTAGCCGGTACATTTAATAAGGCATCAGGATAAGAATAGCTTTTAGTTATTGAGGTGGTCCCATTACCGGATACGGTACCCATCTTCGAAAAATTAATACCATCAACACTTCGTTCAATCTCAAAATGATCATTTTTGGTTTCACTTACGGTTGTCCATCTTAACACAGCATCATTGCTTTCTAACTTTACAGTGAAGGAACTCATTTTTACAGGAGTAGTAGCTCCAATAATCAAAGTAGCAGTACCATCATCAACAAACAAATCACCAAAAATATTTTGCCCGGTAATACGGGCTGTATTTACCACCGTGGATAATAATTGAGTTGAGGCCGGTGTAATAACTTTAAACCGCAACGTATAAGTTTCCCCCGGCTGTAAAACGCCGCCTGAATTATTTGTAGCACCTGTTCCGATAAAGAATTTTACATAATGATTTCCGCCATTGGTTCCTATAAAGGCAAAGTCAGCATCATTTGCATCAGTCTGTATACTGTTATTAGCAAAGCCGGGAGCGTTTACAACAATTAATGAACCCGGAACATAGGTTACATTACCGGGTATCGTATCAACTACTATACTATTTAAAGAATTACCCAATCCGATATTTGAACCCGACAAAGTATAAGTTAATACCTCGTTTGTCTGAAGCGTGCCAAAAGGTGCAGTATCATCACTTACCGATTTATTTAAAATAATATCCGGATCCTTTGCTCTTATTGTAAATGCAAAAAGGCTGGGAAAATATTGATCTGCCTCACTCCCGAATTCAATATTAACCTGACTTGCATTAGATAATA
>JAYTOF010000149.1:0-6238 GCA_043747955.1 Chitinophagaceae bacterium
AATTAAAATACCAGACTTCTGAAAACAGTTTAAATATACTGGGCATCAGCACCACCAATTTATCAGCCGATCTGCCACGATTTTCTACCTCAGAAGATACATTGGAAAAATCATTGGCCTATGCAAAAGAGAAATATGGAGCCGCAACGAAAATGGTAAAACTTCGGGAACTGGAATTTCGGAATTGCGAGGGTTACTATTCCCAACATAGTAATGCCTGCACCTGGCCCTGCAGCATTACTGAAATGAATCCTGAAGACGGCATGACGTATGTGTATGAAAGTATGATCTTATGGGCTGATATTGTCATTGTATCAACCCCCATACGGTGGGGAAATGCATCTGCCTTGTATTACAAAATGGCCGAGCGGTTAAACTGTGTGCAAAATCAAATAACCATCAGTAATAAAATTCTGGTAAAAAATAAACTGGCATCTTTTATCATAACAGTCGGGCAGGATAACATTCAGCAGGTAGCAGGACAGATGATGTGTTTCTTTACCGACCTTGGATTTACTTTTCCTCCTTTTAGTTTTTTGGGCTGGAGCCGTGGCTGGACAGCCGAAGACATGGACAAAAATGTAATGCAGTTTAAAAAGAGCGAATACATAAAACGCACTTCTATGGAAATGGTAGATAACTGTGTAGAAATGATAAAACAAATTAAGAATGTAAACAGTACTAATATGCATGCACCCTTACCTAAAAGAAGTGATTCGCTTAGTGCCGATATTGAGAATAAGGACATGAATATGTAGCAGGTTAATTATTCCGTATATGTTTCAATGAACTCACCTAATCATTTTTTTTTGACAAATACAAATTCATTGGCGAGTTAGGTTTAGGTAGATACGGGAAACAAAATTTTAAACAATGCGTTCAACACACCAAAACAATAAATTATGTACATAGGCAAAAAAATGTCCTTTCAATTGATGTGGCTATTTGCAAGGAAAAACATTATCAGAACATTTATTCTTAGTAGTTTAGTGGTGGTACTATATCATTTTCTGAAGATTGATTTTATTGCTATTCCTTTTTTACCGGTTGCAACCATTGGTACAGCCGTAGCATTTTATGTGGGATTTAAAAATAACCAGGCTTATGACAGGCTTTGGGAAGCAAGGCGTTTGTGGGGTGGAATTACCAATACCAGTAGAACGTTGGCAGCATCCTTTATTTCGCTTGTTGAGGATAAAGAAAAACAAAAGGCTTTTCTCTTACGGCATATTGCATACATCAATATCCTTCGTTTACAACTTCGTAAAACCATACCCTGGGCTACCAATAAAGAAGATTACCATAAAAAAAGCGTAGCCGACTCTTCAGAAATAAAAGAATTTGATACAGCTATTGCTGCACTGTTTGTACATCTTGATAAAAAGGAAATTTTTGAAAAAGTAAAACATAAAGGCAATATTGCCAACCATACCCTCAAATATCAATTTGAAGTTTTAACCAAATTAAAACGGGAGAAGCTGCTGGATGATTACGAGCATAGCGACCTTACCAAACTATTGGCCGAATTGTACAACCTGCAGGGAGGCTGCGAACGTATCAAAACTACACCTTTGTTCAGGCAGTACAGCCTTTTTAGCCGCATATTCGTAGAGCTGTTTATTTTTCTGCTGCCATTTGCTTTGGTAAATGAAATGAGCAAGTTTGGAGACTATGGCTTTTGGTTAACCATTCCGTTTGCGGTACTTATTTCCTGGGTATTTATGTCGATGGAGCAAATTGGCGAGGCCAGCGAAAACCCTTTTGATAATGGTTTAAATGATATTCCCATTTCTACCATTTGCCGAAATATAGAATTAGACATTCTGGAAATGCTGGATGAAACCAACCTGCCGGAAAAATTAGAGCCCGTTAATAATGTTTTATTGTAAAAAATAAATTGGTTTAAAATGAAAAAAAGAGAGAAGCTGGAAATTATCAGGAATCATTATTCAAATGCCATCACTACCATTGACAGTGTTAACCAATTAATAGATTTTATAGAAGAAAAACTTGACCTTGAACCAACACAGGTAATGCTTGCTGACAGTATTTGCAGCGATGATGTTAACAGTATTCAATATCCTGCAAGGGCACATGAATTTTTAGGTCCTTTTAAAATGGGCGGCCTGGATGGTTTCCCTTTTACAGGCTTAACGGGTATGGGAGCTTTTGCCAGCCATGTTCCTGATGAAGGTGCCGTGTTTATATACTATGGGCCACATATCGGCATTACAAAAACTGGAACCATTGGAGAGATACACCGTTTTGGTCAAAGCAAAAACTCAGGCTGTTGTGGTGCTGCAAAAGGAGCCTTACAGAAATTACTCACTAATCAAATTGAAAAAGGAAATGTTACAGACATGGATTACCAGATGAATACCATTGAACAAATCCTGTTGGCAGAAAAAGAAAGGATTACTGCTGCTGCTGTTCCGTTAAAAGAAGCTACAGAAGTTATTTATGAAGCAATAGATAAAAGGATAAATGAATTGGTAGCCGCTACAAAATACAATTGCAAATTTGTAATATTAATGGGAGCCATATTAATAAACAGCGATAGCGACATGGGTTCTTATACTTCTACAAAAAGATTTGATGTTATAGACCTTGTTAAGAATGAAAGAACCAATTATTTAATCAGGTAGGTGAAAAGAAAAACATTGGACATTAACTTCGTTTGCCAAAGGGCACCCGATTAAAATAAACAACAAAATAAAAATGCAGGAAAATAAGTTCCCGCTAAAATGGGAATTTGCTTAAACCAATATAATGATCAAAAAATTGAGTTGGATATTATTTGCTGTATTGGCAATATTGGTGGGCCTTTACCCCGCCATTTATCTTTTCGTAGATAGAAAATTTGGATTATTAAGTTCAAAAACCAATGAACTGCTGGCAGACCCAATTTGGAATATAGGCTTTTATACGCATATCTTTTTTGCAGGCCTGGCGTTATTGATCGGATGGACACAATTCAGTTCAAAACTCAGAAATAAAAATATAGCAGTACATCAAATGACCGGCAAGGTTTATGTGGTCTCAGCGCTTGTAAGTTCATTAGCGGGTATATACATTGGTATTTTTGCAACCGGCGGTTTAGTATCCTCCATGGGTTTTATTTGTCTGGGTGTAATTTGGTTCTATACAACCCTACTGGCATACCTTAATATCAGGAATAAACGAATTGCACAACATCAAAAAATGATGATCTTTAGTTATGCTGCCTGTTTTGCAGGAGTAACCTTAAGAATATGGTTGCCCATTCTGACAAATATTTTTGGCGACTTTATTACCGCATATACTATTGTAGCCTGGCTTTGCTGGGTTCCCAATTTAATAGTTGCTTATTTTATTACTATGCGAATGGGAATACTAAAACCAAATGCATAAATATACTTTTACTTTGGAACGAACCGGGCCGCCTTTGCCTCGGTTCGTGTCCCCACGAACCGAAATGTTGGCACCTTTTTTATCTGGTTCGTGCAGACACGAACCAATGCGTAGAGCTGCAAGAATGAGCATTTAGTAAAATTGAAAGTATAAATAATTTATCCTGTATTTTAAAAATCGAAATATTCCTTTGCGTTGTGATAACAGATATTCTGAATAATTTCTCCAATCCATTTTTCATCATTGGGTAAGGTGCCATTCTCAATTTCCCAGCCAAAGAGGTTACATAATATGCGCCTGAAATATTCATGCCGGGGATAACTCATAAAACTCCTGCTATCGGTAAGCATACCCACAAACCTGCTTAACAAACCCATGTTTGATAAGGCATTGATCTGTTTTACCATGCCGTCTTTCTGATCTAAAAACCACCAGGCCGATCCAAACTGAATTTTCCCGGCAATGGATCCATCATTGAAATTACCGGTCATGGCGGCCATCATTTCATTATCGGCAGGATTTAAATTGTAGAGAATCGTTTTTCCCAACTGATGGGTTTCATCCAGTTTACTTAAAAATTTTGACAGGGCTTTTCCCTGTGAAAAATCGCCGATAGAATCCCAGCCGGTATCGGCGCCCAATTGTTTACGCATACGGGCATTGGTATTGCGCAGTGCACCCAGGTGGTATTGCTGAACCCATCCCTTTTCACAATCCCATTTTGCAAATTCAACCAGCATGGCCGATTTGAATTTTAAATTCTCTGTATAACTTAATTCTTTGCCCGATCTGATATTATCAAAGATGCTTTTTATTTCAGCTTCAGTATAATCTTCTGCATACAATTGCTCCAGCCCATGATCTGAAACTTTGCACCCAACGGTAGCAAAAAAATCATGGCGGTTTTTCAGCGCTTTTAAATAATCAGCATAAGTGGAAACAGAGATACCCGATACTTCTTCAACTTTATCTGTATACGTATTAAAAGTTGCGGCATAATCAACGTTCATCGCTTTATCCGGGCGATATGATGGCAATATCTTAATTTCAAATCCCTGTCCGCCCGGCAGGAGGTCCTCTGCTTTAATTTTTTGATGATGTTCCAGCGAATCGGTGGGATCATCGGTTGTGCATAATACTTTCACATTCATTTTACGTAAAAGATTACGAACTGAAAACTCTGCTGTTTGCAGTTTTGCAGACGCTTCATCATAAATTTCTTTAGCCGTATCTGCATTTAAAATTTTATCAATATTGAAATAGCGTTGCAGTTCCAGGTGTGTCCAGTGATACAAGGGGTTACGAAGTGTATAAGGAACGGTGGCAGCCCACTTTTCAAACTTTTCATAATCCGGCGCATTGCCGGTGCAAAATTTTTCAGTTACCCCATTGGCACGCATGGCCCGCCATTTATAATGATCCCCATACAACCAAACCTGGGTAAGGTTTTCAAAATTGATATCATTTGCGATCTGATCCGGTGGAAGATGATTGTGGTAATCGATAACAGGCATTGGCTTTGCAAATTCATTGTAAAGCTTCTCAGCTGTTTTATTATGAAGCAGGAAATTTTCGTCTAAGAATTTTTTCATATCACTAATTAAAAAAGGATTTACTTATACCAAGTTCTAATCCCCTTAATTCCGCCAGGCCCCGTAACCTGCCGATAGCAGAATAACCAGGATTGGTTTTCTTTTTTAAATCATCAAGCATCTGGTGGCCATGGTCGGGCCGCATGGGTATAGAAATCTTTCTTTCCTTCATTATAAAAATGATTTCTTTTACAACTGCATACATATCTACATCACCTTCTAAATGATTGTCCTCGTAAAAATCGCCAACCTCATTTCTTTTTGTACTTCGCAGATGAATGAAATGTATCCGGTTACCAAACCGCTTTATCATTGCCGGCAAATCATTATCCGGCCTTACACCAAATGACCCTGTACAAAAACATAAACCATTATTTAAAGAAGGTACTGCTTTTACCAATGCCTCGATATCATTGGCTGTGCTAACCACTCTTGGCAGGCCTAACAATGAATAAGGCGGGTCGTCGGGATGGATGACCATTTTAACACCGCACTCATCGGCAACAGGAATTATTTTCTGTAAGAAATAAATAAGCTTTGCCCTGAGTTTTGCTGCATCAATATTTATATATGCAGCTAATGCCTGCCGAAACTGCTCCAGCGTAAAACTTTCTTCACTGCCAGGCAATCCTTTAGTTATATTTCTTTGCACCAGTTCTTTATCGCCTTTGCCCATTGCTTCCCATCTTTCTTTTGCAGCAATCAGTTCAGCAGCACTGTAATCATCCGCTGCATTTTTCCGTTGCAGCATATACACATCAAAAGCAATGAAAGCTGCTCTTTCAAACCGTATGGCTTTGCTCCCATCTTCTACTGTATAGTCAAGGTCTGTTCTTGTCCAGTCCATCACTGGCATAAAATTGTAGGTAACAATTGAGATACCGCAGGCACTTAAGTTCCTGAGCGAAGTTTTATAATGTTCAATATATATTTCAAATTCCCCGGTTTGTGTCTTGATAGTTTCATGTACCGGAAGGCTTTCCACTACACTCCATACCATGCCCGCAGCTTCCACTTCCTTCTTTCTTTTCTGAATTTCCTCAAGCGGCCATACTTCGCCGTTTGGAATATGATGTAATGCCGTTACAATACCTGTGCAACCTGCCTGCCGAATGTCTGATAATGACACAGGGTCATTGGGGCCATACCAACGCATGGTTTGTTCCATGCTGTATTGTGCATTTTTGTATGATGGGAAATTCTTCATTCTTTTTTATTTTTTTATACTCCGCTGAACGAAGTAAATCCTCCATCAA
>JAYTOF010000150.1:0-15128 GCA_043747955.1 Chitinophagaceae bacterium
AGCTGGCGACAAGTTTTGCAGCCGGTTTATTTCCAAAAGCGGTTTGTTCTATTGAAGGGCTGCTATGTAGGTGTGCAACTTGCTTTGTAACTGTACCCGGTTCCGGCTTCCGGTTTAGTAAGTTCTCTTCAACAGCCGCTGACAGCAAAGAAGAAAGTTCTGGAGAAATATCATACTTTGTTGACTTGTTTGGTTTTTCAATACTGGTGAGTACCTTATCATTTTGAGCATAAATAGTACAGGCTGAAAAAACAGCGATCGTTACGGATAGCATGCATCTAAACTTCATAGCTGTTGGTTTTGGTTTTTTGAGATTGGGAGACTGATAGATGAAGTTACTGAAAAAATAACCGGATAAAAAGGTTTCTATTTTTCCTGCACTTTAAGTCATAATACAATTTATCTAGAACCCCACAGTTTTTTAAGCAACAGCTCTCTTATGCTTTATGTATTGGCTGAGGAGGTTTCGTATGCGGATACGTTTTTTTCTCAGCAACGTCTCTCTTATACTTTGTGTGTTGGCTGAGGACGTTGCGCATGAGGATACGTTTACGCAACGTCCCGTGCTGGTGGCGTTACTGGAAAGAAAGCCCTGTTTTTTTATTTACAATTGTATTGGGTTTGATCAGGATAACCGTAACGCTATGCCAGCGGCGTTTCGTAATATAATTTACGAAGATTTAACAGGCCATATCGCATACGGCCTAACGAAGTGTTTACACATGTATCTGTTAATTTTGCAATTTCTTTAAAGCTTAGGTTTGCATAATTTCTTAGTACAATTACTTCTCTTTGATCCTGGGAGAGCATATCTAGTAATTTCCTGACTTTAATATGGGTTTCTTCATTAATAATTCGTTCCTCAATATTTTCTTCTTCAAAAGCTAACACCTCAAAAATATCTTTATCAGCACTTGTAATTATTGAATGTTTACGTTTAATATTTCGATGATGATCCATGCTCAAATTGTGGGCAATCGTCATAACCCAGTTTTTAAAATTTCCTGATTCGTTGTACTTGCCTCTCTTTATGTTATCAATTACACGTATAAAGACATCCTGAAAAATATCTTCGGCTAAATATTTATCTCCAATTAGTAAATAAATTGAAGTGTAAATTTTATCCTTATGTCTATTGACAATTGTTTCAAATGCATTATTGTCACCAACAATGTATAATTTGATTAGATTTTCATCAGTTAATTGTAATAAGTGTTTCATTTGGTACGGGGGTTTTTACTTTGATATAGGTAATTAACACCGTAAAACTACGAAGCTGTTTAAAATATTTACGCCAATTTCGGTAAAAGGCATTAAATCTTGGTCTAATGGACAAAAAAATCGGTTAAACAGAAGTTGTACTAAGATAATGTGTTACAAGCGCTCAAGTTCAGCTTGTATTGCTTGATGTTGTATTGATCAGGCCTGTTTTTTTGTAAATACTTTTGTTGAGCAGCATTTTGGATCATATTTTTTTCTTTTCAATTTTTTCATGGTTTGGCAAATATGTTGGGAGTGCCGCTGAGCCATACCACTTAAATATCTCGGCTTCCAATACTTTTTCTTTGACCGTAGGATCGGTTTCTAATAATGCATTTGCTTCTTCGATCGATTTGACATCTAAGATAAAAATTCCACGATAGGTCTTATCATTTTTAAATAAAGGGCCGGCAACTATCAATTTGCCATTCGAAGCCATACGGCCTATATTTTCCATATGGCCTTTGAACAAACTGTCCAGTACTTTTTTGTCTTCGATTTTATTAGGCCCGGTTTTGAGGATTACAAGAATATAGGTTTTCATACCATAATCATCTCCGCCTAATGAATCTGCCAGCATCTTATTATATTTTGGATTTTCTGTCTGACTGGCTGCAAATAAACAGAAACTGATTAATAAAAAAAGCAGAAGAGTATATTTCATGTTTTTAAATATTTGTATTTATTTGATAAAATGTCGTACATCGGTTATGGCTTTGCAATGTGCCGGAATTTGAAAACAATAAGCCTCAATATGGGCGATACTAAAGTTGGTGACAGCATATTCTTAGTTTTTCCCAAAGATCATTTTTTTAATCAATGAGATTTGTCCTAAATGATAATAACTGTGTTCAATTAACGCTTCAATATTTCGTAAGTAAGATCCATATTTTTCCTCAACAAAGGGTTCGTCCAGTTTCCCTTCAGGCATTTGCGATATCTGGTCAGCAAATTTTTCTGAATTTTCCAAAAACCCGGTTAGCAATATTTGCCAATCCTTTTCCGATTTTATTGTTGGAAGGTCGAAGCTATATTTGTCTTTAATATCCAGAACTCCGCATTCAAACACGTTCAAAAGACCAACCATATAATAGTTTATATGGTAAGTTAAGGCTGCTATGGTATTCAGGCAATCAAATTTTTGTGTTGCCTGTTCCCAGGTGATATCCTGTAATTGTTCTTTATAGTTTGTGTTAGCAACCCAATGTCCATTTAGCAGTACCTCTCTTAGTCTGTTTGCAATACATTCACTTCTTTTCATTAGTTAGTTATTATCATTTTCAAGGTCGCTCAACATTGCCTGCAACCTGCAGTGCTTGCCGAAGGGGCGGAATGATCCCGATAGCTATCGGGATATCCGCTCACAACTCCTGCCTGACGAAGTCAGTAAGGCAGGGGTTGTACAAAGTATCCCCGGGAAAAATATGAGATTGAAGTTACGAACCAAAGTTCAAAGTTGTTTGTCCAGCCAGAATCAAAGCCTGGCTTTGCAACCTGACTGCCGGCAAGCAGGTTGGCTGTTGTTTTTATCAAGCCATCCCTCGCTAATTAGTGTGTCACAAAACCCATTGTAATGAGTCGTACTTCTTCGCTGTCATAAAAAAACAATTGTTATTTATTGACAAATTATTGAAGCATGTCTTGCTATTTGTTGCCAATTTCCATTTTTTTTCAACCAGATATTTGTGAATCGTCTTTTATAAGCCTGACCAGCTTTGGCGCCTGGTATATCATTTCCAGGGACAAATATTTCAAATCCCATAGTAATAACAATATTTTTTTGAAATTGCATTCTTTCAATAACTCTTTCAAAAAAAGTATAGTTAATAAAGCCTGCCTTTTGGGTTAGCAGCACAGTATCCCGGTTTCCGGAAATATCATTTCTTGGATTGTTTACTAAAAACTCAGGTGCCCAAACTTGCTTGAGTGTATTTGTATCAGCATTTAAAATTGCTGTCACCACCGTTTTCTCCAGTCGTCTTATTTCAGCATCGGTTTTGGAGTTGTTTTGTGCATTGGTCGTAATTGCCGCAATTGTAAATGTGAGTAGCAAAATATACTTTACCATACTGTATTAATTTTAGTTAACTCTATGCTATAATAAGATGAAGTAATGTGTCAAGTTAACCTGCAGTTTTAGTCGTCGTCTCAGAGATTGTAAAAGTAGTTTGTTATAACAATTTGTTTATGACTTTACCGAAAGTCCGTACTTTTCACAAGCTGAATTAAGAAACAAAGAACGAAGAACTCTTTCCTGTCACCCCTGTGTTAAATAATATGCAGAGTTGGTACAAAGCCCGTGTATTTGCAAAGGCGGGGTTTGTCGCCTGTGTCCTCCCACCTGACTTTACACATTGATAATCCGCCCGGAACCGCAGCCAAATAAAAATACAAAAGATGAAGCTAACAATATCCAGCCACCATATTGCCAAACCTCATTATGGGCCATTTCTTTAATAGTTCTCTATTGCGTTTTTAAAATTATCATTTCCCGAATGTAGTATTCTGTCAAATGTTATCTCGGATTTTTTCCATGTCTTTATTAATCTCTTTTTTCTGAACAAATAGTTTTGCATATTTAGTGCATTGGAGAAGTAGAGAGAGAAGCTTAACTGGATAAACAAAGTTATTGATAAATGATTTTACCCATAGCTTTAATTTGCTCAGGGCCTACTCCACAACAACCACCAATCATGTCAGCGCCCAAATCCATCCATTCTTTTACCATCACTTCACATGAGGAGGATTCCGAAAGGCCCGACCATGTTTTGCTTTCGGGATGGTAGACCGCCCCTGAATTGGGATACACAGCTATTTTTTTATCTCCTGCTCTTGTTTTAATGCATTGTATCAATTCTGAAATGTGTTCAGGAGAAGTGCAGTTTACTCCTATAGCAAATACGGTAGGATGATGGGTAAATAAAGCAGTGCATTTTTCAATTGGCGTCCCGTCACAGGTGTGTTTACCATCCTTGCAGGAAAAAGATATCCAGGCTGCTTTACTTTTGTTTTTTAAAATAGTTGATAGCACGATAGCCTCCTGAAAACCCGGAATGGTTTCACATGCGAGAATATCTGCGCTTGAACTATCCAATAATTTGATTCTCGGTTCATGGAAGTCAGTTAGCTCTTGATCTGAGATTCCATAATCGCCACGGTATTCCGAACCATTTGCTAAATAGGCTCCGTAAGGACCAATGCTGGCTGCGATCAAAGGGTTAGCCTGATCAGGATGTAATAACATGAAACGCCTCCTGGCTTCTACCGCCAACTGAACTGATTTCAGGATCAGTGCACTGGCAGAAGGCTGATCATAGCCAAACGCCATAAATCCAGGAAGGGTGGCTTGATAACTGGAAGTGATAATGCACCGGGCGCCTGCTTCAAGATACGCTAAGTGAGCAAGCACAATTGCTTCCGGATTGGATTCCAATAACCTGGCGCTCCATAATTTTTGATTCAGATCACAGCCTTGCCTTTCCAATTCATTAGAAAGACCACCATCTAACAGGAGAGGATAGTTAATAGTCATAAAGCAAACGAAATTATCAATCAATAAACATTTGTCTACGCCTTGGTTCGTGGCACACGAAACAATTCTTCATCAATCTTCGTCAAATTCCTCATATAAATTATATAAAAAGCCAAAATCATCCTTTCCGGTTTCATAAAACCTGGCTGACGAAAAATAGTAATCAAGGTCATCCTTCGATAACTTCCAATTACCACTTACCGGATTAAAATAAATATAACCTAATTTTTGGCGGGCAACCTCCCGGCTATAAATTTCTACGCTTAATGAATCCCGCTGCCATATCTCATGTTTTTTATTTGCCGCTGTTACCTCGTAATCTTTTGATTGGCCTGAATGTTTCAATTTTTTTAAAAATTCATGAGCTGTATATTTTAGAAAACTTCCCTGTGGCGTTTCTTTTCCATTTTTAGCCTGTTGTTGCCAGATAAGGCGTATGTGGTTAGGCATCACCACAAATGCATAAACCTTTATTAATTTTTTTTGCGAAAGTTCTCTCAGATAACTTACAATTAAATCCTTATTCGCATTGTCATTCAGTAGACATTTCCATTGATGAACAGTAGCAGTAAAAAAATAAATATTTCCCCTTTCTGTATGTGATTTTCGGATTGTATGCACATCCTAATTTAAGATATTTATTTGTTTCGTGTGCCACGAACCAAGGCGGAGGATATTTATTTGTTTCGTGTGCCACGAACCAAGCCGGAGTAGCAGTGAAAAAATTAATATTTCCCCTTTCTGTATGTGATTTTCGGATTGTATACACATCCTAATTTAAGATATTTATTTGTTTCGTGTGCCACGAACCAAGGCGGAGGGTCAACATCCATGTGTGTTGGGGTCAAATCTCTTGTCCGGTCCGTATTCGGTATGCCTACCACAATCATTTTTGGACACATCATATTGCCGTTGACGGTACTCAGCTTTGGTTCATGTCTTCACGAACCATCTCCGCTTCAATAAAAGTTCCATTAAGGTATGCCGTACAAGTGAGTGACACAACTATGTAATATAGAATTACAAATGCTGGTAACAAAAAATAGATTTCTCCTTCGTCGAATTGACAAGACGCTCAGATCGGAAAATCAAAATCAAAAACAAATTTCTCCGGCTTGGGCAGCGGCTTGCGGGGCAGCATGTCATTACGCATGGCGCTGTTGTACACAAATGCGGCAATGATAACGGCGGCCTGCTTCAGGTCCTCGATGGATAAATGGTCGTAGGTATCCATATTGCTATGGTGTGTTCTTGTTTCATACTCCAGCGGGTCCTGTATAAACTGAAAACCGGGTATGCCCACCGCATCAAAACTGATATGATCGGTGCTGCCGGTATTGCTGAGGGTAACACCGCCACCGGCACCCATATCGGCAAAGGGTGCCAGCCAGGCTTTAAAAATTTCACGTACCGATTCATTGCCCTGGGTATATATGCCTCGTATCTTACCACTGCCATTGTCTAAATTATAATAGGCAGAGATATTGGCCGCCTCAGGTTTTAAGTTCATGTTAGCCGGATCGCCAAAATGTTTTTTTACATAACCAAAACTGCCATACAGGCCCTGCTCCTCTCCACCCCACAATGCAATACGTATGGTGCGGCGTGGCTGTATGTTCAATGCTTTTAAAATGCGGATGGCTTCCAATGTGGCAACACAGCCGGCGCCATTGTCTGTTGCGCCGGTGCCGCCGGCCCAGCTGTCGAGGTGACCGCCCAGCATCACCACCTGGCTTTTTAGTGCTGGATCGGTGCCGGGTATTTCGGCAACTACATTGTAGCCGGTGAGGTCATCGTCATAAAAAGTATTTGACACGTTCATTTCCAGTTCCACATTTTTATTATCCTGTTCAAGACGCATGAGTTTTAAATAATCTTCCCTGCTTATTTTCATTTCGGGCAAGGTGGGTTCATAGCCTTTCATATAACCAACACCGCCATCAACAAATACGGTACCGTCAATGGAGTTGCGGCTGCTCTGGATCAAACCGACCGCACCCATTTTTGCCAGGTATAGTTTAGTATAATAGTCTCTTTTTATAAAGGGTAAAAAGCTTTCCATCTGTTTACGGGTCACCATATATTTTTCAGAGAGCTTATCCAGGCTGCTGTCACCATACCTTGTGGCGTAGGCATTAAAAGCAGTTGGTATGGTTTTGTTTCCTGGTTTTATCATTACGATCTTTCCTTTTAAGGATCTGCCTGCTTTATCAATATTGGCTGAGTCCAGCTGGTCCAGCATAATCAGTTCGCACTTCACCGCTTTTTTTGTACTCTTGCACCAGGGCACGGGATATGCAATGATGTTTTCATAATAAGGCGCTTTTAATGCAAGCGTACCTTTCTCGTTCCTCCAGCCCCTGCCAAATTCGCCCCAGGCTTCACGGCCGGCATTTTGCAATCCCCATTTATTACAAATGTTGGTGACCCAGTCCAGAGCACAATTATAACCCGGAGAGTTGGTTAATCTTGGCCCGCAAACATCAGTGATGTTATGGGCTATCATGGCAATTTGCGAATTGGTTTTTTCTTCGTCTTTTATTTTTTGCATCATCTGCATATCAACAGTTTCCTGTGCAGAAACCAATGTAATAATGAATAAGAGGCTGATGGTGGAAAGTAGTTTGTGCATGTAAGGGGGTTTAGGTATACAATTTAATGATTTATTTTCTTTTTTTGATAAATGCAGGAGCTGGTTTAGCCATTCCGGCTGCGCCGGGTTTTTTCTTTTTCTTTTTTGCTTCTCCAAAAAAGAAACAAAAAAGGAGCCCCGCAATCTCCGCCTGACCGGACAGGCAGGGATTGCACCCCGATTGCGGGATGGTTCCTTGATTTAGCTTCTGAACTACTGTGGCTTGTACATCGGTTATTCTACTCTTAGGTTTGAGCAGTTCAATTTATTCCCGGGGAAAATGTGCAAGAGTTGGTTCAAGCATCTAAAAGCGATTTGAATATCGGCTACCAACTTCAACATTCAGCATTCCTTATTCCTTGCCTGCCTGCCGGCAAAGGCAGGTTCGATATTCATTACTTTCTAACAATCTCCTCCATCCACCTCATCACTTCCGCTCCTTCTTCACCCCTACAGGGGTTGTCGGTTTCACCCAGGAAGTATTGCACTACTTTTTCAATCATGGGTTGCTGTACATGCTGCAGTGCATCAAAGTTTAAGGTGGTCGTTTTATTGTTTGTAACCAACTCTATATGGTTACCGCTGAAAAAACTAAAACTTATTTTACCGGCAGTGCCTGTTATTTCACATTGATCATTAGTTTCTGCTGAATTAAAATTCCAGTCGCCTTTAAAAACCATACCGCTTTTGAATACTATATTTCCGGCAACCGTATCATCAGCATCATAAAGCCGGTTTTGGTTTGATGCTGTACCGTTTATTTTTTTTGCAGGGCCAAAGAGCCAGTACATAATATCAAGCTGGTGTGGGGCAAGGTCATGAAAAAGCCCGCCACCTGAAATGGCAGGGTTTACCCGCCAGGCATTTTTTTCAAGAGTAAGTTCTTCCGGGCTCAAGGGTGGTTTATAAAATTCAAGGCAGGCAAGTCTCACTTCTCCAATGGCTTTATCAGCTAACAATTCCTTTACTTTTTTAAAAAGTGGCCACTCACGGCGGTAATGGGCCACCACTAATTTTACATTTTTTGCAGTGGCAGCATTGGCCATATTTAATGCAGCTGTATAATTAAGCGCCATTGGTTTTTCTACATAAACCGGTTTACCTGCATTAATGGCTGCAATAGCATATTGTTCATGTGAGGATGGCGGTGTAGCAATATAAATCGCATTTACATCAGGATCGTTGATGAGTTGGTTGGCATCAGTATACCAGCGGGGTACATGCTGGCGTTTTGCATAATCAGCAGCTTTTTCTGCATCACGGCGCATCACAGCTGCCAGTGCGGAGCCAGGTACCTTATTAAGGGCAGGGCCGCTTTTTATTTCAGTAACATCGCCGCAACCGATAATGCCCCAGTTGATTTTTTTCATTTGTCTGTTTCAATCCGCTAAAGAAATTGAATATTAAGGTTTGGAGAATGATCAGGAAATATTTTAACTTTTCCACGCTCTTTTTGCCGGAATTGCCCTTTTTTTTAAATTTACTTTTTTTCTCTAACATATTTTCATTTCGCTGATGAAAAAAAATTAATCATGAAACTTTTATTGCTTTTTGTAGCCGTCAATACCAGTATTTCACTGGTTTATGGAAAAGATTGTAAATTTAAGTGCTGTCTAAAATGTATGAAGTACTAATTTTGATCTGGAATTACCCGGACCGTTAAAAAATAAATGCCGCTAAACTAAACTTAAACCAGTTAATGCAGTCAAACTCATTCAAAAATTACATTTATGAAAAATTTCAAACAACTGTTTTTAAGTATTGTATGCCTTGCAGCCACCTCTTTATCTGTAAATGCACAGCAGGATTCTACCGGTATGCCCGGTGATCATTTCAGCCTGCAGGGGGCACTGGAAATGTTCAGGCAGTCTGCCTCTCCTGAAGAATTTGAAAAGCTGATTAATGTTAAGGACAATCATGTAAATAACCTTGATCTTAATGGCGACGGCGAAACTGATTATATAAAAGTAATAGACAAAGCAGGGGAAAATGCCCATGCTTTTGTTTTACAGGTAGCTGTTTCAGAAACAGAGAACCAGGATATTGCAGTTATAGAACTGGAAAAGACAGGGGATACAACAGCCGTATTACAGATCATTGGCGATGAAGATATTTTTGGCGAAGAGATAATCGTAGAGGCCAGTGATGAAGGCGATGAAGTAACTGATGACAATGGCGGCCAGGCAAGCGGGCCATCAGCCGGTTTTTATGAACCGATCCGGATTGTTGTTAATGTATTTTTCTGGCCCTGTGTTCGCCATGTTTACCGTCCGGTTTATGTACCCTGGGTATCACCATGGAGGTGGCATCATTACCCGGGCTGGTGGAAGCCATGGCACCCGGTAACCTGGCGTGTATTTCATCCGTTAAGGTTGCGCTATCACCGGCATTATGCGGTTGTGCGTACCCACAGGGTAGTTGTTGCACACCGGGTTTATACTCCTTTCAGGGTAAGGTCAGTAACAGTGCGGACAAGAACAACCGTTGTACGTAATAACTATAGGGTTAGCCAAACCCGAAGTACCAACGTTATCAGGGATAATAACAGGAATAACAATAATAATAAAAAAGCCAGGGGTAAAGTTAAAAGGAGAAATGGATAATTTTTTTGTGACATTTTATTAATGCTGCAGTTTACTTATCCTGCAGCATTTTTATATTTCAACATATCTTTTCTTTTCGCAAGCGGGTACCCGGGTCGGGGAAATTATTTTTTTATAATAAATCATTTTACTCTGTCATTTGCCGGAGAAGCTGCTGAAATGAATGAGTATATATACACAGGGTAATGAAATCCGCAGCCCGTTTAAAACAGCCGGATGCCCCGGAGGTAAAATATTGGTTAATTAGATTTTATGCTTCGTTCTTCTTTCCATCCGGATAATATAATTCCAACTCATGTTCCAGGTCAAGTACTGTTTTGTCTTTAAAATTTATCCGCACATAAATTACAAAGGTTCCCCAACCGGAAGAATCTAACCTGAATTTATTTTCTATAGTTTTAATTATTTTTACAGGATCATTAAAGGTAAAGTGTAAATTATAAATTACATTGTCAACCTTTTTTAAATCTTTTTCATTAGCGTCAATCCATACACTCCACTTCCACCAGTCATCGCCTTCATAATGGGCACTTTGTGTCACTTTATAATTACCTGATGTGTTATGTTGTTTGGCTTCTAAAACTTGCATGATTTTAATCTTTTTGAAGTTGAACATTAATCAGACCAACAGAAACAAACCCGGAGCTCCAGAGAATTCCCTGGGTACTTTGTACCGTAATTTCAATTTGTGCTTCTTCAGACGGTATTTTTTTTACAATAATGCCAAGGCCCTGCCCCATCCTTTCTAATTTGGCTTCTTCGGGTTCATAAAATTTAGCTTTATATAAAAACCTATACATGCATCTCGTATCCAGGCTTTTCATGAGGGGCCTTATTTCATCAACAAATTGGTTTGGTACCAGCATAAATGTTTTATAGGTAAATTTAGATTTCTCTTTGTTTATAAATTTCAAAATCTCCAGCATTAAAGCAGCTTTATCATCAAACTCATACCACTGCCTGTCGCCTGTTATTCCTCTTTGTGAATCTACCCCCTTTTCTCTAAGCTCAAACAGGGGTATTTTTTTTGTCAGCGCCACTGTTAATTCTTCAATTACCCATTTATGAGTTGTATAGGTGCCATCATCTTTTTTGTCTCTTTTTGTTAAAAATCCTATACAGGCATCCGATTCTTCAATTTTTAATATAACAGCTGCAGAAAGTATATCGCCCTGTATATCTTCACCTGTAGTTACTTCGCAGCCAAGCTCTTTTATAAATGGAATTATTAAACCGGCTATCCATTTGTCACTATCATTGTATCCAAAACCAACAAATACTTTCATTCTTTATATTTTAAAAGTTTGTAGTTATAGCAGTAACACTTCATCTTCACTACATGCCGGCCATCAGTAAACTAGCTTTTTTTATTACCGTAGATCAGATTAAATATAGCAATATGATATGGAGCAATGAAAAAATATGTTTAAAAAATTCTAACATTATTTCACCATACCAGTTTTATTGGTTTGTTGACAAAATAAAACACCTTTTTTAAAAACCTGATTGTTTTTGGGGATGGTCATTAATGCAGCCGCACCCGCTTTACCTTTTAAAAAAGCAGAAGTTACTATTTCAATCTATCAGCAATATCCAGGTTATTTGCTTTGGCTGTTTCCTGAGCTAATGTGTATCCTGCATCCGCATGTCGTATTACACCCATGCCCGGGTCGTTGCGTAATACACGGGCTAGCCTTGCAGCGGCTTCATCGGTGCCATCGGCAACAATTACCATTCCGGCATGTATGCTGTAACCCATACCTACGCCACCACCATGGTGCAGGCTAACCCAACTGGCGCCACCTGCCGTATTAACAAATGCATTTAATATCGGCCAATCGGCAACGGCATCGCTTCCATCGAGCATGTTTTCTGTTTCGCGGTTGGGACTGGCTACCGAACCGGTATCCAGGTGATCTCTTCCGATAACAATGGGTGCTTTTACTTTGCCGGAGCATACCAGTTCATTAAAAGCGAGTCCGGCTTTTTCCCTGTCGCCCTGCCCTATCCAGCATATACGGGCAGGTAATCCCTGGAATGCAATTTTTTCCTGCGCCAGTTTAAACCATCGGATGAGGCTTTCATTTTCAGCAAACAGTTCCATCATTACTTTATCAGTTACTGCAATGTCTTCGGGATCGCCGCTGAGTGCTGCCCAACGGAATGGTCCCTTTCCTTCACAAAAAAGGGGGCGTATGTAAGCTGGAACAAAGCCGGGGAACAGCCCCCCTGCCTCCCCAAGAGGGGATCTGGACTCTAATGATTTGAAGTTACACTCAATATTCTTATTTCTGTTTTCATATTCAATCGCTCTAGCTCGGATGTTGTTTCCATAATCGAAGGTGATGGCGCCTTTATCCATAAGCTTTAGCATGAGCTGCACATGCAGGTACATGCTTTCATAACTCAGTTCAATATAATGTTCAGGATTTTTTTCACGTAATTCATTGGCTTCTTCATTAGTAAGTGTATGCGGTATATAACCAATCAATGGATCGTGTGCACTGGTTTGGTCGGTTACTGTATCGGGGATAATTTCACGTTGTATCAGCCGGTTAAGCAGATGAACGGCATTGCACAATACCCCAATACTTTTCGCTTCACCTTCTTTGCGGTAATGTAGGGCGGCATTAATGGCATCATCTATATTGGTATGTTTTTCATCAAGGTATTTTGTTTCAATTCTTTTGTCGATGCGCCATTCTTCCACTTCGGCAATTAAGGCAACCCCTTCATTCATTGTTATGGCTAATGGTTGTGCACCACCCATTCCGCCAAGGCCCGCGGTTACATTCAAGGTTCCTTTTAATGTACCATAACTTCTCTTTGAAATATTTTCAGATCTCTCCTTTGCAGAAATGGCTGCCGTAAAATGTTGATTGGCTATGGCTGCATAAGTTTCGTAAGTGCCCTGTACAATGCCCTGGCTGCCGATGTATATCCAGCTGCCCGCGGTCATTTGTCCGTACATCATCAACCCTTTTTTTTCCAGCTCGTCAAAATGTTTCCAGTTGGCCCAGTTGGGTACGAGCTGTGAATTACTGATCAAAACCCGGGGAGCATCTTTATGTGTCTGCAATATGCCAACAGGCTTGCCGCTTTGTATTAACAGCGATTCGTCGTTCTCTAAAATTTTTAATGCTTTAATGATTTGATCAAGTGCTTCAAAATTTCTTGCCGCTTTACCCCTGCCACCATAAACAATAAGATCATCGGGACGTTCAGCTACTTCGGGATCCAGGTTATTGAGCAGCATGCGTAAAGCAGCTTCCTGTATCCAGCCTTTGCAGGTTAGTTGATTACCTGTTGGGGTCTTGTATTTTATGGGGTCGTATTTCATTAGTTATAAGTTGTAAGTAATAAGTAATAAGTAATAAGTGATAAGTTGTATGTTTTAAGTTAGGCGTTTGAACTATTGATGATTGCCTTTCAACTTATAATTCATGAATCATAATTTATAATTTTTTAAGAATTCTACCGCCTTCATCATGTCGTCATGCATTATTCTGTCGGCTTCATTAAAACTTACTACTTTACGGAATGCAGTTATAATTTCTTCCAGTACAGCAGATGTTTTTAATGGCCTTCGGAATTCCAATGCCTGCACAGCAGTTAACAACTCGATCGCCAATACTTTTTCAACATTATCCACTACCCTTTTACATTTAGTGGCCGCATTGGCACCCATACTTACATGGTCTTCCTGGTTATTGCTGCTTGGTATGGTATCAACTGATGATGGTGTACAAAGTTGTTTGTTCTCACTTACAATTCCTGCTGCAGTGTATTGGGGTATCATCAAACCGGAATTCAGTCCGGGGTTAGAAACTAAAAATGCAGGCAAGCCTCTTTGTCCGCTGATAAGCTGGTATGTTCTTCTTTCCGAGATGCTAGCAAGTTCACTCATCGCAATAGCTAAAAAATCTAAAGTAATGGCTAATGGTTGTCCATGAAAATTGCCGCCACTTAAGATCAGGTCATCATCCGGAAAAATATTCGGGTTATCCGTTACGGAGTTTATTTCTTTAATAAAACGCTGAGGACATAATCGAAACTGTCTTTGCTGGCACCATGTACCTGCGGTATGCAACGGAAAGAATATGGATCCTGTACCTGCATTTTTTTCTTAACTGCTATTTCACTTCCTTTCTGTAACTGCCGCATGGTTGCAGCAGTTGCTACCTGCCCATGGTGTGCACGTATGCCGTGAATATTCTCATGCAGCGGCTCGGTATTACAATCAAATGCATCAAAGCTGATGGCTGCTATGATGTTTGCCCATTTAATTAACCGGTCACTTTGAATAAGGTTGTGCAGGCCATAAGCCGTCATAAACTGTGTACCGTTTATTAAAGCAAGTCCTTCTTTACTTTTTAGTTCAATGGGTTTCCAATCTAATTTATTAAGCGCTTCGGATGCTGGCATTTTTGTGCCTGCATAATAAACTTCTCCTAAACCCAATAAGGGTAAACTTAAATGACTCAATGGGGCAAGATCACCCGATGCTCCTAAGGAACCCTGTGTATAAATCACCGGCAGCACATCGTTGTTATACATGTCCCTCAATCTTTCTACTGTGGCAACCTGTACACCGGAATGTCCGTAGCTGAGTGATTTTATTTTAAACGCGATCATCAGTTTTACGATATCCGGGGGCACTTCTTCTCCCATACCGCATGCATGAGATTTAATAAGATTTCGCTGTAACTCTTTTAATTGTGCTTTATCGATTTGCACATTTTGTAAAAATCCAAAGCCGGTATTGATACCATAAAACAGCGCATCAGAATTACTGATCTTATGATCCAGGTATTCCCTGCATTTAGTAATCCGGTCAATGGCATCTGCCGGTAAAGCGATCTGTTGACCCCGCTCGAGTAAATCTTTTATCTGTTGAAAACCGGCAGGTTTATTATCCAATGCTACATAATTATGACTCATCAATATGTTCAATTAATTTGGGCAATCATTAAAAAAAATTAACTTGGCCAAAAGTAACACAAAAACGGCTTTTATATATGGGATTATTAGCACTTGCCATAGCACCCGGAATAGCGATCTGTATCTTTATTTATTTTAAGGATAAATACAATAAAGAACC
>JAYTOF010000151.1:0-6934 GCA_043747955.1 Chitinophagaceae bacterium
ACCTATGGTTGTAAATTTTGAACTGATGGGCAAAAAATTTATGGGTTTAAATGGCGGGCCTGTGTTTACCATTAATCCATCCATTTCCATTTTTGTATACTGCAAAACAGAAAATAAAACTAATGAAATATACAACAGGCTTGCCAAAGGGGGAGAACCTTTAATGGCCATAGGTAAGTACGACTGGAGCGAAAGATATGGATGGATAAAAGATAAGTATGGATTAACCTGGCAGGTTATGCTGGCACCTGAAGAAAAAATTTGTCCATCGCTTTTATTTACCGGCGATAAGTTTGGTAAAGCAGAAGAAGCCATCAACTTTTATACGGCTGTTTTTTCCGCAGGACCCGTTGGGAATAACTCTGTTATTAATGTTGTACATCATTATCCAATCGAAACGCCCTTTGCAGGTAAAGTACTGTTTTCAGATTTTAATCTGAATCAATACAACATTACGGCAATGGATGGCCCCGGAGATCATGCTTATACTTTTAACGAAGCCGTATCATTTGTAGTAGAATGCAATAACCAGGCAGAGATAGATTATTACTGGAACAAACTTACCGAAGGCGGTGCAGAAAGCAGGTGTGGCTGGCTGAAAGATAAGTTTGGGATATCTTGGCAGATCGTACCAATTATTTTGGGCCAACTCATGAGTGATCCTGAAAAAACCCCCGGGGTAATGCAGGCCTTTATGCAGATGACAAAATTTGAAATTGAAAAATTAATGCAGGCATAAGATAAAAAAAAGTAAAATGGATCCCGGCAGAAATAAGGCAGGTACTGTAGATGAATACTTTGCCTGTTTTCCAAATGAAATACAGCTGCTACTTCAATCATTAAGAGCTACCATCAAAAAAGCTGCACCGCAGGCAGAAGAAGTGATCAGCTATCAAATGCCGGCATATAAATATCACGCTATGCTGGTTTTTTTTGCAGCTTTTAAAAATCATATTGGTTTTTATGCCACAGCAACCGGGCATGCTGCTTTTAAAAAAGAGCTTTCTGTTTATAAAGAAGGGAAGGGCTCGGTTCAGTTCCCTTTGGATAAACCCCTTCCGTTGAGCTTAATCAGTAAAATGGTAAAGTTCAGGGTAAAACAAAACCTGGAAAAGGAAAAGGGGAAAAAGAAGAAATAGTTTACTTCGTCTTCCACCGTCCGCTGCCCCGGTTCGTGTCACACGAATCGGAAATAATATTATGTAAAAAAGGTTCGTGTGACACGAACCTAGGCGAAAAATGGTAAAGTTCAGGGTAAAACAAAACCTGGAAAAGGAAAAGGGGAAAAAGAAGAAATAGTTTACTTCGTCTTCCACCGTCCACTGCGCAAATAAATAAATGACATGATAAAGATGGTGAACCAGTAAACCAGTTCATTGCTCCAGGCCATAGCAAGTGAGATATAATTTACTTTTATAAAATACCAGGTGTATAACAGGTAAACAGTAATAGCAATAATTTCAATAAGTAAATTCACCCTCGTTTTGGCCGTGCCTGTTACACCGTTCAGCCAGATATTGGCAATACTCATAAACATCAGCCCGAAACTTACAACGCGTAAAACCGGGATCCCCTGTTTCACAAATTCATCTCCCTGCCCAAATAAACCAAAGAAAACCGTTGGGAAAATATTTACCGCCAAACACATGAACAAACAAAAGCCAATACTCAGTATCATGATCTTATTGATGGCTTCCAGCACTTTGTCCTCTCTCTTCTGGCCCATTAAATTACTGACCATAACATTACAGGTACTGGCAAATGCCCACACAAAAACACCCGTTAATCCAAATACATTACGCATGGTATTGCTGATAGCTTTGGCTGTTTCATCATGCAGGCCTTCTATCAAAATAAAAAATATAAGCCAGGTGGTAACACTGATAACGTATTGCAACATCAGCGGGGCCGAAATGGTTAAAATTTGTTTTGTAATAACCTTGTCGTAAACAAAATTTTTTAATAACCCGTATTGTTTTTTTAATCCGGTTCGGTATAAAACGATCAACACTACGATCATGCCGATTATTTCAGCAATAACCGATGCAACAGCAGCACCATTAAATCCAAGGGCAGGAAAACCAAAACGACCTTTGATCAATACATAGTCGAGTAAAATATTAATACCTGCTTCAAAAATAAAACCGATCATTAAATACCGGCTGTTTAAAGAGGACACTAAAAACGCATTACCCATCTGGAATAAAAACAAAAAAGGCAGGCCCAGTATCCTGGTCTTTAAAAAATTGATTTCCTGTGGATAGGCTTTAGGATCGGCAACCTGTTGCAATATAACTGGTGCAATGAACCAGGTAATTAAAATACCTGCCACCGCAAATTGTAAAGAGATCCGGATGCCCTGTGCCAAAATGGTTTTAAATGCTTCCGGATTATCGCTTCCGGCATATCTTGAAAATACAGCCTGCAGTGCATTATTTAAACCATGTCCGGCTACGGCGAAGATCAGATAAAACACACCGGTTATCCCTGCATTACCCAGGGCTTCAGTACTCAGATCGCCCAGGAAAATGCTGTTGGTAAGCATATTGATCTGGGGAATTAGTATTGCCAGTGTGATAGGCAGTGCAATAGACAGTATTTGTTTATTGGTTACCTGAACTTTTAAATCCCTGATTGCAGCTGTACTTTCCATAAAGTCAGCAAAATTATCTTATTTTGCCAACCCAAATACAATATGTGAATCCATCGTTTGACATACAGGCTTCAGAAATAGAGACAGGAACTGCCCGGTTATTTGTAGAGGCAGGCCCAATGGGCGTTTCCATGGTTGTACTGGATAGTACTAATTATTTTAAGGCGGTGGTTATTTATTCTTTCTCAAATAAGCTGAATGAAAAGGACCTCAGTGAAAAAATAACAGAAATATTGCAAAGCCAAAATTTATTGCAACTGCAGTATAGTAAAACACATATCTTCTGGTCGTTTCCGGAAAGTATTTTAGTACCGCCTGGAATGGTGAATGCTGACACTAATAACGAAATGCTAAATCTTGTTTTTGGCGATTTAAAAAAAGAAGTACCCAAATCCGATTTTTTATATAAACATAACCTGCATAATATTTACCGGGTACCCCAATCCATTCATGATAGTTTTGTAAAAAAGCTGCCGTATGCAACGCAGACCCATCAATATTCCACGATGGTAAACAGGGATATGGGTGAAGGCAGTAATTTATATGCTGTTTTTTACACTAACAGCTTAACGCTTATGTTATGTATAGAAGGGAAACTGCAGGTTATACAGAATTTTGCGTATGATAACCCTGAAGATACCGCCTATCACCTGCTGAATGTTTGTAAAAGTTTTGCCATTCAGCCAAATAAGGTTACCCTCAACATCAGTGGCCTCATTGATGAAAAGTCAAACCTGTATGCTGCCATTTATAAATATTTTTTACTGATAAATTTTGATAGCCTGTTACCTGATTTTTCTTATATCGATGAAATAGAAGAACATCCACCGCATTTTTTTAATCATTTATTTGCCTTTGCATCATGCGTATAATCAGCGGCATACATGGAGGCAGAAAAATTACCCCCCCCTCAAAAATGCCCTATACAAGGCCCACCACTGATATTGCCAAGGAAGGTTTATTTAATATTATCCGGAATAATGTTGAAATTGAAAAATTAAAAGTACTGGACCTTTTTGGAGGCACTGGTTGCATCAGTTACGAACTGGCCAGCAGGGGGGCAACGGATATTACCATTGTGGAGAAAGATAATAAGATGTATGATTTTATTAAAAAGACCGCAGCCGAGTTGGCGTTCGAAAATTTTAATGTTGTAAAATCTGATGTATTCCGGTTTATAGAAACAACACAACAGCAATACGATTTTATTTTCGCCGGCCCCCCCTATGCTTTATCAACTATTGATGATCTGCCTTTAAAAATATTTGAAAAAGAAATATTAAGATCAAATGCATGGTTTGTACTGGAACATACGCCCCGGAACAATTATAAGAAGTTTGCACATTATAAAACAGAAAGGAATTATGGAACTACAATCTTTTCTATCTTTATAAATAATTGACCTGCCGGCAATGAGCAATGAGCAATGAGCAATGAGCAATGAGCAATGGGCAATGAGCAATGGGCAATGAGCAATGGGCAATGAGCAATGAGCAATGAGTAATGAGCAATGGGCAATGAGCAATGAGCAATGGGCAATGGGCAATGAGCAACGAGCAACAAGAAAAGAGCAATTAGAAACTAGCAACGAGAAACTAGAAACGAGCAATGAGCAACGAGCAACAACAATAACCTTTAAAAATTAAACCATCTTACTAAAAAGTTTCAGATATCTATTAATTCCATTCTCCCTGTTTTATGGGATAATTATCTGGTTACGAAACAGGTTGTATGATAAAAATATTATAAAATCTTCTGCTTTTAACTTTCCCATTATCTGTGTAGGCAATTTAGCAACAGGGGGTACCGGCAAAACGCCTATGACCGAATATTTGATCAGGTTTTTAAAAAATGATTACCAAACAGCAACGCTGAGCCGGGGTTACAAAAGAAAAACAACGGGCTTTGCCATTGCAGATGAAGATTCTACTGCGCTGGAAATAGGAGATGAGCCCATGCAGTTTCATGAAAAATTTCCAGATGTGTTTGTAGCCGTAGGCGAGGAGCGGGTAGTGGCCATACCCCAACTGCTGCATGAACGGCCCGAAACCCGGGTAATTATTTTAGATGATGCTTTTCAACACCGCCAGGTAAAAGCCGGTTTGAATATCATACTCACCGATTGTGCAAATTTATATACCCGGGACCTGATGCTGCCGGCCGGTGATCTGCGGGATGTGCGCAGCAGCAGCAAAAGAGCAGATATAATTATGGTAACCAAATGTAAAACTGATCTTTCAGAAAAAGAAAAGAATACCATCGTTGCAGAAATTAAACCTGCAGCAAATCAATCAGTTTATTTTACAACTATTGTTTACAGCAAACCCTATCATCTTTTTTCTAAAACGGAAATCACGCTCACACCCGATCATGGGATTTTACTGGTATGTGGTATAGCAAACCCGTCAACGTTAAAAGAGCAGCTTAACGATATGGTAGATTCTTATGAAATGCTGCCTTATGCTGATCACCATATTTTTCACAGCAACGACCTGAAAGATATTAAACTGCAGTTTGAAAATATGGATGCAGAAAAAAAAATTGTGTTAACCACCGAAAAAGATGCGGTACGGATGGAGAAATTTGTAAATGAACTGAAAGATTTCCCCATCTATGTAATACCTATACAGCATGCCATATTATTTAATGAGGCAGGCAAATTTGAAAACAGGATCAGGCAGTTCATTCAAACATTCCACTAATGCTTAAATTAAAAATTACATCATGAGGCTGTTTATTCTTCTTTTACTGTATTCAAATATTTGTCTTTGTCAGCAACGACCCAATATCATTTATATTATGAGCGACGATCATGATGCTGATGCCATCAGTGCTTACAATAAAACATTCATCAAAACACCAAATATTGACCGCATTGCCAATAACGGGGTAATGTTTACAAGGAGCTTTGTGGCTAATTCTATTTGCGGCCCCGTAAGAGCAGCACTTTTAACCGGGCAACATGCTCATAAAAACGGGATGAAGGATAACCGTAACCGATTCGATTCTTCAAAAATCACTTTCCCCGGGCTGATGCAGCAGGGCGGCTATCAAACAGCTATTGTGGGGAAATGGCACCTGCAATCAAATCCAACCGGTTTTGATTATTGGAAAATCCTGCCGGGGCAGGGCCAGTATTTTGAACCAGGATTCATCTCTACAAATGGAGATAAATCAATCCTTCATGGTTATGCAACAGATATTATAACGGATGAGGCCATAAAATGGCTGGATAACAGGGATCTTACTAAACCATTTTTATTACAGTTACATCACAAAGCACCACACCGTAATTTTTTTGCACCTTTAAAATATATTGACCAATACCATAACAGCGTTTTTCCCGAACCAGCTACTTTGTATGCAGATACTACCGGCCACGGTACGGCATGGCATTTACAAACCATGAGTTTACTGCATGATATGAAACTCTGCAGTGACCTGAAAGTTGATCCGGAATTTTTAATGGATATACCTGAACTGAAACCTGATTCGGCTGATATAGTTTATTACAATGCCATATTTAACCGCATACCTGAACCGGACAGAAGCCGTATTAAAAAAATATATGAGGAGCGGGGAAAACTCCTACTTCGTGTAAAGCCTTCGGGAAAAGAATTATTAAAATACAAATACCAGTGGTACATGCAGGATTACCTTGCCTGTGTTGCTTCGATTGATGAAAATATCGGAAGGCTGCTGGACTATCTTGATAAAAATAATCTGACAAATAATACTTTGTTGATCTATACCAGCGACCAGGGAATGTACCTGGGAGAAAATGGCTGGTTTGACAAACGATGGATGTACGATGTATCCATGCAATCGCCGCTTTTAATGAGTTGGCCAGGCCATATAAAACCAAAAACGGTAAATACAAATATGGTGCAGACGATAGATTATGCACCTACTATTTTGGATGCTGCAGGAATAACTGTTCCCTCTTTTATGCAGGGCTTAAGCCTTGTACCTGCAGTAACAGGCAAACAAAAAATAATTCCCAGGCACAATCTCTACTATCATTTTTATGAATATTATGCAGACCATACCGTATTGCCACATTTGGGGGTTAGGGGAGAAAGGTACAAGCTTATCTATTTTTATACGGTGAATGAATGGGAATTGTATGATATGAAGACTGACCCGGGAGAACAAAAGAATCTTTTTGTATCCCCGGCATACCAAAAAACAGTGTTACAAATGAAAACTGAATTGATCCGGTTGAGAAACCTGTATGAAGATCATGAGAAGGCAGGAGAACTAAATTAAAATACTTCCATG
>JAYTOF010000152.1:0-14954 GCA_043747955.1 Chitinophagaceae bacterium
TTTTTTACCAGATCAGTCCTTCCATAAATAAGGAAATAAAATCACGGCTAAAACGATAACCAATACATCCAATCCGGCTATTAAACCTGCCAACTGTAATACGGCACCTTCTTTAAATACTTCGGCAAAAGCTGCTTTACTCAAACGCATGAGTAATAAAAGCTGGGGAAGGATGACCGGGAATCCTAAAATGGCTATCAATGCAGCATTTTGCTGGGCTTTAGCAGCAATGGCACTCATTAATGTAAATACAATACTGATGCTGGCACCTCCTAAAACCACAATACTGATAAAACGAAGACTGTTATCAACAGGGTTATTTAAAAAGATAAAAAACAGCAATAAACTCAAAAGGCTCATTAAAATCATGAGCACTATATTGTACAATATTTTTGCTATGATAAATTCAACCGGTGAGGCGATTGAATAAAAATACAGCATACGTCCACGGCTTTCCTGTAAAAAACTTTTGGCTACGGCATTTACACAGATAAATAACTGGATCACCCAAAATAATCCGTTCCATACATTGGCATCTAACATATCTACTGATAAGAAAAGAACAAAAATTGTGGAAGCGATATAAAGTAATATACCATAAAAAGTATGCTTTTGCCTGAACTCAAGCAGTATATCTTTTCTTAATAAAGCAAAAATCCGTTTATTCATTGTGGCGAATTACTACATATAAAATTTCTGTGGCCTGATTAAATTGAATATCCCAATTATTTAATCTTTCAATTGGGCACAAATACGGCATCTGGGTTCGTATATATCTTTTTCACCTAATAATACCTGGGGCCCTTCGGCAATTTTACGGTAACTGATATTGGCAATATTGCCGCATTTCATACAAATAGCATGCAGTTTGGTAATATAATCTGCTTTGGCCAGCAAGTTGGGCATCTGCCCAAAAGGATTACCCCTGTAATCCATATCCAGGCCTGCAACAATAACCCGGATTCCCTTTTGGGCCAGTTGTTCACATACATTGCTGATCTGGTCATCAAAAAACTGGGCTTCATCAATGCCAACCACATCTACATCCTGTGCCAGTAATAAAATAGTTTGCGAATTATCAACGGGGGTAGATTGTATGGCATTGGTATCATGACTTACGATCTTTATATCATCGTAACGCACATCAATGGCCGGTTTAAAAATCTCTACTTTTAAATTGGCAATTTTCACTCTTTTTAAACGACGTATCAATTCTTCAGTTTTACCACTGAACATACTCCCACAAATCACTTCGATCCATCCCCGCCTTTCTCCTTTTAAATTAGGTTCTATAAACATTTAGCTATTTTTTTAAAAATCTGTTTGTAACTTAGAGGCTGTAGCCGATTGTTTACGCTTGTCTTCCTTCAGCCGGGGCATCAAAAATATAATAATAACATGGAAAGAGTGGAAACACTCCTAAAAAAGTTACAAGAACAGTTTGCACAAAAAGCTCCTCCGGGGCAATTACTCCTTACGGTTCAGATGTTACAGGCCGAATTAATTCACCTGCAGGATAATAATACGCCTGCTTTTCAATCAGATACTGTTTCAGTGACCGCTTCAAATTTTAACACTCCAAAGCATGAGCCCGGCATAAATAATATAGTCCGAGAAAAAGAAGAGAGAATAGTTGAAATTTTACAGGTTGATGAAGCAGAACTGGAAGCAGAACTGGAAGAAATAAAAAGAAATGCCGAAGCGATACAAAAAATAAGCCTTCAAAATAAACCCCATTTCTCATTTCATACTGAAGAAGATATACCCACTTTAACTCATCAAAATCAGCCAAAGCCTGTTGAGCCGGTTAAAAAAGAAATAAATGAATCAAATGCCCCGGTTTCAGCTTCCATTAACGAAAAATTAAAACAATCGAAAATAGATTTAGGGGATACCTTAACAGAGGTCCCGATCAGGGATCTGAGAAAAGCCATTGGTGTTAATGACCGGTTCTTATTTATTAATGATCTCTTTCGTGGAGACGAAGTGGCTTATGAAAGAAGCATAAAAACAATTAACAGTTTCTCTATTTTTCCAGAAGCCGAGTACTGGATACAAAGAGAACTGAAAGTTAAAAACGGATGGAATGACAACGAGGAGCTGGTAAAACAGTTTTATCAGTTGGTTAAGAGGCGTTTTTCATAAATGAACTGAATAATTTTTTTTGATGCACCGGCATTTGAAATAACATACTGCATTGCCGCATCTCCCCTTCTGTTTCTTTCGGCTTCATTATTCAGTAAATTATTCAATATGGTTTCCAGGCCGACCGGGCCATCAACACTTATACCTCCCTCTTCATTAACCAATCCAATTGCTTCATCAAATTTTTCGTAAACAGGGCCAAATACCACCGGTTTACCATACACAGCTGCTTCTAAAACATTATGTACCCCGTCATCGCCAAAGCCCCCGCCAACATAGGTTATAGTGGCATAACTATATAATCGTGAAAGCATGCCAACATTATCTATTACAAGAATATTTGTAGATTGCAGTTTATCATTTGTGGTATTTTCCAGATCAGAATAGAATATGAAATTCCGGAATTCTTCTTTTACATCACTTAAATTTTCCTCATTAATTTCATGAGGGGCAATGATGAATTTTATTTGAGGATTTGATTTTACAAACTGCAGCAATTCAATTTCATCCTCTTCCCAGGTACTGCCGGCAACAATTACCTTACTGTTGCCGCAAAACTCAGCAATAAGAGGTACAGGTTTAAAGGTACGGGCAATCTCCAGCACCCGGTCAAATCTTGTATCGCCGTTGATGGTCACATTATCTTTAAAATCAAGCGTGGCCAGTAATTCTTTTGATAATGCATTCTGTACAAAAAAATGAGTAAAGCTCTCCAGCATTTTTTTCCATATTTTGCCATACCATTTAAAAAAAGGATGTTCTTTTCTGAAAATACCTGATACCAGAATGGTAGGAATATTCCGTTGTTTTAATTCCTGTAAATAATAAAACCAATATTCATATTTTACCCAAAGAACCAATGAAGGATTTATTGCATCTAAAAATCTTTTTGCATGGGCAGGAGCATCCATTGGCAGGTAGAAAATATAGTCTGCTCCCCTGTAATCCTTCACCACCTCATAACCACTTGGCGAAAAAAAAGTCAAAACAATTTTTAATTTCTCATTTTTAATTTTTAATTCCTCTATCAAAGGCCTGCCCTGTTCAAATTCACCCAGGCTGGCACAATGCATCCAGACAGGTTGAACGTTTAAGGTTGAAAGTTTTTGGTCGATCTCCGTGAAGATACTTTTACGTCCGGTTACCCATTTTTTAGCCTTCGGGTTCCATAAAGAGGCAACCCTAACCCCAATGGAATATAAGATCAGAAATATATCGTATAAAAATTTGCTTATCATCTGGTTTCCGGCAAATCTAAAGGCAATTTTCTAATCTTAACCCCTGCATATTACAAATTCTATATTCCTGCTGCAATCCTTATCTTTGCGCCGCATAAAATTATACTTATGAGGCCCTTACAAATGGTAGATACCAAAACCCAATACTTCAAAATAAAGAACGAGGTAGATACAGCAGTACTGGAAGTAATGGAAAGCGCTATGTATATTGGAGGAAAAGTAGTGAATGAGTTTGCTGATAAGCTTGCAAAATACCACGGAAGCAAGCACTGTATACCCTGTGCCAATGGAACTGATGCCTTACAAATAGCCATGATGGCACTAGGTTTAAAACCCGGTGATGAAGTGATAACACCTTCATTTACTTATATAGCAACTGTGGAAGTGGCGGCTTTACTGAATATTAAACCGGTTTTTGTTGAAGTAGATCCAAACACTTTTTGTATTGATCCCGAAGCGATTGAAAAGGCAATTACGCCAAAAACAAAGGCAATTATACCGGTACATTTATATGGCCAGGCTGCTGATCTGGAAAAGATAATGGCCATTGCGGCAAAGCATCATTTATTCGTAATTGAAGATAATGCCCAGGCCATAGGTGCTGATTTCAATTTCAGCAATGGATATGTAAAAAAAACCGGAAGCATCGGGCATATCGGATGTACCTCTTTTTATCCATCAAAGAACCTGGGTGCATTTGGTGATGGTGGCGCCATTTTTACAGATGATGATGAACTGGCTGTTAAATTAAAAATGATCGCATCGCACGGGCAAAGTAAAAGGTATTACCATGATGTAGTAGGATGTAACTCAAGACTGGATGCAATTCAGGCAGCCATCCTCACCATTAAACTGAAACACCTGGATGAATACGTTGCTGCAAGGATAAAAGCTGCTGACTATTATGACAAAGCCTTTGCAGGAAATAAATCCATCAAAATTCCTTACAGAGCGGCCAATAATAAACACGTATTTCATCAATACACGCTGGTTTTGAATGATATTGACAGAGATGGTTTAAACCAATATTTAGCAGCACAGGGAGTACCTTCGATGATCTATTACCCGGTGCCGGCACACAAACAAAAAATGTTTGATGCTTTTGGAGGAAGTAATTTTAACCTGCCCATAACCGACTGGCTTACTGAACGGGTGATCTCACTGCCCATTCATACCGAACTGGATGAAGAACAACAAAATTTTATTATTTCAGAAGTTTTAGCATTTATAAACAAATAACAAATGAAAATAGCAGTAATTGGAACAGGCTATGTTGGATTAGTTACAGGCACCTGTTTTGCAGAAACAGGCAATACAGTTACCTGTGTTGATATTGATGAAAGCAAGATCAAAAAACTTTCAACAGGTAATCTGCCTATCTATGAACCGGGCCTGGAAAAATTATTTTTAAGAAACCAGAAAGAAGGCCGGCTTCATTTTACCACATCGCTTGAAAAAGGAATTGCAAATGCACAGATCATTTTTCTTGCACTGCCAACACCTCCGGGTGAAAACGGCAGTGCAGACCTGAAATATATACTTGGGGTAGCTGATGAATTAGGTAAACTGATCACACAATATGTTGTTATAATAGATAAAAGTACGGTACCGGTGGGTACTGCAGAAAAGGTTGAGGCAGCTGTTTCAAAAAATGCAAAAACAACTTTTGATGTGGTTTCAAATCCCGAATTTTTAAGAGAGGGGGTTGCTGTTGATGATTTTATGAAACCAAACCGGGTAATCATTGGTACTTCTTCCGATAAAGCAAAACAGATCGTGAATGAATTGTATCTACCCTTTGTACGGCAGGGTAACCCGATCATCTATATGGATGAAAAAAGTGCCGAGCTGACCAAATATGCTGCCAATTCGTTTCTGGCAATGAAGATCACATTCATGAACGAGATAGCACAGTTATGTGAACTTCTGGGCGCTGATGTGGATATGGTTCGCAAAGGTATTGGCAGTGATGAACGGATAGGCAGACGCTTTTTATTTCCGGGCATTGGTTATGGAGGGAGTTGTTTTCCTAAAGATGTGAAGGCTCTTGCAAAATCATCAGCAGATGTAAATTATGATTTTAAGATCCTGCATGCTGTTATGCAAATAAATGAAAAGCAAAAACTGCATCTTGTTCCAAAAATAAAAGCATATTTCAACAATGAATTAAAGGGTAAAAAAATTGCTGTCTGGGGCCTGTCTTTCAAACCCAATACAGATGATATCAGGGAAGCCCCTGCTTTAACCATCATTGATGAGTTATTAGCTGAAGGCGTACAAATTACAGCCTATGACCCTGAAGCTATGAATAATGTGAAACTATTACTTGGAAATAAAATAAATTTTGCTGAACGCCAGTATGATGCTTTGGTTGATGCAGATGCACTGTTGATCGCAACTGAATGGAGTGAGTTCAGGACACCGGATTTCGGCAATATGATTTCTTTATTAAAAAATAAAGTAATTTTCGACGGAAGAAATCTGTTCGATCTTGAAAAAATGCAGGAACTGGGTTTTCATTATGTGAGCGTGGGCAGAAGGGTTATTAATTAAATCTTTGATGTAATAACTTTATGGTTTACTATTTTTACATTTTTATAAATCTGAGTAATCTGTGGCAACAAAAAAAGTTTTAATTACAGGAGCAGCCGGATTTTTAGGTTCACATCTTTGCGACCGTTTTATCCGGGAAGGATTCCAGGTGATCGGCATGGATAATCTAATTACCGGTGACCTGAAAAATATTGAACACCTTTTTAAATTAAAGGAATTTGAATTTTATCATCATGATGTTTCAAAATTCATTTATGTTACCGGTGAGCTCGATTATATTTTACACTTTGCCTCTCCTGCCAGCCCTATTGATTATTTAAAAATTCCGATTCAAACATTAAAAGTTGGTTCACTGGGTACACACAATTGTTTGGGCCTGGCAAAAACAAAAAATGCAAGAATTTTAGTTGCTTCCACCAGTGAAGTGTATGGCGACCCCTTAGTACATCCGCAACACGAAGAATATTGGGGCAATGTAAACCCGGTAGGGCCACGCGGTGTTTATGATGAAGCCAAACGTTTTCAGGAAGCCATTACAATGGCCTATCATAGTTTTCATAATGTACAAACCAGGATCGTCCGTATTTTTAATACCTATGGCCCCCGAATGAGGCTAAACGATGGCAGGGCATTACCCGCTTTTATAGGACAGGCCCTGCGTGGCGAGGACCTTACCGTATTTGGTGATGGAAGCCAAACCAGAAGTTTTTGTTATGTAGATGACCTGGTGGAAGGCATTTACCGTTTGTTGATGAGTGATCATGTACAACCGGTTAATATCGGCAATCCTGACGAAATTTCCCTGAAGGATTTTGCTGAAGAGATCATTAAGCTCACAGGTACTAAACAAAAAATTGTTTATAAAGACTTACCAAAAGATGATCCGAAACAACGCCAGCCAGACATTACAAAAGCAAAACAATTACTGGGATGGGAACCGAAAGTTACAAGAGCCGAAGGTTTAAAAATAACTTATGCGTATTTTAAAAATTTACCAAAAGCCGAATTGAATAAATTACCAAAGGAATTTGAAAGCAAAAATTAATACATAAACCAAACTTATAAATGTACCAGGAATTATTAGAGAAGAAAAAACAACTGGCTGTAATCGGCCTTGGGTATGTTGGCTTACCTATTGCGTTGGAGTTTGCAAAAAAAATAAAAGTAATCGGCTTCGATATAAATGCAAAGCGGGTAGAAATGATGCGTAATAATATTGATCCCAGCCAGGAACTGGCTGCTTCGGATTTTGAAGGTTGTGACATAGAATTTACCAACGACCTCGATGTTCTGAAGCAGGCTAACTTTTTTATTGTAGCCGTACCAACTCCTGTAGACGAACACAATGTACCCGATCTTAATCCGGTGCAACGTGCAAGTGAAACGATCGGGAAAGTGATAAAAAAAGGTGATTACGTGGTATATGAGAGCACGGTTTACCCCGGATGTACAGAAGAAGATTGTGTTCCCATCATTGAAAGATTATCGGGTTTAAAAATGGTGCAGGATTATAAGATCGGTTATTCGCCTGAGAGGATTAATCCGGGAGATAAAGAACATACCATCAGCAGCATCATTAAAGTGGTTAGCGGATGTTGTGCCGAAAGTTTAGAAACCATTGCCAAAGTGTATGAATTGGTAGTAAAAGCAGGTGTATATAAAGCTTCATCCATTAAAGTTGCCGAAGCAGCAAAAATTATTGAAAATACACAGCGTGACCTCAACATTGCCCTGATGAATGAACTCTCCATCATCTTTGATAAAATGAATATAAACACTTATGAAGTTTTAGAAGCTGCCGGTACCAAATGGAATTTCTTAAAATTTCAGCCGGGCCTGGTTGGCGGGCATTGCATAGGTGTTGACCCGTATTATCTTACTTATAAATCTAAAAAATTAGGTTATAATTCACAGGTTATTTTAGCCGGAAGGTTTATTAATGATGCTATGGCTGGTTATGTAGCAAGAAAAATATTACAGCATATCATACAAAACGATGGTAATGTAAAGGATGCAAAAGTATTGGTGATGGGCGCAACTTTTAAAGAAAATGTAAGTGACATAAGAAACAGTAAAGTTGCTGATGTGATAAAAGAACTGAAAGCCTTTTCTTTACAAGTTCATGTAACCGATCCGCATGCAAAAAATGATGAACTAAAACATGAATATGGATTTGAATTGACAGCTTCATTAAGTAATGATTATGATGCGGTGATCGTGACTGTACCGCATAATGATTATAAAAAATTAGACGACAGTTATTTTGCATCCATTACCAAGCCATACGGCATAGTAGCAGATCTAAAGGGAATTTACCGGACTAAGATCATTTCCAGAAAATACTGGAGCCTATAAACCCTTATTTAAAAGCTGTGTAAAGGCTTCATGGGCAGACCGCTCAAAGAATGGCAACCGGAATGGAAAGTACAATGATTGAAAAAGATATTTTTAGACGTTTAAAATATACTATCCTTTAGGGAAAAGGCATGAACACTATATTTCATTCAAAAGATCTTAGCCAGTCATCGTTTTTAGTAACCGGGGGTGCCGGATTTATTGGCAGTCATCTTGCTGAATATTTACTGAAGCATGGAGCTAAAAAAGTAAGGGTATTGGATAACCTGGTTAATGGATTTCAATCTAACCTTGATATTCTTCAACACTACCCGGGTTTTGAATTCATGAAAGCTGATATACGGGATATTGGCAGTTGTCAGCAGGCCTGTGCAGGAATAGATTATGTAAGCCACCAGGCTGCATTAGGTTCGGTACCCCGCAGTATTAAAGAACCCGTTTATTTTAGTGAAGTAAATGTAGGGGGCTTTGCAAATATGCTGAAGGCAGCTATTGATAATAATATTAAACAGTTTGTTTATGCTTCCTCATCTTCGGTTTATGGTGATGATGCTACCTTACCTAAAAAAGAAAATATAATCGGCAACTGTTTGTCACCTTATGCAGCAACCAAGAAAACAAATGAATTGTATGCCCAGGTTTTTGCCGATGTGTATGGTATAAAATTGTTGGGGCTCAGGTATTTTAATATTTTTGGGCCACGACAGGACCCTGACGGTGCTTATGCGGCCGTTATCCCGCTTTTTGTAAAGAACATAATGAAACAAACACCGGTTTATATTAATGGGGATGGAGAACAAACCCGTGATTTTACATATGTTGATAATGCAGTTCAGCTGAATATAAAAGGAATGCTTGTTGAAAACCCGGAAGCTCTGAACAAAGTGTTCAATGTAGCTGTAGGTGAAAATTTTTCAATCAATTACTTATACAATGCCTGCTGTACCCGTATAAAAAGTGATTTTGCAGCTACCTACCGGGAACCCCGGGCAGGTGATATCCGCAATTCTCTGGCCGATATTTCTTTGGCAAAAAACCTTTTAGGATATCAGCCATCAAAAAAATTTAATGACGGGTTGGACGATACCATTGATTTCTTTAAACAACTGTATTCATAATCGCAGGATATTTTTATGGCATTTAGTAAAACAGATTTTCCGGGATTACTCATTTTTGAGCCAACTGTACATAAAGACAGCAGGGGATATTTTTTTGAAAGTTATAATAAAAAGCATTTAATAGCAGAGGGCCTGGAAATTAATTTTATTCAGGATAACCAGTCAAAATCATCCTATGGAGTAATTCGTGGTTTACATTATCAACTGGCCCCACATGCTCAAACAAAATTAATAAGGGTATTGAATGGAAAGATCCTGGACATTGCAGTTGATATACGCAGAGGATCTCCAACTTATGGAAAAGTCTTTTCACAGGAATTATCTGCTGAGAATAATAAACAGGTTTTTATACCCAGGGGATTTGCCCACGGTTTTTCAGTATTAAGCGAGACGGCTGAAGTTTTATATAAATGTGATGAATTTTATCATAAAGAATCTGAAGCAGGCATATTATATAATGATATGGCTTTACAAATTGACTGGCAAATACCTGCTGCAAAAGCTGTTATTTCAGAAAAAGACATTAACTATCCATCTTTATTGAATTGTAAAAATAATTTTGTTTTTGAAAAATGAGATCCATACAATTTTAGTTACAGGCGCCAATGGTCAGCTGGGCAATGAATTAAAAATTATTGCTCTGCAGTTTCCCGGTCATCGGTTCCTTTTTATTACAAAAGAAGAATTACCGATTGATGATTTTGATGCCGTGTCAAAATATTTTTCAGAACATCCTATTGTTTATTGCATCAATTGTGCAGCGTACACAGCTGTTGATAAAGCAGAAACAGAAAAGGAAACGGCATTCTTAATTAATGCTGAGGCTACAGCTAACCTGGCCAGAGTTTGTAAACAGCAACATGTTCATTTAATACATATTTCTACGGATTATGTTTTTGACGGTACATCAAAACATCCTTATAAAGAAACAGACCCTACCTGCCCGGTTAATACCTATGGGGAATCAAAATTAATGGGAGAACAACTTGCTTTACAAAATAACCCTTCCACGGTTATCATCCGCACCTCATGGCTTTACTCGGCTTTTAAAAATAATTTTGTGAAAACCATGTTACGGCTGATGAAAGAAAAAGACAGCATCAATGTAGTGAATGACCAGTTTGGTTGTCCTACGTATGCTGCTGACCTTGCTGCAGCAATCATGCAGATTATTTCGTCGGGAAAATTTTATAAAAACCCCGGTATTTATAATTATACCAATGCCGGTACAACCAGCTGGTATGAATTTGCGGTAACCATTAAAAAATTAACAGGAAATGTTTGTATCGTTAACCCGGTTTCAACTTCCCGATATCCAACGGCTGCAAAAAGGCCTAAATACTCCGTTTTAGATACTACAAAAATCAAAGAGGTCTTTAATGTCAGCATTCCGGAATGGAAACCTAGCCTGGAAAAATGTATAGCCTTAATAAAATAAAATATTTAGCCCACATTTTCCGGTAAATAATTGGGGTCTGATTTAAAATTCAGCTTGATATTAATGATCATCCGGGTTATTAAAATTAAAGACCAGGCCCGCAAGTAAACCGCCTCCCAAACATCCTGCCATATAGATCCATAGATCAGTCCATACAAATCCTTTCATTAAACAGGCACCTATAGCAACTGCAGGATTAAATGCGCCGCCTGAAAATCCGCCAAAGGTAAATGCACATGCTACTACGGTAAATCCTATTGCCAATCCATAAAAACTGTTCCCGCTATTTCCTTTTGCTGTAGCGGAGTTCAATACAACATAAGCCAAAGCAAATGTTCCCAGGAGTTCTGCACCTAGGCCCTTACCTATCGATTTTACTGCACTTGTGCCTGCTCCTTCTACTTCAAAAATAAAGGTAGCAATAGCCCAGGCTGCCAAAGCGCCTCCTATTTGAGCAATCCAATAGGTTAAGGCATCACCCATATTTATTTTCCTTCTTACCAGTACAGCTAAGGTTACTGCAGGATTATAATGTCCGCCTGAAATATGCCCTCCCGCATAGATCATTACCATTAATATACTGCCAATAGCCAGTGGAGCCATAGAGCCGGCTGCACCTCCAATTGCAGCTACTCCTACAACTAAAACAAGGAACATGGTTCCAATAAACTCGGTGAAGTACTTACTCATAATTAAAATAGTTGGGGTTAAAAAAAATGTAAAAGCTAAGTAAACAAAAAAGTTACAATAGCTGTTAACAATCTTTACACAATACTTTTTTATAAAAAAATAAAGTTACTATGATACAGGCAGGAAAACCGGCACCCGATTTTAGTTTATTCAATACAGATAAAAATAAAATAACTTTATCCGGGTATAAAGGAAAAAATATTTTACTCTTATTTTTTCCGCAGGCATTTACCGGTGTATGCACAAAAGAATTGTGTGCAGTCAGAGATGATATAGGCCGTTACAGTAATGTACATGCACAGGTTATTGGAATATCTGTTGATTCGGTTTTTACATTAAATAAGTTTAAAGAAGACCAGCAATATAATTTTGAACTTTTAAGCGATTTTAATAAAGAAGTTTCATCTTTATACGGTTGTTTATATAAAGACTGGATCTTAAATATGAAGGGGGTTAGCAAAAGATCTGCCTTTATTATTGACAAGAAAGGGGTCATTCAATATGCTGAAATATTGGAAAATGCCGGCGAAATGCCCAATTTTGAGGAAATTAACCTTAAACTGGTACATTTAAGTTGATAATTCTTATAATAATTTGCTTCATCTTAGCATAAAAAACGCCTTGCAACGTTAATACATTAATAATATTGTAATATACAATTGTAGTTTATTTGATGTTTTTTACATACTTTTACTATGTTGAAAAAAATTATTTACATACTTTCTTTATTTATTGGATTAACTTTTACTTCTTTTGCTCAAAATAAACCTCTAAGTTCAGGTGAACCTGCAGCAAAATTACTAAGACCTTATCCGATACCTGCCACTACGGTGATCAATTTTGATTTCCTGTATGGGTATGATAAATCGTATTCCCTGCAGATTTATAATTTTATGGGAAAGAAAGTAAATGAGATAAACAAAATTTCCCTGAAGATAACATTGCCCCTGGATAATTTTTACCGTGGTATTTATATTTACCAGCTTCGCGATAAAAACGGAAAAATAATGGATTCCGGAAAGTTTCAGGTGGTTAAATAATCCTCCTCGTTTTTTCTTACTTACATTACCTGTACAATCAGAAATTTAAGATAGTGTGTATTTTCCTGCCCTCTTATTATGGGGTGATCAGCAGATTGAGTATTAAAAACAACCTGTCTGATCTTACGTTTTGCATCTGTTGCCGCCATTTGAATGATGTCTAAAAATAATTCAGGTTGTACAAGATTGGTACAACTTGAGGTAACTAAAAATCCGCCCGGCTTAACCAGTTTCATTCCTCTTAAATTTATCTCTTTATAACCGGCTATAGCTTTATTTATAGTTGCCCTGCTTTTTGTAAATGATGGGGGGTCAAGCATAACCACATCCCATTGCCTTCCTTCTTTTGACCATTCTTTTAATACATCAAAAGCATTTACACATTCAAACTTACAAATTTGATCAAGTTCATTCAATGCTGCATTTTTAATACACATATCAACAGCATTTTGAGATATATCCAAACCTAAAACTGATGCAGCGCCATAATGAGCCGCACTGATCTCAAATGAGCCGGTGTAACAAAAGGCACCCAGTACAACAGCATCTTTTACAATATGCTGAATGGCCCTGCGGTTACCCTGCTGATCTAAAAAGAAACCGGTCTTTTGTCCATTGGCTATATCAACATAAAATTTAATGCCATTTTCATTAATAAGAATATTCGTATCAAATGCATCAGACAAAAAACCCTTGTGTTGTTCCAGGCCTTCCAGTTCCCTTACTGGAGCATCATTTCTCTCATAAATTCCTTTAGGCGTAAAAATTTTCTCAATAGCTTTTACAATAGCAGGCTTCCAAACATCAATACCTAAAGCCAGTGTTTGAATAACAAAATAATTATTGAATTTATCTATGATCAGTTGAGGCAAATCATCGGCTTCCCCAAATATCAATCGGCAGTTTTCAGTATACCCAATTTTTTTGCGATATTCCCAAGCCTTTTGGATCCTGTTAATAAAAAACTGCCCGTCTATTGTTTCTGCCTTATCCCTGGTAAGTAACCTTACCATTATCTGCGATTGGGGGTTTATATACCCTCTTCCTATAAATTTTTTATCATGGGTGTACACATTTACAATCTCACCTGGTTTTGCTGCTGTATCCAGCGCCTTTCCGGTATTTACTTCATTTCCAAAAATCCAGGGATGCCCGGTTTCCACCCTTCGGCTAATCTTTTTGTTCAAAAAAATACTTTTCATGGCGCAAAGGTAACCTCCATGTCATACATAGTACAGATATGGGCATCTTATTTGCAAATAATTGCCAATTTGACGGCAAATGAACCATTGGCAAAATGTTTGACTGTTGTACCTTCGCAACCAATTTTTAATTTATACTATGGAAGAAAAAGAAGCTATTACTCAGGAAAGTGAAGAAATGAATATTAATGCCGATGCAGATATACCCGGAAATACCCATTTGAGTAACCCCGGTGGCGAGGATATTATGCAAAAATTACAGGCAGAAGTAGAAGAACAAAAAGATAAATACCTGCGCCTTTTTGCTGAGTTTGATAATTTTAAACGACGCAATGCAAAAGAAAAGATAGAACTCATTCAAACAGCCGGTAAAGATGTAATTATATCTTTATTGGAAGTAATGGACGATTGTGACCGTGCAGAAAAACAATTATCCGGAAGTGATGATATTACTGTTCAGAAAGAAGGGGTACAACTGGTATTTAACAAACTGAGAAATACCTTACAGGCCAGAGGATTAAAAGCAATGGAAAGTGTAAACACCCTGTTTGATGTAGAAAAACATGAAGCTATTACAGAGGTGGAAGTGCCGCAGAAATTAAAAGGAAAAGTGGTTGATGAAATTGAAAAGGGTTACTATCTGAATAATAAAATCATCCGTTTTGCAAAGGTTGTTGTAGGTAAATAATTACCCCAAACCCGCTCTGTTTTTAAAATGGATAAGTACTAATAGTTTAATAAATACCAAGATCTAAAAGATGTCGAAAAAAGATTTTTACGAAATATTGGGTGTATCTAAATCTTCAACACAGGATGAAATAAAAAAAGCATACCGCAAGGTTGCCATGCAATACCATCCAGACAGAAATCCGGGCGATAAAGCGGCTGAAGAAAAGTTTAAGGCAGCTGCTGAAGCTTATGAAATTTTAAGTGATGCGGATAAACGTGGCCAGTACGACCGATTCGGGCACCAGGCATTTAGTTCGGGCAGAGGGGGTGGCGGTCATAGTGGTGCCGGCGGAATGAATATGGATGATATCTTCAGTCAGTTTGGAGATATTTTTGGCGACGACAGCCCTTTTGGAAGTTTTTTTGGGGGAGGCAGCAATAGAAGGAGTTCTGGTGGAAGAAGCCGTGGTACCCGTGGCAGTAACCTGAGGGTAAAGATCAAACTG
>JAYTOF010000153.1:0-2998 GCA_043747955.1 Chitinophagaceae bacterium
GTTTTTACAAAACTGAGATATGCTTCGCTGAGCAGGCAAATTAAAATACCGGTTGATAATTTACCCAAAGGTATTTATGATATTAGAATTGTTGTGCAGGGCGAAGTTTTATGGGACCAGCGCTTTGTAAAGTAAGTTTCAGGGTGGTTAAAACAAGGCGGCAATCTCTTCAACCGGAATGTCTTTTTTATAGTGGTTCATTAATTTTCCATCTTTATCATACACATACACATCGGGTATAGAAGAAACATTGTAAAACCTGGGGAGCGTAATGCCAGCATCCCTGGTTAAAGTAATATTTGGAAACTTTCGAAGTTTATAATCCTTATAAAATTTTTTGATACGACTGAATTCATAAATGGTTACCATCAATATTTGTACGTTTTTAAACTGGTCAATTTTTGCAGTAAAATTTTTTGTTGCATGCTGGCAATGGTCGCAATCGGGATCAAAAAAAACAAGAATAGTGGGTTTGCCTTTTTGCAGCATATTATTCGTAAAACTGCTGCTATCCGGCACTTTTATAATTTTAAAAGCCGGTATGTAAGGAGATTTAAAATATTGCTGGGTGCTATCAATTTGTGCAAAACCACTCAAAGTGAGGCAGCCTATAATAAACGTAAAAACCGTTTTCTTCATCTTCCTTAAATTTTGGTAAAACTAATTCCTTTGTTTGATAATAGATTGTTAAGTGTAAAAAGTAATCTGAATAGGGGTGAGGTCAATTGAGAGTGAAGTCAAACTGAATTTCGCATTTAGCCATACTATTCCTACTTTTGCGCTCCCGATAAGTATCGGGATAAAAATTGTGATATTATGGCAACAACAGCAGATATGCGCTCTGGCCTCATCATCAAAGTAGATGGCAGCTTGTATAGTGTTATAGAATTTGGTCAAAATAAAACAGCCCGTGCGGCAGCCAAGGTTTGGGCAAAACTTAAAGGTGTAGATAATAACCGCACTATTGAAGTAACCTGGAACAGTGGTGAAACAATCTATCCGGTAAGGGTTGAAAAAAAGCCTTACCAATATTTGTATAAGGATGATACCGGTTACAGCTTTATGGATACCGAAACCTTTGAGCAGATTACCGTTGCAGAAACCATGATTGACGCACCTAAGTTTTTAAAAGATGGACAGGAAGTAACCGTTTTAATAAACGGAGAAACTGATTTGCCCATGGGTGTTGAGTTACCCGATAAAATTGTTTTATTGGTTACTTACAGCGAACCCGGTATGAAAGGCGATACTGCTACCCGTACATTAAAGCCTGCAACTGTTGAAACCGGTGCTACGGTTAACGTTCCTTTATTTGTAAATGAAGGAGAACTGATTAGGGTGAATGCCAAAACCGGCGAATACGTTGAAAGAGTGAAAGAATAAGGGTAGAAAAATTTATAAAAAAAGGGGTGTCAGCGTGATCTGATGCCCTTTTTTAATTTAGCAAAAACACACGATTTTGACCGAATTTCACCCGAAATGCGCCTTTTTAGGACAAAAACGGGCATTTTTATGCCTTTTTATAAAATTTAAGTGGCAGTTATGAAAATAGTTCCCCTATCTTAGCAGCCCGGTTTCTTTTTAAATTTAACCTAAAAATAATTTACATGGATATCAAGCAAATTCAGGAGCTTGTAAAGCTCATTAACAAGACTAATATTGGAGAAATTACCATTGAAGAAGAGGGAGTAAAAATTACAGTAAAACAGAAAAAAGATCCGGTACAACATATTATTGCCGGCGCCTCTGCACCAACTTATTCATCCGTGCCGGCAGCCAGTGCGGCACCTGCTGCACCAGCAGCCCCGGTTGAAGCTAAACCTGCAGAGCCCAAAGCAGATAACCTGGTAACCATTAAAAGCCCCATGATCGGTACTTTTTACAGGCAGGCTGGTCCCGGCAAACCAATTTTTGCATCGGTAGGCGATGAGGTTACAGCAGGTAAAGTAGTTTGTATTATTGAAGCTATGAAACTCTTTAACGAAATAGAGAGTGAAGTAAAAGGTAAAATTGTGAAGGTTTTGGTAGAAGATGCAAGCCCTGTAGAGTATGACCAGCCTTTGTTCCTGGTGGATCCTTCTTAAGTAAAAATTCAAAAGCAAAAAGTAAAAACGGACTCCCGTTTCAGAATTTTTAATTCTTAATTTTTAATTCAACGATTGTGTTTAAAAAGATATTAATAGCTAATAGAGGAGAGATTGCTCTTAGAGTAATAAGAACCTGCCGGGAGATGGGCATTAAAACCGTTGCGGTTTATTCAACAGCCGATAAAGATAGTTTACACGTAAAATTTGCTGATGAAGCAGTTTGTATTGGCAAACCAGCCAGTATGGATAGTTACCTGAACATGGCCCATATTATGGCCGCTGCAGAAATAACCAATGCAGATGCCATTCACCCCGGTTATGGATTTTTGGCAGAGAACAGCAAGTTTGCAAAGATCTGTGCTGATCACGGCATAAAATTTATTGGCCCAACGCCGGATATGATCAATGCCATGGGCGATAAGATAACCGCAAAACAAACTATGATTGCAGCAGGTGTACCGGTGGTACCGGGTGTTGATGGTTTGCTGGAAAGCGTTGACCATGCAAAAAAATCGGCCAAAGAAGTTGGATACCCCGTTATATTAAAAGCCACTGCAGGTGGCGGTGGTAAAGGCATGCGTTTGGTTTGGAAAGAAGCTGAAATAGAAAAGGCTTTTGAAAATGCAAAATCGGAAGCGGCTGTATCATTTAAAAACGATGGAATTTATTTAGAGAAATACGTTGAAGAACCACGACATATTGAAATTCAAGTAGCAGGTGACCAATATGGAAAAGCTTGTCACCTAAGTGAGCGCGATTGCTCAATTCAACGCCGTCACCAAAAGTTGGTAGAGGAAAGTCCATCACCATTTATGACACCTGAATTGCGTAAGCGAATGGGTGAAGCCGCTATCAAAGCTGCCAATTCAATTAATTATGAAGGGGTTGGAACGGTAGAGTTTTTGGTTGAT
>JAYTOF010000154.1:0-7777 GCA_043747955.1 Chitinophagaceae bacterium
TTTTATCATTTGCTGTGCCCATGGCAGCAATGCCGCTTAAATCGCCTTTAATATCCATCATCATAACCGGCACACTGTTATCGCTTAAAAATTCGCTGATCACCTGCAGGGTCTTTGTTTTACCGGTACCGGTTGCCCCGGCGATAAGGCCATGGCGGTTCAATGTTTTTAGCGGAAGATAAATTCCTGCTTCGGCAATCACTTCCCCATCCAACAGGGCAGCACCCAGTTTTACCGACTCTCCTTTAAAGCTGTAGCCATTATTAATGGTTTCTATAAACCTGCCTGTCCGGTTGGCAGGTGCTTCTTTGTTTGACATTATTACTAATTTTTTGAAAGGTACAAACTGTTTTTAAATGTAACTTATGATTTTTAAAACTGCAGTCTGTACATTTGAGTTGATGAAAAAGATACTACCCTTTTTTTTAACATCGGTTTTACTGTTTTTTGTAACCAGTTCTTTTTTTGAAAAACAAAATACGGATATTAAAACCAGAGCCGCCCTGGGCAAAAAATTATTTTCCGAAAAAATACTTTCAAAAGATTCTTCGGTAAGCTGTGCCGGTTGCCATATTCCAAAATATGCTTTTGCCGATACGGTTGCCTTTAGTATTGGTATTGAAGGAAAACTTACCAAACGAAATACACCATCAGTTTTAAATATGAAGAACCGTCCTTATTATTTTTGGGATGGAAGGGCCTCATCACTGGAAGAACAGTCTTTGATGCCTATACAAAACCCCGATGAAATGGGATTACCCATTGATGAAGCGGTTCAACGGTTAAATGATTCCCGTGAATACAAAATGCTGTTTCAGAAAATATTCGGGCAAAGGCCAGATTCAAAAAACCTGGCTGCTGCTTTTGCTGCATTTGAACAGACCCTGGAAACCGTTGACAGTAAATTTGATGACTGGAGCAATAACCTGAAAAAGTTAACGGCATCCGAAGAAAGGGGCAGAACATTGTTTGTGGGCGATAAGGCCAAATGTTTCGATTGCCACCGTATGGAAGACTTTACAACGGATGAATTTAAAAACATTGGATTGTATAACGGAACCACTTTAAATGATGCAGGTCTTTTTAACATTACCAAAAAGCAAACCGACCTGGGTAAATTTAAAACCCCCGGCCTGCGTAATGTTGGGGTAACCGCACCCTATATGCACAATGGTATGTTTAAAACACTGGAAGAAGTAATGGACTATTATAATGATCCTGAAAAATTTGTAAGTAACCCCATCAATATTGATGATGTACTTAAAAAGCCATTGGGCTTAACAGATAAAGAGAAAAAAGATATTGTTGCTTTCCTGAAAACGCTCACAGACAAGAAATACCTCAGGGGTCAATAGTCATTAAGGCATTGTTGCAGTTTTCTGAATTTAGTATTATTTTGACTTACAAAACCGTACTTATGATTTTACCAGAATAATTAAAAGTTTACCAGATTGCAATGGAAATTGGAGAATTAATCTTTAACATTACCGGTAAATAGGATCTTTTTAATAAAAAGAGTTTATTTGATCAATACCTCAGAGCAGCAGATTCAATAGCATTAAATATTTCTGAAGGATATGGAAGATTTCATTACAAAGAGAATAAAAACTTTTGCTGGTATGCAAGAGGTTCACTCTTTGAAACCAAAACTGCCTATCAAAAAGCTTTCAATCGCAAATTAATTACAGATGAAGCATACAATAATTTACTGAATAAGCTAAAGGAGTGTAATTTATTGCTAAATGGCTACATTAAAAGCATTTGCAAAAGCAATCCAATGGAAAATGACCATTGACTTAATGACCCAATGACCAATGACCAATGACAAATGACTCAATTTAACCTTTAACAAAAAATTAGGCACTATATTCGCATTATAAAAATTGATTTAATTTTATTTGCTAATAAAAAAAATTATGGAACCAATTAAACCCCAAATACTATTATGTGAAGATGATACCAATCTGGGCATGGTATTAAAAAACTACTTAGAGTTAAATGATTATGAGGTAACGCTGGAGAGAGACGGCAAGCTTGGTCTGGCTGCCTTTCAACGTGAAAAATTTGATATCTGCCTGCTGGATGTTATGATGCCGAACATGGACGGATTTACCCTGGCTGAAGAAATACGTGATGTAAATCCGGATGTACCTTTGTTTTTCCTGAGTGCCAAAACGATGAAAGACGATATCATACAGGGTTATAAACTGGGTGCCGATGACTATATTACCAAGCCTTTTGACAGCGAAGTATTGTTACATAAAATTAAGGCGATATTAAAACGCAATGAAGAATTGCACCGTGAAGAAGTGAATGCGGAATACGACCTTGGCAGGTATCATTTTAATCCGCGCCTGAGGGAGTTATCCATTGACAATAAAATGCAAACACTTTCTCCAAAAGAAAATGAATTACTGAAAATGCTGAGTGAATATAAAAATGATCTGCTGAGCCGGGAAATTGCACTGAAAAAAATATGGGGAAGCGATACGTACTTTAATGGCCGCAGCATGGATGTGTATATTGCCAAACTTCGAAAATATTTAAGGGAAGATCCGGCCATAGAAATTGTAAATATTCATGGCAACGGCTTCCGGCTTGTTGTTTCGGAATAATATTTCTGCTGAATAAATAGTTCCGAGTGTTGTGTTACGGCAGCACTTTTTTTATGTAACAACCTTTCCTTTGCGGCTATACTGCGCCTGCCTGTATAACAGGAAATTTGAGCGAAAAGGATAAGGGCCCGCAGCCAGGCCTTAAAAAAATACATTCAGGAAATTCATTGTCTTTTTTATGTTGCTGTATTGAAATTATTTTACAGCCAACATCAGCTTTGTCCAGAAAGCGTTATCAAAAGATGAAGGCCCCAACAGTGCATCTCCGGTATCATCGCCATGCCTGATCACCACCAGGTCTTTAGAAGGGATAACATAGATCTTCTTATCGCCTTTACCCAAAGCGGAGATCATATCTGCAGGGGCAGCCGTGTTTAACATACCCGGAAAAACCAAAGTTAATGTAGGTACCATAAAAGATGTCTTTCCGTTTAACCACCACAAATAGCCATAAGAATTATTCAGGTTTTGCGATGTATTGGTCATGGCCGAAAAATAATTCTGATCGGTCATCAGTTGATTCCCGTTCCAGGTTCCTTTATTTAATATCAATAATCCAAACCGGGCCATATCCCTGCTGTTGAGCCAAAGCGTATAATTAAACCAGGTAAAATTTTTCATGCCTATTTTATCGGCAAGTTTTGTTTTGGTATAAGTATTATAATTGGTTGATGTAGCATTGGCAATAACGTTTTGTACCAGGCGGTAAGGCGCATTATAATAATACCAGAAGGTGCCGGCATCGGCTTTATAGGTAAGACAGGCAGGTGTTATACAGTCATCATCCGGCACATTATATTCCAACCCGGTGCTCATGGTTAACTGGTGCTTAACGGTGATCAGGTTTTCTTTGGCAAGCGGGGCTGATGTCCATCCGTTTCCTAAATAAGTGCTCGTTTTATTATTGATATTCAACTGGCCCTCCTGTTGGGCTATTCCTGCCAGGAAAGCAGTCACACTTTTTCCGGCTGATGCAATATAATAAACGGTGTTTTTATTCCAGCTGTTCCAGTAATTCTCTGTTACAATCCGGCCTTTGTATAATATGATTAGCCCGAACGTATTTTTTGTACCTGCAAAATCAATGGCCTCATTTAGTTTGGTTACATCCCAGCCCAATGATTGAGGGGTAACTGTTTCCCAGTCATCACTTCCAACAGGCGGAAAGTACATGGTTGCAGGCGGAACTATTGGTGTAATGGAAGAATCATCTTTATTGCAGGATGAAATAGTGATGGCAAGTAAAGTAACAGCAAATAATAATTTCATTATAAAAGTTGAAAATCTCTGACTTAATAGAATTACAGAAGTTTAACGTTTACCGGAATTATTTAGTATCAGAAAAAAGTGAATTTTCGAAACCGCCGTAAGCTGATCTTTTACCCAGGTGTTCATAGGCTTTTGGAGTAGCTTCCCTTCCCCTTGCTGTACGTTGTAAAAATCCTTCCTGTATTAAAAAAGGCTCATACACTTCTTCCAGGGTACCCACTTCTTCTCCTACTGCCGTAGCAATGGTGGTGATGCCCACCGGGCCGCCTTTAAATTTATCAATGATGGTATGCAGGATTCGGTTATCCATTTCATCAAGCCCGTGCTTATCAACGTTCAATGCTTTTAAAGCATGTTCGGTAATACCCAGGTCAATGACGCCATTACCGATCACCTGGGCAAAATCCCTTACCCGGCGTAACAGGCTGTTTGCAATACGTGGTGTACCCCGGCTTCTTCCCGAAATTTCTTCAGCAGCATCACTGGTAATTTTTGTACCTAATATTTTTGATGACCGGAGAATAATATTTTTTAAAGTAACCGCATCATAATATTCCAACCTTGATTTTATACCAAAGCGTGAAAGCAAAGGAGCCGTTAATAAACCGCTTCGTGTGGTAGCCCCAATTAATGTAAATGGATTCAGGTTGATCTGTACACTTCTTGCGTTGGGCCCGCTGTCAATCATGATATCAATGCGGTAATCTTCCATAGCGGCATATAAATATTCTTCAACTACGGTACTCAACCGGTGAATTTCATCAATGAATAAAACATCATTGGTTTCCAAATTGGTAAGCAACCCTGCCAGATCGCCTGGTTTTTCAATAACCGGGCCACTGGTTTCTTTGATGTTTACACCCAATTCGTTAGCCACAATTCTTGATAAGGTTGTTTTACCCAATCCCGGGGGGCCGTGAAATAAAATATGATCAAGTGCTTCACCCCTTATCCTGGCAGCCTTAATAAATATGGTAATATTATCAATGATCTGTGCCTGGCCCGAAAAATCCTGGATTGCCGAGGGCCTTATGGTATTTTCAAATTCCTTATCAGCAGGATTTAAAAACGCAGCTTCATTATTTAAATTGGGGTTGGCCATGTACCGTTTTTTAACAATAATGTAAAACTAATCATTATATACTAAAAAATAAGTTACACATCCGGTTGCCGGCAACCTCCCACCCCATCATTTCACCATTAATCAAAACAGCACTTAATTACATTATATTGGGCAGTAATTTTGAGCCATGAATAAAACAAATAAGAGATATTGGTTATGTCAGTTAACCGGCTGGGGTGTTTGGGGTTTAATAATCGTGTACTTCAATTTTGTTGTTTGGGGCGACAGGTTACGGGAACAGGGTGGGCAAAAAGAAAACCTGATCAGTCTTGGCATTTTTTTAGCCGTTGGAATTTTAACCACTCACTTACTGCGGTTCATCATTAAAAAAACCAACTGGTTAAAATTTTCTTATACGAGGATCGTGATCATGTTTATCATATCTGTTGGTGCTACGGGCACTGTTTTATTTTATGCAGATAATTTTATTGAATACCGTTCCGGATTTTCGTATGATAAATTTGTGATCAATAAACGATTTGAAAGGGCCCGGAAGATGGAAGCCCAGTTTGGCCTTGATTCTATTCCCTATTTTAAGACCCAGGCCGTTACAAAGGACAGCAGTATTCAAAAAGGAATTTCTGAAATTAAAAAAGCAACGGGTTGGTCGCGTAATAAAAATGGAGAATGGGTACACCAGGAACCATCCGATGTGGTAAGTATTTACTATAATCTTTTATTGATCTCCATCTGGATGCTCATTTATATTGTTTATCATTATGTAGAAAAAAACAGAAATGATCAGCTCGACCGGCTGAAACTGGAGACCACTGTAAAAGAGCTGGAATTAAAAACCATTAAATCGCATATCAACCCTCATTTTATTTTTAATTCATTAAACAGTATCCGTGCCCTGGTTGATGAAAACCCCAAGAGGGCCAGGAGGGCCATTACTGAGTTAAGCAATATCCTGCGCAGCAGTATGCAGGCCGAAAAATCGGAAACGGTTACTTTAGAAAGAGAACTGGATATTGTAAAAGATTACCTGGCGCTGGAGCAAATGCGTTTTGAAGAGCGGTTAAAGATCGAATTTGATATTGATGAAGATACGTTGCAGCAGCCTGTACCACCCATGATGTTGCAGACCCTGGTTGAAAATGCCATTAAACATGGTATCAGCAAACAGATCAAGGGTGGCGTGGTTCGTATTGTGGCGGTATTTAATGACAATCATATGGAGTTACTGGTACAAAACACCGGGCAACTTTCTGCAATTGTAAATGATGATGGTTTTGGTATTAAAAGTACACAGGATCGGTTAAATTTGATGTACCAGGGCAAGGCGGTTTTTGAGATCAGGAACATGGGTACGGTGATGGTAGAATCAAAGGTCTCCATCCCGGTATTTGTTTAAAATTAATTTTCAACCTGCCGGCCGGCCGGCTGGCTCAAATTTTTAATAATATGCAGAAGGCATTAATAATTGACGATGAAAGGTTAGCCAGGAATGAATTAAAAAAACTGCTTTTGGAATTTCCTGAAATCGAAGTTATTGGCGAAGCTGCTAACGCTGCGGAAGGCCTGGAAAAAATAGAAAACCTTTCGCCGGATATTATTTTTTTAGACATACAGATGCCGGGTAAATCGGGATTTGATATGTTAACAGAGCTGGACAGTGCCCCCCATGTGATCTTTACAACGGCCTATGATGAGTATGCACTGAAAGCATTTGAAGTAAATGCGCTTGATTATTTAATGAAGCCTGTTGAACCCAAGCGGCTGGCAGATGCCATTCATAAATTACAGATAGCGGAAGAAAAAGAAATGGCTGCCACGCTGGCCGGTATTAACCGGGGCATTTTAACCGAAGCCGACCAGATATTTGTAAAAGATGGTGAACGTTGCTGGTTTGTAAAGCTGGGGGAGATACGCCTTTTTGAAAGTGTGGGTAATTATGCCAAAGTATTTTTTGGCACTTACAAACCACTTATTCTAAAATCGCTGAATGCATTGGAAGAACGGCTTGATGAAAAGGTTTTCTTCAGGGCCAACCGCAAACACATTGTAAACCTGCGTATGATCGAAAAAATTGAGCCGTATTTCAATGGCGGGCTTTTACTGGAACTGCAAGGCGGCGAAAAGATAGAGGTTAGCCGCAGGCAGGCCGTGAAGTTTAAGGAAATGATGAGTTTATAAAAGTTTAATGGTTAATTTGTTTAATGGTTTAAAGGTCAGCTATGATAAATAAGAAGAGTCTTTTGCTACACAGCATTTTATTGCTGTGTTTTTTTTCTGCTGCTTCGCAGAATATTGATAAAATAATAAATGCTGCTGAAGTGGAGCGTATTGAAAGAATACTTTCGGCCGATGATATGCAGGGCCGCAAAACCTTTACCCCCGGTATTGATAAAGCAGCAGAGTTTATTGCAGCAGAGTTTGCAAAAAGCAAGCTGACGTATTTTGGGAATGCCAAAAATTATTTCCAGGAAATAACCATGATCAAAGCAAAGCTACTGGAAACTGTTGGTATGCTGGATGCTGATTCGTTAAACAACAGTAATGTAGCAGCCAATACATCATCTGCCGAACTGCATGTTACTTCATTAACAGATTATGAAATAGTAATTGTAAAAAAGGAAGATGACTTTAATAAAACTGTTTTTCCGTTGTTTGATACAGAAAAGAATTTGTTGATACTAGTTGATACGGTACATACCCGGCGTTTTAAAAGTATGCAACGGTTTGCAGGCAATGCAAAATTTCCATCTCCTGTTTCGCAGATATTTATTTTAACGGCAAACTTAAACCCATCATCCATACAACTGCATAT
>JAYTOF010000155.1:0-9280 GCA_043747955.1 Chitinophagaceae bacterium
GTTTTTAATAGGATGTTTGATCGCTTTTACCGGATCATTTTTCAGCTCGATTAATTGCTGTACTATTTTAAGGGTATCCCTGAAAATAAATTCACTCCGACCCAGGGTACCAAAAATATTGGAAGCCGCCCTGAACTTGCTGCCCTTTACCTTTTCAAATAACAATGCCGGCCCCCCTGCTTCATGTACACGCAGGTGAATGGCTGCCATCTCCAGGTATGGATCAACTTCTTCTTTAATTCTGATCAGCTGATCATTTTTTTCCAGGTCCAGTAAACATTCTTCCAGCGATTGATAAAGCATTCAACGTATTTATGCAAAGGTAAAACAGAATGCGGGTAAAATTGTTTTACCGGTCGGCGAAGATCAGGTACTTGATTTTGCCGATTCAGTTGCCCCGGTGGGTTCTGTTTTTTGTGGGTTATTCTGATCTGTTCCATACATTGAATTTTGGGGATTAATTTCAGCGGATGCTGCAAGCTTATTTTTATTTTCAATTTTGTACCGCATTCTCGTGGTGAACCATGCAATAAATATCGGGATCAAAATAGAAGCAATAAGCAATTGAGCATATTTCTCCAGAAAAGCTCCGATACTGCTTATTATGCTGGTCTTCTCGGCAAAAATCATTATCGGTATATTACGTGCCGGGAAATTAACAATTTCACCATCTTTTTCAATAACATTGATTGAAAGCCTTAACTCCTGTTGCCCCTTTGTTTGCGGGGTTAATTTCCACTGCCAGGTCACTTTTTTTCTTTTATCTGTGATCGATTGAATAGCAGCTTCTTCTCCACCAATCAATTCTATTAAAAAGCCTTTATTTTCTGCGCCACTCATATCAATTAACCTGGCCTTCATTTTTGATCCTAATTCCAACGTTGTATCCTCTTTTAATTCAACTGAGTCAGCATTTGTATTGCCGATCAAATCATTTTTTAATTCGCCTAAAACCTGGTCTTTCCCTAAAACAAGTGTTGCCAGGTATGACTTATTGATTTTCATGGTATCTGAAGCATGAAAAAGTAAAAGATTTTTATACCGTTGTTTTAAGTTGGTTAAACGGGATTTAGGTTTGTTGTCAGCTGGTGAAACCATATCCCTGGTATTTCCAACTTCATTAAAAGCCCCGGAATTGGGATCAGCGTTTTGTATATTCATTTCATCTTCTAATACGGGTATCCCTTTTGACAAAGTACTATCGGTACTATTTTCAGTGGGCGCATTATTGGGTTTATTGCAGCCTGTAACTAAAAGAACAGTAAAAAGCAGCATAAATGAATAATACCTCATGGTAATTGTTTTTTTAATAATCCAAATATAAGAAAATACTAATTTGCACAAACTCATTTCCCAAAGTGAAAACAGTTAATTTAACAAAAAATAAGTTTTAGTTCAGATAAGGCAATAAAGTTTTTATCATTATTTGATAATTGATATATTTATTTTATATTCACTTTTAGTAAAAATAACCCTGCCCGGGAGTGCCAAAACTTAAAAAATGAAAAAAATTCTACCATTTATTCTGGTAATTGGAGGGCTATCAATGGCTTTTATTAAGCCACTACTGGGACTTTTTACTCCTGCTGTATTGGAGATAAGAATAAGTAACCCTCCGGTTATCATGTCTTCCATTTATAAAGTATATGCAAATGAAGCTGCATTTGAAGGCAAATATTCCCTGTTTAAAATGCTGATTAAAAACAGCAGTGATGTTTCTGCAAAAAATATTGAAATTTCGTATAATGTCAGTAATTATATTGATTGGGTCATTATTGAAAAAATACCATTAATTCTTCCCGGACAAACCGTTGTTGTGAACTGCTACCCTAAGTTTCCTGATAAAATTATTGAAAAAACAACGGACTCAAAAGAAACGGTAAAGCTGGCTGTTAAAGGGACTAATGTAAAAACTATTGAAAACAGTTTTTCAATTTCTGTTAAGGGCCGCAATGATTTTATGTATAATTTTTTACCTGCTGATGAAATCCGCACAGCGGAAGATTATTATGATAATGTTCCCTTACTCTCCTGCCTGGTTACTCCAAACGATCCGTTGATTAAATACCTTACACAGCAAATACAGGAAAAAGTATTAAAAGGCGAAACGGCAGGTGTAAGTAAAAATGAAGCAGAATGTATCCGGTTTTTGAAAGGTATTTATACTGCCACACTGCTGAGCCATGTGGTTTATAGCGGCACAACGGGGGTGCCTTCATCAATCGATGACTTTAATTCAATTGTTCAAACTATAAAATTACCACGTGAGGTGATAACCGGTAAAACAGGATTATGTATCGAACTTTCTATTTTGTATGCAAGTATTATGGCAAGTGCAGGAATGGATCCGGTTATTTACCTGATACCGGGGCATGCTTATCCGGGATTTAAGTTAAATAATGAATATTATGCTATTGAAAGTACGGCCATTGGTGGTGAAGGGATCGGGGGCAGTAAGACAGCTGATCAGGCTTTTGATATGGCAATGAATAATAAAACCAGCTTTATTCAAAAAATGGAAGAGGGTGATGAAAGATATTTATTCCTTGATATCAGGGAAGCAGTTAAAAACGGCGCAGTTGCCTTAGAATTAAAAGATGATAATTTTTTAAGACAGAAGATAGACGAAATGGCTGCTTCTTTTAATGGGCAAACTGTAAAACCGCTGGCATCGAACATACAACCCGACAGCAGCCAGAATGTAGCTAAAGCAGCTGTTCCTGAAACAGGCTCTGCGGTAATATCAGGCAATGTTGTTAAAATTCCTGAAGGCTATAAAACATTTAATGATGCTGTTGTATTTGGTTACCCGGCCGACTGGAAAGCCATCCCCGCAAATCAATATGTAATGCAGCAATGCAAATATATAATTGCCAACAGTGCTAACAGTGCAACCATTGAAGTGTATAATTTTCCGGGATACACTAATCCGAAACAGGCATTAACGGCTATTAATGAATGGCAAAAAACTTTTGGTTTTAACCTTACGTATAAGCAACTGGGGCAGGAAAACGGGTATACCCTGTTTAAGGGAAGTACCGGAAGCAGGGGCAATATTGCCGTGAACTGGGTCGCAGCTTTTAAAGTTTCAGGCAGTTCAGTGTCAGGCATTATTGCCGGGGCTAATGCATTTACCGGCAGTAAGCATGAACAAACACTATTGAATATCCTTAACACATTACAATAATAGTTACCTGGTCAATAAATAAATTTTTTCATGAGAAACGTATTTGCAAAATATTTTTTTATTTTTTTTATTGCCTGTTTTGCCTCAGTAAAAACAAGTGCCCAGGATGAAACCGCCGGATTTAAAATAAACATGGAGCTAACTGCAGATGAAAAAGGGATTGTAGCAATAAATTTAAAAACAAAATACAATGCATTATATTGGGACAGGTTCAGGCAAAAAGAAGGCCGTAACAAATCAATCATTAAGAATAATTATATAAAAGCGTTTGTTAAATATCAGCTTACTGATTTTGATATCGTAAATAATGATATGGAACAAACCAGTTATGTTCGATTTAATCTTTTAGGTTTACTGAAACTGGATGAAGGCGGGAAATGGATTGCTGAACTGGATACGAAAGATCCGGACATTACTAAAATTTCAGAGACGCAGTTTGTAATGGTAGACGAAGACATGGCACAATCATATAAAATTAATTTACCGGCATCAGCAAAAAATTCAAAAATTGAGAAAGACCCTTTTGGTAAGGCTATTCTTACTTATACGGCCACAGTGATCAGGAGTGACAGCGCTGCCCTATTAAAGTATACCGGTATTTTAATTGCAGCTGCCGGTATTTTTCTTTTTTTTAAAAACCGGTTTTCAAAAAATTAGCTGCAGCCATGCAAATTCCATGTAACGTAATAATTAATCAATCAGGATAAAGCCAACCTGATAATCACAAAGCATAGTTTGAATTAATCATTTTTTCTAAATTTAATAATATGGCAGCAGATACAAACAGTAAAAAAATTATAAGTTACAGCGATTTATTGGTTGGCGATTTCTGGAGATACTTTGTAAAATCAGTCTGGCTTTTCTTCCCGGCAATAGTCTTTATCTTTTTTGCGTATATGAGTTTTTGGGAATTATCACAAGGTAAAGACGTGATGATCATAACCCTGGAGAACCGGAAAGTTTTTGGCCTGTTCCTGTTGGCACTTATTTTCTGGGTTGTCAGCACCTGGTACTCTTCCAGGCTGGTGGCCAAAACAAAAGAATTACAACAGGCTGATAAACATTTAATGTGGCAGGCGTTAAGGATACACAGTCCGCGGATTCTTGGATTTACCTGTATTACAATTATCATCCTTGCTTTTTTTCAACTACCCTACCCCGAAACACCCAAACTTTCCAGGAGGATTTGTTATCTTTTATTACTTTTAAGTTTCAGCTGGTATTTTATTATCTATCAATTGGGAAACCGGTTGTTGCTGAGACCAAAGCTTACCCTGGAAAAAAGATTGCAATTCTGGAACAGGGTACGGTTTGCGAATTATGCAATTATAGTTGCGGCCTCTTTACTGGAGATATTAACCCAGTGGATCTGGGGACTGATCATCCTGTTACTTTTTTACCAGATAGCATTTTTAATTTTTGTGTTAATCCGCAGAAATTTGATTGATGCCAGGGGTGAATATTCATCCTTTGATACGGGGCATAATGAATTTAAAGAGATCAAAATAAGTATCTGGAAAAAATTAATCCGGTTAGTAACTGATAATGAAGACAAGAGGTATTTTCAGGCATTTTTCATTATAGGCATTGTTGCTACCACTGTATATCTGGCAACCATCATGTCGGTACAGTTTTCTACCTGGATCGGCACATTTCCTTTTTTGTTCCTGGGTTTCAGCATATTGCTAATCATCGGAAACATTATTGCAGTAATATCTATTATGGCCCGGTTTAATTTTCATTTATTGCTTTTAACCTTATCATTTATAATCGGATATTTTGTGGAACCGCATTATACGCGGCTTATTAAAAATGAAACCAACAATAAATTTGCAGAACGCCAGAATTTAAAAGAATATTTTAATCAGTGGATTTCTGATCCGGTGAGGCAACAAATGCTGGCAGACAGCAGTGTAAAAAAAGTACCCCTGTTTTTTGTAATGGCCAATGGCGGGGCTTCCCGTTCGGGATACTGGACAGCTTCAGCACTTTCTAAACTGGAAGATGAAACCAACGGAACATTCTCTGATCATTTATTTTGTTTAAGCGGAGCATCAGGGGGCAGTGTAGGCAATGGAACCTTTTTCTCTCTGTTAAAAGGTAAGGAAAACCTGCTCCGGATTAGTAACTCTAAAACACCTTATTGGACGGCTACTACAAGCTATTTAAAATCTGATTTTTTAACGTATACCTTAGCCCGTACACTGGGCCCCGATGTTTTCAGGAACTTAATTACTTTATATAATGTTAGTGACCGAGCTTCTGCCCTTTCTCACTCCATGGAGCAGGCACCCGGTAAAAACGATTTTTTGTATGATAGCCTGGGAGTACCTTTTTCACAAATCATCACACAAAAAAACAAACCATATCATTTACCGGTATTATGCATTAATACAACGCGAATGCAGGATGGAAGACCAGGGGTGATCAGCAATATTGAGATCTCCAACTCGGTTTTTAACGGGCGCATTGATGTTTTAGGGTTATTGAATGAAAAACAGGATATAAAGCTGAGTACCGGAATTGTACTGGGTGCCAGTTTTCCTTATTTAAGCCCCGCAGGAAGGATCGATCATAAAAAATGCGATACCTGTAAAACCGAACCTAACTATTTTGTTGATGGAGGGTATTTTGATAATTCAGGCGCAGGTGTTGTATTTGAAATGATATTTAACCTGCAGCGGATAATTGAAGCAGATACAACTATTAAAAATAAAGATAAACTGGAGTTTAATATTATTCACATCACCAATGACAATTTAGATGAAATGGATTTTAAAGCAGTTAACCCATTAATAAATGACCTGGCTGCCCCTTTTAAAACCATTCTGGGTTCATACAGTACCCAAACATCAGTTAATGACCTCCGGTTAAAGACCTATATCAATAATTTATATAACGACAAGTTGCATTATACTACGATCTCTTTGTATAAGAAAAACGATGAAATGACTTATACCATGAGCTGGGTTATATCTAAATATGTTTTAACTGCAATTGATAAAAGGCTGAGTGAACATGCAGAACTTGCGGCATTGGCTGACAAGATAAAAAAATTAAAAGTACAACCCCGTTAATTTACTTTGGCTTTAATTTCAGCAGGGGGTGTTCCTTTAGGGGTAGGCGGTTTTATAAAACCCTTGCTAATGCCAAAAGCAAGGATATCAATTAACCTTGTTATGGTTTGTGTGGCTTTATTTAAATTTGTGGTAACCTGCTTGAGGTGGGTTACATTTTTTTCCAGTTCACGTGTTATGCCTGCCAGCTCATTTGTCCGTATCTGGAGGTTAGCCAATATAGATGCATCTATAGCCCTGGTTAATTCATTCTGAATAATATTGATATTGAATATAGCTTTTGATTTTTTATTCCGCTCTGCCATGGTTAAGGCAACCTGTGTTTCTGTATTTATATCTTTTTTTAAATCATCCAATAGCGAAATAGCAGCATAGGTAGAATCAATCTGCATGGTTATCTGTTTCTGCCGTTCGGCATTTTCAGCATCCTTTGAATTGGGCAGGCTGTTAAAAGCCCCGCTACCGGGGGAATGTATTGTTGAATTACCGGTTTCAGTAATACTGTCAGCTGATTTGTCTTTTTCATCTGCATTATAACTAACGGTACTTTCTCCGCTGTTACAGGCCTGTAACAGCACATAAGCCACCATAAAAATTTTTACCGCCCAGGTTTTGCGCTTAAAAATATGCTGAAGCATAATAGAATCTTTTTAATAAGAAATTTTGAATAATTTTTCACGGGCATCAGAAAACCTTGCAATAGTTTCAAGTAAAGAAACATAATCCTGATCCAGTTTCTTTAATTCAGCCGGTGATTCAGCGTTTACGTTTTCAGAACTGATATAGGTTTCTAAAGCTGTATAACCATTTCGTAAACTCAGTATACAGATCCCAAGTTTAGTAACCAGGTCATTCAGTTCTTTTAGCTGCAATTGCCAGTTTGAATAAATGGGTATATAGGATTTGTAGTAGTTGTAGGCATTATTTCCCTGCTGCGATTCATAATTTTTTAAATGGTTTAAGAAATCTTTATAATTTTCGTTAATAAAGGAAGGCAATCCAACCAGTTCCCTCTTTATCTTCGGAATATCCGTATTTAAAAAATCATCGCAAATACCTACAAAAGGCTCATGGGCAGTAGTTATTGCAGCTTTCAGGTATTTTTTCTGTAAGGCCTTAATTTTCACTTTGCCTATTTCCTGTATAATACCGGAGACTATTTTACCAACCGATGGCGGTATTTTTGTTGCAGCGGGTACACGTTTTACACAGGCAGCATTATAGCTAGTGACCAACCCGTCAAACGAAGATTGCCATCCCTTTTTATTTTTTGTAAACTCTTTTAAGTAGGACTCACTTATTAATGCATGAACCATGTCGGCATAGTTAGCTATTATTCTGTACGCATAGGAAAAAGAATCAACCAGGTCTAAAAATTTAAACTTATCAGTAAAATCCAGTTGCAGGGCTTCTATACTTTCACTCTCGGATTCGTTGCTTGCAATAACTCCACTCAACTGAATTGATTGTGCCTGTGAACGCAACTGGTAAACCCTGAAATAAATATCTGATGGTATTGTTGTAATGCCCTTGGTTACCATTGTATATCTTTCAACCGCATGTAACTGTGCAGGTTTTAAGGCACTGCAGGATACTAACAGGCAAAGTGCAGTAAAACAGATTCCGGTCTTTATCTGGGAAAAATAAGGCATTTCCAAATGTAAAGTTTTTTTTAAATCGAATGAAAACCATTTTTAGTGCTTATAACAAATGGGATATGGAATAAGTCAAAAGCTAATTGTAAAAGAAACAGGTTAGTTAGTCTTTGATATGGCTTTGTTTGCAGGCGGCCTCAGTACGAGAAGTAAGGAAGGTTTTGGAGTTGAACAAAGTTTGATACTTTGAAACGGGTAAGTGCCCACTCCCCCGGTTGGCAAAAAAAAAGTTACTAAAAAGATATTAATAACAATAGCAAACCTCAATTATTAATTTAAACGTATTCTATTTTCCTGTATTGAACAAACTTCTCTATTTTCTTTTTCAGTTCAGCAGGACGGAAAGGTTTCAGTATATAATCATTAAACCCATTTTCAGTGATAAGTGCATCCATATTTTCAAGTAAAGTTGCTGTAAATGCAATAATCGGAATTTCAAGATTTGTTTCACGGATAATTTTAACGGCAGTATACCCATTCATTTCGGGCATTTCAAGATCCATCATTATTAAATCAAATTTATGATATTTCATCAGATCTAAAGCGTGGACCCCATGACTTGCTTCTTTTATTCTGATACCCCATTTTTGTAAAAACTTAATTAAGATTGCAGCATTAATATCATTATCCTCTACAACTAAAACGCGTACACCACGTATATCAGCCGGGGCTGTATAAAGTACTGTTTCTTCAGGCTGCTTATCCGGGTTTATTTCAGTAACAGCCTTTTTAAAAGTAAGTGTAAAATAAAAATTAGCGCCGTTTCCATATTCACTTTCCACTTTTATTTTACCTCCGAAAAGATTAACCAGTTTTTCGCTAATAGTAAGTCCTAAGCCTGTGCCACCAAATCTTCTTATTAATTCTTCAGAATGTACCTGGGCGAAATCTTCAAATATTTCAGCCTGTTTTTCTTTTTTAATGCCGATGCCGGTATCCTTTACGTTGAAGGATACAGTTATGTTTTCAGTATCTGTATTTTCCAGTACAACATTTATGATCACATTTCCATCAATAGTAAATTTTAAAGCATTCGATAAAAGGTTATAAAGTATCTGCCTGAGTTTTACAACGTCACTCAATATTAAGATATCCGTTAACTGCGGATCAAAATTATATTTGAGTTCAATTTTATTTTTCCTGAATTGACTTTCAATTGAATTTATAAGAAAATGTAAAGCTTCCATTAAATTAAAGGGTTGCTTATTTAACTCCATTTTACCAGATTCTATTTTACTGAAATCTAAAATGTCATTGATAATACTCAGCATATGTTCAGATGAGTATAATTGCAGGCCGATCTCCGTTTTTACTTTTTCAGGCAGATTTTGCTCAGCTAAAATTAAATTGGCAGATCCAAT
>JAYTOF010000156.1:0-15811 GCA_043747955.1 Chitinophagaceae bacterium
ACCAACCGACGAGCCGGGAAATGATGAAAGTTGTGAAGCCCTTTTTAACGAAGCCGATCACCTGCATTTGAAACTTCAATACCATTCAATAGAGCCTGAATGTTTGCTCATTGCATTATCTACACCCGGTGTATCTTTTGCATACGAGCAATTAAAAACTTATCCAATCACCTCTGCACAGTTATTGCAGTGGTATCAAAATACATCAGCCGGAAAAGGCGTTGAAACGGGAAAAACAAATGGCATGGCCAACAAGCCATCGCCCAATGCAACTTATGAAGCGCTGGGTAAATATTGTATTGATAAATTAGCCCAGGCCAAAGGAGGTGAGTTATACCCGGTCATCGGAAGGGATAAAGAAATACGCCAGATCTGCGAAATCATCAGCCGTAAATCAAAATCAAATGTGATCATCACCGGCGATCCGGGTGTGGGCAAAACCGCTTTGTTGAACGGTTTTGCCATGGCAGTAATTAATGAAGCGGTGCCGCAGCATTTAAGAAATGTTTCCATTTATGAAATAGACAATGGCGCACTAATGGCCGGCGCAACCTATAAAGGTGAGATAGAAGACCGCATAAGAAAAATTACAAGAGAGCTTTCGAATTTTGAAAAGCCAATTTTATTTATTGATGAAATACATACCTACATTGATAAGAATAATCCAAACGGCGGAGCAACCAGTATTTTAAAAGCAGAACTAAGTAAAGGAATACTAACAGTAATCGGAACAACTACTTTGGATGAGTACCGCAAGAGTATTGAAAAGGACGAAACATTCAGCCGCCGATTTGAAATTGTAAAACTTACAGAACCTGATACTACTATTGCTGAAAAAATGCTGCGTAACCAGGCAGAGCATTACGAAAAACACCATAACCTGGGCATTGATGATGCGGTATTTGCCGAAACCATTAAACTAGCCAAGCGCTTTATCAAAGACCGTAAATTACCCGATTCAGCCATTGACCTGTTAGACCGTACACTGGCAGTAAGCCGCATGATGACTGATACGGCCTCCCAGGATGTAGAGAAATTTACGGGTAAGTTAAATGAGATACCGGCCGATGCAACTGATGAACAGTTCAGATGGCTGTATCATGAAGCGCAGGCAGGTTTCAGCCCGGTTTTATTGGCCAGGCACAACGAAGAAAAAGAATTTGCCAAAATAAACGACCAGGGAGAAATGCGAAGTTATTTAACAACTATGTTTGAAAGTCTTACCCTGATTGCTGCTTCTGAAAAAACACAGATCGACACCACAGATCTGAGTGCAGTTGTGGCAAATATTACCGGCATACCACTTGGTAAAATTCAAACCAAAGAACAGCAACGGCTGGTTGCTATGGAAGATCATCTTCGTCAAAGGGTGATAGGGCAGGACCATGCTTTAAAAACCGTTTCTGATGCCATACTGGAATCCCGTTCTGGTTTAAACAAGGCAGGTCAACCCATTGCTTCCTTCTTTTTTCTGGGCCCAACCGGTACCGGTAAAACAGAATTGGCTAAATCGCTGGCCGAGTTTTTATTCCAGGATGAAAATTCGATCATCCGTTTTGATATGTCCGAATTTAAAGAAGAACATTCAGCAGCTTTATTGTACGGCGCCCCTCCGGGATATGTTGGGTATGAAGAAGGGGGTATGCTGGTAAACAAGATCCGCCAGCAACCTTATGCGATTGTGTTATTTGATGAAATTGAAAAAGCACATCCATCTGTATTTGATATTTTTTTGCAGATACTGGATGAAGGTAAAATGCACGACAGGTTGGGCAAGGAAGGCGATTTTTCCAATGCAGTAATTTTATTTACTTCCAATATCGGCTCCGAGCATATCATCGAATCGTTTAATAAAGGTGATATTCCCCGGTCGGAAGATATGCTGGATATTATGAGCCGTTATTTCCGACCCGAGTTCCTGGCAAGGGTCACAGAAATAGTTCCTTTTGCACCGGTAAGTATTGAAAATGTGGTTCGGATTTTTAATATACATCTTAAACCTTTGGTTAAGCAATTAGAGCAACTGGGCATTACCCTCCATGTTACCAAAGAAGCTGCCGAACATCTGGCACATTTGGGATTTACGCCAAAATACGGCGTGCGGCCATTAAAGGGGGTTATCCGTACATCTATGCGTAAGCCACTCAGCCGGATGATCATCAACAGTGAAATTAAAAAAGGCTCGGTAGTGAATGCAGAACTAAATGAAAAAAAACAATTAACTTGGAAAATTATATAAAAAAACAGTATATTTATTTTACTAAAACTTAATGTATGTCAGATAATTACGGTATAGGCGGTAACGAAGTAAAAACAGATGCCAGCGAAGCGTTTGCAGATATTCCGCAGAACAGAACCCTGATGGCAGAAAAATTAACCAAAGATGCCCCGGTGAAGCCTGAAATTGTTCATGGAATACAAACGGTAGAGCAGGTTTTTGCACATTATAAGCCCGATGTTTCCATAGATTTTCAGGATGCCGAAGGCTTAACCAAAAAGGAAACACTTAGTTTTAAAAACCTGGGCGATTTTGGTGTAAAAGGTATTACCGAGCAAAGTGAATTTTTAAAGGATAATGCTTCACAAAAGGATGAATACCTAAAGATAATCAGGCAGTTAAAATCCAATAAAATTTTAAAATCAGCCCTCGCGGATGCTGACGCAAAAAAAGCATTATTGGATGCCATACAGGGTATGATTGCGGAGCTCAATAACAATAAGTAACTGTCACTGGTTGATTTTTAATTTATAAAAAGATAAACTAACAATTATGTCATTCCAGGCTAAGTTATTTGTAGGTGATCATGAATTTAATGTATTAACTGCTGAATATACTTTAAGCCGGGCGGTTGATGCACATAACCGGCCTAATGGCCGTATCCGGGGCGGCATTATAGATGTAACCATTGAGAGTGGCAATGAATATGATTTATTAAATTGGATAGTTAGGAATGAGACCAGAGACGGAAGGCTTGAATTTGCCCGCAGGGATACTGCCGGCAGTGCCCAAAGAACTGTTTCATTTACACATGCGTTTTGTATTTATATGAGAGATTTATTTGTTTCAGATGGATCCATTCCCATGATTACAAAAATTACGATTTCTGCTCATACGCTTGATATTGAAAATAATATTGTTCAAAATACCTGGGCAGGTGTAGAAGCGGGTACAACAGGAACCGGTGAAACCAGCGGAGAAAATATAACAGCAACTGATAATTCGGTTAGTTTTGAATAAATAAATTACGACTAAATAAATATTATATGGCGGATAACATGGAACAACAATCGTCACAGCAACCGGAAATGCAACAGGAAAGGCCCGAAATAAAAAACCCCCTTGAGTTTTTAAAGTCGAGCAGCGAAAAAATTGCAAAATTTGGCGGGTTCGATCTTATTGAATCAACCATTGAAGGCACACAAAACCTGAGCCCCGACCGTAAAGCAAGAAGAAATATCTTTCTTACCGAACAACAGAAAAAAGGAGAACGTGACTCTTTAAAAAAAGCGTTGCATGTATGGGCCAAAGTACTGGAATCAAGTAATGAGATCTCCGATATGGTTAATCTTTGTGAAGAAAAAGCTGCCAGCAGCCAGAAAGTTCTGGAACATAACCTGGCTAAAGCAGTGGAGGAATCTAAAGACCTTGAACGTTCTTACCGTAATGTTGCCCTGTTTTTTAAAAATACCGAATCTGATAAATTAAAAAATGTTTCGTTTATTAATTGCGAACCCGACCAAATGAAAGACCTGGATAATACCCGGTTCATTGATGCCGTAAATGAAGAATTGAAAATGAATTTCGACAGGCTGGATTTGCGCAATAATTACAGTATCATGGTTCTTCCGGGTTATCTCGGTTCAAATAAAGTAGTGGAAAAATGGGCCAAAATTGCACACGAGCATAAAGTGATGATGGTTACCGATTTTGAACACCTGGATGCGCCGGATGATGTAATGGAAATGTTTGAACTGGCAAACCTTACTGCCGGCGATAAATTTAAATCAAATGTAATGATGACCTGCAACTGGCTGGTAGGCCGTGGCAAGTTTGCTGAGCTGGGCGAGGAAGATGATTTATTTGTTCCTCCTTCAGGTGCATTGGCAGGTAAAGTTTATAAAACATTGATGAGCCAGGTAACTGCCGGTAAAAAGTTCGGAAGTATGAATGAAGTGGATGGTGTAAAATTTCCATTGAAAAAAAGTGAGATCGCCAGCCTGGAGAAAATGGGACTGGTACCCATGGTGAATGAATATGGTAAGGTAATGGCTTTCTCGGCAAAAACGTTGTTTAACGGAGATAATCTTGGGCTGCAGACGTATTCTGTTGTACGGGTGTTTGACTATGTTACAAAAGTGATGATGGACTTTCTAAACCGCCGTGCATTTGAAAACTTTAATGCAAATACCCGGAAAGACCTGATGAGCCAGATCGTTAAATTCCTGGACAGTGTTACCGGCCCCGATAAATTGATTGAAGACTTTACGATACGCAGGTTTGAGCAGGATCCCATTCAAAAAGATAAGATACACCTGGATATCCACATGAAGCCTTATTTCCCGGCTAAAAACTTTATGATCAAAATGGAAGGACAAAAAGGTGATGATGGTACAGCATGGGATACAGCCTATGACCAACAATAATATTTTATACCGGTAATTTATAACGGCCCCTGCAACATAAAATATTTGCAGGGGCTTTTTAGTAACCTGATTTTCTTCAGTCAAAAAATATAACGCAGGATTTAATTACGCTTTAACTGAATTATCAGGGATTAAAGTTTATAAATTGTTATTTTTGGTGATCAGCAGCCAGTATGGTTAAGTACTTTGTTCATTTAAAATCATTATGAAAACTTATGGCCAGTATTTTAATAATAGATGATGAAAAATCGATCCGTAAAACCCTGTCTGAAATTCTCAGTTATGAAGGTTACAAAATTGATGAAGCGGGTGATGGTGAAGAAGGTTTAAAAAAGTTTTCAGAAAAAACCTACGATGTGGTACTCTGCGATATTAAAATGCCCAAACTTGACGGAATAGAATTTTTAGACAGATCGAAAGAGATAAATCCGGATGTGCCGGTTATCATGATCAGCGGGCACGGGAATATTGATACGGCTGTTGATGCGGTTAGAAAAGGTGCTTTTGATTATATAAGTAAACCCCCTGATCTGAACCGGTTACTCATCACGTTAAGAAATGCACTTGACAAACAAATACTGGTTACCGAAACAAAGATCCTGAAACGTAAAGTAGGCAAGGCTTTAGAGATGGTTGGCAACAGCAGTCCGATCAACAAAATAAAAGATACCATTGAAAAAGTTGCCCCTACAGATGCCCGGGTTTTAATAACAGGAGACAATGGCGTTGGAAAAGAATTAGTGGCCAGGTGGATACATGAAAAAAGTAACCGCAGCAGTGGCCCCATGATAGAAGTTAACTGTGCTGCCATTCCCGGAGAGTTGATCGAGAGTGAATTATTTGGCCATGAAAAGGGATCATTTACTTCAGCAATTAAACAACGCATCGGTAAATTTGAAACAGCCAGCGGCGGAACTTTATTTTTAGATGAGATCGGCGATATGAGCCTGAATGCGCAGGCAAAAGTTTTACGGGCCCTGCAGGAAGGAAAGATCAACCGGGTTGGTGCTGATAAAGATATTTCGGTTGATGTAAGGGTTATTGCCGCAACTAATAAAGACCTCTTAAAAGAAGTAGATGAAAAGAATTTTCGCCTTGATCTTTATCACCGTTTGGGCGTTATCATCATTCATGTGCCTTCTTTAAATGAGCGTAGGGAAGATGTACCTGCTTTAGTGGAACACTTCCTGGATATTATTGCCAGTGAATACGGACAGCCCAAAAAATCAGTTGATAAAAATGCCATGGAGGCATTAAAGGCCTATAACTGGACCGGTAATATACGTGAATTAAGAAATGTTGTTGAAAGATTGATCATATTATCAGGTAAATCAATAAGCCTCGATGATGTGGAAAATTTTGTTTTGCCCCGTAAATAAGAGAATAAATAATAACGTGTTGTGCTATTAAAAAATAAATTTCATTTAAAAGCCGCATTCTGTCTATGTTTCGACAAGCTCAATATGACAGAAAGCTGCCAGTCTGAGCTTGCCGAAGACGGCTTTCAGCGCGTGTCTTAAATCTTAATAGCACAACACGTTAAATAATAAGTACTGTTGAGCTGTAAAAATTGTCAATTGTTATAAAATGAAAACTATTTATTGTATAAGCGGGTTGGGCGCAGATGAAAGGGCTTTTTCAAAATTGAACATAGCAGGCTTTGAATTAAAAGTTATCCGCTGGCTGATGCCTGAAAAGGATGAATCCCTTCAAAATTATGCTGAACGGATGAGAGCCGGAATAACAAAGGATAATCCGATTTTGATGGGCCTTTCGTTTGGTGGCATGCTTTGTACCGAAATTGCAAAGCAGATACCCGTAAGAAAAATTATCATTATTTCCAGTATCAAATCTTCAAAAGAGTTACCACGCTGGATGAAAACGGTTGCAAAACTCCGGCTGAATAAAATGGTCCCCTTAAAGTCCAGCAAACTAACACAACCCATCCAAAACCGGATGTTGGGTGTACAAACAGAGGAAGAAAAAACTTTGGTCGCCTCCCTTAGAAGAGAAGCAGACCTGCCCTATACTACCTGGGCGGTAAACCAGGCCATCAACTGGAAGAATGAATGGCAACATCCCGAAATTTATCATATACATGGCGATAAAGATCATATGTTTCCCATAAAAAATATTAAGCCCACTTTTACCATAAAAAATGCCGGGCATTTTATGATCATGAACAGGGCTGAAGAAGTAAGTGATTGTATAAATTCTATTTTAAAAGAGCGCTGACCCTTATTCTGTTAAACATTTCAAAACATTATTTCTGTAAAACTTTGTCAAACGGTTAATTATGGTATTTTTGGCACTTATAAAATGTAACGTATGAGTATAGGTTGGATAATTTTTATTATTGGCGCTGCAGGTTGGCATATTGGTATGTATGGTATGTTTAAAAAAGCCGGTATTGAAGGCTGGAAAGCTTTTGTGCCTTTTTACAATACCTGGTGCATGGTACAAAAGATGGAATTGAAAAAGTACTGGTTCTTTTTGCAGTTGATACCGGTTGCCGGGCAATTTATAACCATCTGGATATGTATAAAATTTGTAGAACATTTCGGCCGCTTTGGTTTTTGGCATCATGCCGCTGCAGTTTTTCTTCCTTTTATTTATTTTCCTTATTTAGGCTATTCCAAAAATGAAAGATATGCAGGTATTGCTGTTGTAAAGAACTATAAAAAATCAGGAGCAAGAGAATGGATAGATGCAGCAGCATTTGCGATTGTTGCCGCAACTTTAATCCGCACTTTTGTTTTTGAGGCATATACCATTCCAACACCATCTATGGAGAAAACATTACTGGTGAACGATTTTTTATTTGTAAGTAAATCAGCATATGGCCCCAGGATACCCAATACCCCCATTGCCATGCCTTTTGTACATCATACAATTCCGGGTTTAAATGTTAAGTCGTATGTTGAGTGGATACATATACCTTATACCAGGTGGTTTGCAAGCCCGGTAGAAAGAAATGATGCGGTGGTATTTAACTTTCCGGCAAATGATACATTGATTAATGATGAAGCACATGGTTCGCAGACAACTTATTACCAGGCGGTAAGAGACCTGGGCAGGGAAAGGGTTTGGCAGGATTATGGGGATTTAATTGTAACCAGGCCTGTTGATAAACGGGAAAACTTTATTAAACGTTGTGTAGGTATTGCCGGAGATACCATACAGGTTCGTAATGGAAAACTGTTTATAAATGGTAAACCCGAAGATTTTTTCCCGCAATCTCAACGTTATTATGAATTACAGGTTCCTGCCGGCGTTTATCTTGATGATGAAAAACTGCTTGAATTAGGAATTGCCGTTCGTGAAAAACAAAACGACTTTGGACAAATCAATAACAATCTGTACCAGGTAAATATTACCAATGCCGAAAAAGCAGCTCTTAAATTACCTGCGGGTTATATCTTAAAAGATCATATAAGGCAACATGAGAACAGTTTGTTCCCGTATTATAATGATTCAACAGGCAGAAGCTGGTCGGCAGATAATTATGGCCCTTTATGGATACCTAAGAAAAATGCAACTATAGTATTAACCCCTGATAACCTGTTACGTTATCAGCGTTGCATTGAAGTTTATGAAGGCAATACATTTGAAAACAGGGCCGGTAAATATTTTATTAATGGAGTTGAAACGGCCAGCTATACTTTTAAAATGAATTATTACTGGCTCATGGGAGATAACAGGCACAATTCACTCGACAGCCGGTATTGGGGTTTTGTACCCGAAGATCATGTGGTTGGTAAAGCCTCCCTCATCTGGTTCAGTTATGAAAATGGCCCGCGCTGGAAACGTTTATTCAGCCGGATCAGGTAATTTGGTTTAATTAATTTTCGTTCAATATCAAAGCTGTGGTCGGTGGTGACACCGACCATGGCGGGCTGCCCTGGCTGGTGTCCACACCAGCCAGCGACAAGAAACGTTTATTCCACCGGATCAAATAATTTGGGTTGTTTACTTTTTAAGAATTAACTTTAAAATATGGATGTATCCTCTCTGCAGCTTAGCAGGGAGGATTTTTTTGTCTGAATAAAATAATAGTAAATTTAAGGTATGATTCAAGAAGAATATAAGTTTTCCTATACTGTTTACAGATCTATTGATGAATTAAATGAACAGGATGCCTGGTTGGTGAATGAGGCCAGGGAAGTTACAGCCGCTGCATATGCACCTTATTCAAATTTTAATGTTGGGGCAATTGCTAAATTAGCTAATGGAAAAATTGTAGCCGGTACCAACCAGGAAAATGCTTCATACCCTGTAGGGATCTGTGCAGAAAGGGTATTACTGGCATCAGCTGCCTCTTTATATCCAAATGTTGCCATTGATACAATTGCTATCAGTTATGACAATACACATGGTGAAAGTAATCATCCGATCTCTCCATGCGGGATGTGCCGGCAAAGTTTAGTTGAATATGAAGAACGGGTGAAGCAACCCATACGGCTGATTTTAAGTGGCCTTGACGGCAAAGTGATTATTGTTGATAAAGCTGATCTGCTTTTACCGCTTTCATTTGGCAGCATAGATCTAAAATAAAGTTTGTACACCATTTGCAATTTTTCCCTCATGCTCAAGCAGCCATTTTTTTCTCCAGAGGTCGCCCCCATAGCCAATCAAATCGCCATTACTGCCAATTACCCGGTGACAGGGTACCACTATACAAACACTGTTGTTACCATTTGCAGTACCCACTGCACGAATAGCTTTTACATTACCGATCCGTTTACTTAACTCCAGATAACTGATGGTACGCCCATAGGGTATTTTACATAATTCGGCCCAAACATTTTGCTGAAATGCCGTACCCACCTGTAAAGTATGAATAGTAAATTCAGTCCTTTTTCCGGCAAAATATTCATCCAGTTGTTTTATACATGCTTTTATTACCGGGGTTTTTGGTTTTACAAAACTTAATTCACTTTCATTTATTTTTGCTCCTTTCCAGGAATTGACAAACAAAATATCAGATATTGCACTGCCGGTGCTTCTTATTTCAAGCACACCAAGCGGCGATTGATAATATACGATTTCGATGTTCATTTTTAGCGTAACCAAATTTACATGGATTTCTTTTGTCCATTTAACTTAAATATAATTTCTTTGAACAGTTTAAAGCGGCAAAATAACATGAAAAGTGAAGCAAAATTTTATGAAAAGGCAATGGTAGCTGTCGCAGATCCATATCGCATGTGCATATTACAGGAAATTTATAAAAAAGGAACGGTACGTTGTTGTGATGTTGTTGGCCTTACGGGTTTATCACAGCCTACCTGTTCACATCATATTAAATTATTAGCTGAAAGCGGGTTAATTGACTGCCGAAAACAGGGACGAAATCATTACTTTACCCTCAATAAAAGTCACTTTAAAAAGCTTGGACAGTATTTTGAAAAGTTTGGGGAGCAGGAACATGCCTGATAAAATGTTTTTGAACAATACGCCGGCAGGTGAATTCCTAACTGATCCTGCTTCCGTTTTTTACAGCCAGTGACGGCTGCAGCAAAACCACATCATTGTTTTCATTATAAACACCCAATACCAGGCATTCGCTGAAAAAATTCCCAATTTGTTTTACTTCAAAATTTAAAACGGCAATAACCTGTTTCCCGATCAATGCTTCTTTGCTGTACAGGGATGTTATCTGGGCCGAAGATCTTTTGATACCTGATTCACCAAAATCGATTAGGAGCTGATAAGCAGGTTTCCTGGCTCCTGGAAAATCATTTACTTCAAGGACCGTTCCTGTGCGGATATCAATTTTATCGAAATCATCCCATGTTATCATAAGGCTTCAACATTAATTACTGCATCTAAATTCAACCTGCCAAAAATATGTGGAAACTCATCATTAACTGATGTAGAGAAGACATAGGTAAACGGAGATGTTAATTTGTGCTCATCAATATGCAGGACCAGCAGATCCTGCTGATCCTTATAATAACGTTCCAAAACACCTGCTACCTGCTGTATTTTACTGGCATGAATAAAACCTTCTGCTGCCAGTGATGCAGCCTCATAAAACCCTTCCTGCACTGCTTTTTGCCAGTTTTTCTTATTAACTACATGATAGATCATACATCCAGTAAATTTGCCAGTAAAAGTAATTCATTCATTTTATACCTGTTTCGGTCGTTATCAAAACATTTGCTTAGCTCTTCCAGTAAATACTGAATGATCCGTTTATTATTCAGTTGCCGGAAATAGGATGCAACCGGCGGAACAGAGATACGTTTAAAATATCCTTCTACATCAGTATGGCTGTACATCTGCCCGTTTAACGGATCAATAAAAAAATTAATTTTTTCCGATGCATGGCCAACCGGATTTAATAAATCATGTTGCGGATCAAAATAAGCCATGATAAATTGCCGGGGTATATTGATCGCTTTAACCGGAATATCCAATAGTTCGCACAAAACAATATAAACGATACCATTGCTTAAGGCATTTCCTTTTTTACTCTCCAGTGTTTTATTGATTAAATAATCATCAGGATTATTATAGGCAAATTCAACCCCTTTTTGTTTATAATAATTATATAAAATGCTGGTTACAATATTTATCTGTTCAATAGGAGTGAGGTAATTATTCAGTTCCAGCCATACATTGCGTCGTAACTTTTCGATCTCCTGGTGAATAACAGTAGTATCCATATCGGGGTAATGGTACCGTGCAACCAATAAGGCGCCTTCAAGTAAATCTGAATCATTTGTTGCCCATTCTGTGAAATCACCGGTAAGGTCCCTGAAATGTAAACGATGAATTAACAGCTCGATCCTTTCCTGAATTTCCTCATTACCTGTATTTTCCCAAAGATTCTCGAGATTTGGGATAATATCCTTTCCCAAAGAAATAATTTTTTCGCTTACTGTTTTGTATACGTCTTCATCCGGATCATCAATTAAATGCAACAGAGCCGTTATTTCTTTATTTGCTTTCAAACTTTAAAATATTTTAATTGAATGTCGTATAATGTGCGTTAACAGAGAAGTTAAAATTTTCCACAATTGTTACTAAATAAAAGTATTGGAATATGCAGCGTTATTATCTATTCAGTTTGAACATAGCATGTTATTGGTCAGGCGACCAACAACGGCGAAAAATTTTCCATAAATGTGGCAAACTAAAACACCACATCAGCTATGCTTTAGTTTTTTAATGTTACAGAATTATTTATTTTTTCTTAGTCACTGCTTTCTTCTTTTTAACAGGTGCCTTTTTATCAAATGCCTTTGGCTCTACAGCAACAATCAGTTTTTTTACATCTTCCAGTTCAAGGCCCGCTAATTCTTCGGGGGTATATTTTCCGTTGGCACCGCCGCCGGTTAATTTGATCATTTTTTTACCAAAGCGTATAAATGGCCCCCAGCGGCCGTTTTCAAGTGCGATCTTTTCTCCGGGCCATTGTTTTATAAAACGGTTGGATTCTTTTTCAATTTTCTTTTCAATCAATTCATTACAATCGGATTGGGTGAGGCTGTCAAAATGGTAGGCTCTCGGAATATTGATAAACATATCATTCCACTTAATAAACGGGCCAAACCTTCCTTTACCTTTTGTTATCGGTTTCTCCTCATAAAAACCAATGGGGGCATCTTCCAGTTTTTTAGCATTGATGATCTCAAGGGCTCTGCCAAAGTCAATAGATGAAGGTTCTTCTCCTTTTGGTATTGAAATAAACTGGTCTCCAAACTTTACATAAGGGCCAAAGCGGCCAATATTAACAGATATTTCCAGCCCTTCATGCTCGCCCAGCGGAGCCCCTAATTTAAAAAGTTCATGTGCTTCCTCCAGGGTAATGGTTTCAATACTTTGAGAGGGTTTTAATTTTGCATAACGTGGCTTTTCTTCATCATCAGGTAAACCGATCTGTACCATTGGCCCATAACGGCCCATTCTGGCCATTATAGTTTTACCTGATTCATCTTTTCCTAAAATTCTTTCTCCAACTGCACGATCGGCATTTTCCAAAGTATGTTCAACACCACTGTGAAAAGGGGTGTAAAAATCACCCACCATCTTATTCCATTTAATTTTGCCATCAGCAATTTCATCAAATTCCTTTTCAATTTCAGCCGTAAAAGAGTAGTCCATTACTTTATCAAAATGCAGACTTAAAAAATCGGTTACCACCAATCCCAGGTCGGTAGGAAATAATTTTGATTTTTCGGCGCCGGTATTTTCCTGTTCCGTTATTTTTTTAATTTCATCTTTCTGCAGTCTTAAAATTCGAAAATCTCTTTTCACGGCATCTTTATCTTTTTTCTCAACATAATTCCGCTTAACAATAGTTGAAATAGTAGGAGCGTAGGTACTCGGCCGGCCAATGCCCAGCTCCTCCAGTTTCTTTACCAGCGAAGCTTCCGTGTAGCGGGCAGCATGTTTGGTAAATCTTTCTGTGGCGGTCATTTTTTCGAATTCCAAAACCTGGCCAACCGTTAAATTGGGTAAACGGCTTTCATCGCCTTGATCACTTTCTTCATCTTCGTCGGTACTTTCCAGATAAACTTTTAAAAATCCATCAAATTTCAACACTTCACCGGTTGCCGTTAATTCTTCATTGCCTGCCTGTCCGGCAGGGAGGTTTGTGCTGATATTTATTTTAGCTGTAGTTTTTTCCAGTTCAGCATCACTCATCTGCGAAGCAATGGTTCGTTTCCAGATCAGCTCGTACAATCGGTTTAGATCAAGATCAGCTACAGATTTATTTTCCATGTAAGTAGGCCGTATCGCTTCATGGGCCTCCTGTGCACTTTCATTTTTATTTTTGTATTTGCGTACCTGCAGGTATTTATCACCAAAGCTGCTGTTTATTTCATTTGTAATAGCATTCATTGCTGTTTCACCCAAATTCACACTATCGGTGCGCATATAAGTTATCATACCACTTTCGTATAATTTTTGAGCCAGTAACATGGTTTTGGAAACGCCATAACCGAGTTTACGGCTTGCTTCCTGCTGCAGGGTAGAGGTAGTAAAAGGTGCTGCAGGTGTACGTTTACCCGGCCTTACCTGGATATCTTTTACTATGTATTGAGCACCTATGCAACTTTGTAAAAACTTTTCCGCATCTTCCTCTTTATTATATTTGTTACCTTCTGCTTTAAAGGTTACACTTCTATTATTCAGATCTGTTGCTGCAAATGAAGCTTCCAGTTTAAAACTACTGACTGCTGTAAATTGATTAATCTCCCTTTCTTTTTCAACAATTAATTTTACAGCCACACTTTGAACCCTGCCCGCACTTAAACCTCCCTGCATACCGATCTTTCTCCATAAAACGGGACTCAGTTCAAAACCAACAATCCTGTCAACAATTCTTCTTGCCTGCTGTGCATCTACAAGGTTCATATCAATAGTACGTGGATTTTGAACAGCAGACAGAATAGCCGGTTTCGTTATTTCATGAAAGACAATCCGTTTGGTTGTTTTTGTATCCAATCCCAATACTTCTGCCAGATGCCAGCTGATACTTTCTCCTTCACGGTCCTCATCCGATGCCAGCCAAACCACTTCACTTTTTTTTGCAATGCTTTTTAATTCTTTAACTACTTTTTCCTTTTCCGGAGGTACAATGTATGTTGGCTGAAAATTATTGTTTACATCAATGCCCATATCATTCTTTTGCAGGTCACGGATATGACCAAAGCAACTCTTCACTTCAAAGTCTTTTCCCAAAATCGCTTCAATGGTTTTCGCTTTTGCAGGAGACTCAACTATTAACAAATTTTTAGCCATAATTAATCCTTAAATTTCTTTTGTAACTAGCTGTGGTACTGATTTACAACTTCGTTTTGCTAATCATTTAAACCCTGACATTTTATTGAAGATCACCCATGAGATATAAGGCAACCGCTACTGCAATATTACTTTAAAATTGAAAAATCAAAATAAATCTTCTGCGCAATGGCTGCAAAATAACCAAATCAGAGGAAATCAATCACCCTGTTTTTTATCTCCGGATCATGATAAATTTTACGATGACCAAGCCCTTTTGTAAGTACGAAATTAATATTGGAATGGTTGTCTTCTTTTACTTTTAATGCATCGGCCCAGGGGGTTATGTCATCATCTTCATCATGGATCCAAAGTATGGATGCTTTAATATTATGCATAGCCCTGCGCATGGAAAACCATTCTGTTTTTTTGCCGCTGACTTCAAGCACAATTTTATCAAATTCATTTCTGACTGATTTGCTTTTTACTTTAAGCATAGAAAATGCGCCGTCAACTGCCGAAGTAGTTTCTGTGGCCGGTGCTATAAATACAACTTTTGTATTTTCATCATGCCCTATATCTTCCAATGCAAGGCTTAATGAAATGCCGCCAAAAGAATGCGCTATAAAACTTCGAACATGCCCGTATTGTTCAATAATATTTTTAATCATTTGGCTGTATTCAATGGCATTTGTAGTTGTGCCATCACTTTCGCCGTGTGCAGGTGCATCAAAGGCAAGTACCTCATATCCTTTTTCGGCCAGGCGCGTAGCATAATTTTCAAATTTATGTGCAGCAGATCCAAAGCCATGAAGGATCAATGCTTTTTTAGATTGAGGATGGTTCCACCTGTAGCCGGTAACATTTTGGTTATTTAGAAAAAGATGAACCGTTTCTGCATTTTTCAAAGGCTCTTTCCTTTTTGATTTTAAAAAAGGGGTGCCAAAAATAATAAAAGCCTTTTCTGCAGCTTTTCGTTTGGAAATTACTGTTAACAACTTAAATTTTGTTTGTATGTAACCAATTCCTAATCTTTGCAAGAGTTTCATATTTTAACAGATATCTATGAGAGTTGTACTTATTGGTTCTGGAAATGTTGCATCAGTATTGGGCCGGATATTAAAAAATAATAATCACGAAATAATTCAGGTCGTCAGCCGCAATGTCACGCATGCAAAGATATTGGCAAATGAACTGCATTGCAATTTTTCTGATAATTTACATGATATCGATAAAAATGCATCGCTTTACCTGGTAGCCATTAACGATGGGGCGCTTTATTCACTTGGAAAATCATTTGACCTTGGCAATAAGCCCGTTTTACACACTGCAGGTTCAGTACCCAAAGAAGTTTTAAAAGATATATCAACTAATTATGGCGTACTGTATCCCATGCAGAGCCTTTTAAAAGAGATGGTTTACCCGCATGATA
>JAYTOF010000157.1:0-2518 GCA_043747955.1 Chitinophagaceae bacterium
GAAACAAAAACGCCCCGCCTGCGCAACTTTGAAAAAGTGGCCCGCAAGCAGGGAGAAAAACATGAAGGTATTTTTTATGATGATAGTGATGTTTTCAAAGCCCTGGAAGCGATGGCATATTCATTAAAGAATCATCCCAGTCCGGAGATGGAAAAGAAATGCGATGAATGGGTGGATAAAATTGCAGCAGCACAACAACCAGATGGCTACCTGAATACCCTGTACACATTGAATGAACCGGAGAAACGATACACAGACATGAGTATGCATGAAGATTATAACTGCGGCCACATGATAGAAGCGGCAGTGGCTTATTATAATGCTACAGGTAAAAGAAAATTATTAGATGTGGCAATTAAATGGGCTGACCATTTTGATACCTTGTTTGGTCCGAATAAAAAACATTGGGTAACAGGTCACCAGGAATTGGAATTGGCATTAGTAAAATTGTATAAGACAACAAAGAATGAAAAATATTTGAAACTGGCAGATTGGTTATTGAGTGAAAGGGGACATCGCTTTGCAAAAGGTTACACCTGGACAGATTGGAAAGACACCGCCTATGCACAGGATTTATTACCAGTGAAAGAACAAACACAAATTACTGGTCATGCAGTACGGGCCATGTATATGTACACTGGCGCAGCAGATGTAGCGGCTTACACCGGCGATGCAGGTTATATGAAAGCCATGAAAACAGTATGGGAAGATGTGGTGCATCGTAATATGTACATCACGGGTGGCATTGGTTCGGCCGGAAGCAATGAAGGTTTTAGTGTAGATTATGATTTACCAAATGAACAGGCTTATTGCGAAACCTGTGCCAGTGTGGGAATGGTATTCTGGAACCAACGGATGAACGCATTGACTGGCGATAGTAAATATATGGATGTGCTGGAAAGAAGTTTATATAACGGCGCATTGGATGGATTAAGTTTAAGTGGCGACCGTTTCTTTTATGGTAATCCGCTGGCTTCAAAAGGTCAACATGCAAGAAGAGAATGGTTTGGTACGGCTTGTTGCCCGGCCAACATTGCAAGGCTTGTCGTTTCATTAGGCGACTACATTTATGCAAAGAATGATAATGGTATCTGGATCAATTTATTTGTGGGAAGTAATGCGATGATAAATGTGGGAGCCAATGAAGTGGCAGTGAAAATGGAAACCAACTACCCATTAGATGGCAAGGTGAAATTAACCATTGATCCGGCGAGTAAAGAAAAATTCAAATTGAATTTGCGGATACCGGGTTGGTTACAAACAATTGCAGCACCAGATGAATCTTATAGTTCAATCAACAGCAGTGAATACAACTTAGTTGTTTTAGTAAATGGAAAGCAGGTTTCGCTGGAAATAGCAGACGGTTATATTGTCATTGACCGTGAATGGAAGAAAGGAGATGTAGTAAAATTTGAATTTCCGATGAATGTTCAACTGCTAAAATCGAGACCTGAAATAAAACAAAATGAAAGCCGCATTGCTATTCAACGTGGGCCATTGGTATATTGTATTGAAGGGGCAGACAATAATAACAAGGCATGGAATGTAGTAGTGCCGGAGAATACGGTGTTCACACCAATTGATTATAAAGTAGTAACAGAGCAAGTGGTTGCTTTACAAGCTGAATTACCGGTGCTTACTGTTAACGAAGATGGCAGCGCAGTAAAAACAGAAAAGAAAATGGTTACCGCTATTCCTTATTACACCTGGGCCAACCGGGGTAAAAATGAAATGCAACTGTGGTTGCCAACAAAAATTAAAGACATAAAGATTAATTATTAAACATGCAGAAAAAGACGTTCTTCTTTATTTATTTTTGCTTTTCATTGCTGGTTAGTACTGCACAATCTTATGTGCCGGAAAATAATTTTGCCAAAATGAAAGTAAAACCGGTGGTACCGGTAAAAGCATATGCGTTTAACCTGAAGGATGTGAAGTTATTAAACAGCCCCTTTCGCCATGCGATGAATATGGACAGTGCTTATTTATTATTAATAAAGCCGGATAGATTACTGTATCGTTTTTATAAACATGCAGGTTTACCAGTTAAGGATTCTATTTACGGTGGCTGGGAAAAAGATGGTATATCCGGTCACACATTAGGCCATTATTTATCTGCTTGTGCCATGATGTATGCCAGCACAGGAAATATTGAGTTTAAGAATAAGGTTGACTATATCGTAAAAGAATTACGTCGTTGCCAAATTGCAAGAAAAACAGGTTATGTTGGTGCAGTGCCGAACGAGGATACCATTTTTGCACAAGTAGCCCGTGGCGAAATACGAACAGCTGGTTTTGATTTAAATGGCGGATGGGTACCCTGGTATACGTTGCATAAAGTATTGGCCGGTTTGCTGGATGCTTATTTATATTGTGATAATAAACTGGCAGCCGATATTTCAGTTGGCATTGCTGATTGGACAGCAACCATTGTAAACGGACTGACAGAAGAACAGCGATTGAAAATGCTGAATTGTGAACATGGGGGAATGAATGAGGCACTGGCGAATATTTACTC
>JAYTOF010000158.1:0-5542 GCA_043747955.1 Chitinophagaceae bacterium
GTTAATCTTTTAATAATTATACTTATCATTATCCTGTTCATTTTTTTTATCAAAATACTTTTTAAAAAATATCCTGATAATAAAGCTGTAAACAGGATCAATTCCTTTCTCAAAAGCATTGCCGAAGGCTTTAAAACCATTAAAGAATTAAAGCAGAAAAAGCTTTTTATCATCGCCACTTTATTTATCTGGGGCCTGTACCTGCTGCAGGTGTATATTGGTTTTCAAGCTATGCAAGGCACAACTCATTTAAGCATGAAAGCAGCATGCTCGGTATTAGCACTTGCCTCCCTGGCAATGATTGCTACCCCCGGAGGTATTGGCTCTTTTCCGCTATTTGTAATGGAAACATTAACCATTTATGGCATTGCAAGTCCCTTAGGAAAAGCATTTGGCTGGCTTATATGGGGTGTTTCAACAGGAATTGTTATCATTGCAGGCCTGTTTTGTCTTTTAGCCATACCTTATATAAACAGAAAAAGAAAAAGAAATGAAATCAGTCAGCTCCATACCAGCTAAAATATTTACGGTAAACGATTTAAGCCATCAAATTAAACGATGGCGCTTACACAATAAAAAAATTGTTTTTACCAATGGCGTTTTTGATATTTTGCATAAAGGCCATATTGCTTCATTAAGTGAAGCAGCCACTTATGGGCATATTCTGATTGTTGCAGTTAATTCAGATGCATCAGTAAAAAGACTGAAAGGTGAAAACCGCCCTGTCAATAACGAAAACTCGAGAGCTCTGTTATTAGCTTCTTTGCTGATGACAGATGCAGTCATTTTATTTGAAGAAGACACTCCGCTACAATTAATAACACAACTTTTACCCGATGTACTGGTTAAAGGAGGAGATTATTCAATTGATCAGATAGCCGGAGCAAAAGAAATAATAGCCAACGGCGGTGAAGTAAAGATTGTTCCTGTACTGGAAGGTTTCTCTACAACGGGTATCATTGAAAAAATGAAAGGTACTGAATAACCGCTTTTCGAAATATTCACACAAACTTAATATTGAGTTATACCTTGTATACGTACAGGGTCATAAATTCGCCACATTTAATTAAAACCGCAAACAGGTTGAATAAACGGAAAATCATATTCAGAGATATCAGCTGGCTTTCATTTAATAACCGGGTTTTACAGGAAGCAGCAGATGAAAATGTTCCCCTGCGGGAACGTATCCGTTTCCTCGGCATCTTTTCCAATAATCTCGACGAATTTTTCAGGGTTCGGGTAGCTACATTAAAGCGGATGATTGAATTCGGAAAAAAATCAAAAATGCATCTGGAACTGTCACCCGATGCCATTATTGAGGAGATACAGGAAATTGTAATAGAACAACAGAGAGAATTTGAACGTATATGGAATGAAATATTAAGAGAGCTGAAAAAAGAAAGGATCCAGCTGGTAAATGAAAACCAGTTAAATAAAACACAACAAACATTTATTCTGGATTATTTTAACCAGGAGATACGCAGTAATGTCATTCCGCTGATGATAGAAAGTATTCAGAATTTTCCTGTTCTTAATGATAAATCAATTTATCTGGCCTGTAAGCTTTCAAAAAAAGACAGATCGGTTCCGCAAAAGTTTGCGCTGTTATCTGTACCAACCAGGAGATTACCCAGGTTTATCATTCTGCCTGCAAAAAATGCTGATAAGCAAATCATTTTACTGGAAGACATTATCCGTTTTTGTTTGCCAGGTATTTTTTCATTTTTTGGATATGATACTTTTTCGGCTCATATTATTAAAGTTACGCGTGACGCTGAGATCGATCTGGACAATGACCTATCTACATCACTTATTCAAAAAATTGAAAAGGGATTAAAGAACCGAAAGAAAGGAAAACCCGTTCGTTTTGTATTTGATAAAACCATTGACCCTTCACTCCTCACTTATTTGGTACGCAGGCTTGGTTTATTACAAAAAGATAACCTTATTCCAGGGGGGCGCATTCATAATTTTGTAGATTTCATGAATTTTCCTGAATCGGTATTCAATAAAAAAAGCCTGCGGAAAAAATCATTCATTCATCCTGATCTGAAGAATGTAAACAGTGTTACTAAAGTTGTTTTAAATAAAGATGTGCTTTTAAATTTTCCTTATCACTCTTTTGACAGTATAATTGATCTGCTGCGTGAAGCCGCCATTGACCCCGAAGTGGTAACCATTAAACTAACCTGTTACCGTTTGGCCGACCGCTCAAAAATTATTAATGCATTAACCAATGCAGTACGCAATGGTAAATCAGTAACCGTGGTTTTAGAGCTGCGAGCCAGGTTTGATGAGGAAGCCAACCTTGAATGGAAAGAAGAACTGGAAGAAAGCGGCGTAAAAGTATTGCTGGGTGTACCCAATATAAAAGTCCACGCCAAAATATGTTTAATAAAGAAAAGACTGCATAACCGAACTATTCATTATGGCTTTGTAAGTACCGGCAACCTCAACGAAAAAACCGCTGAGGTATACAGTGATTCCTGCCTGCTTACATCTGACAGGAATATCATGGCCGATGTAAACCGCATATTTAATTACCTGGAGCAACCAAAAACCAGGATCGCCATTTTAAAAAACTGTAAAACGCTTATTGTAAGCCCAACCGGTATGCGTAAGCAATTGTTGCAACTGATCAATAAAGAGATTAAAACAGCCAGATCAAAAAAGCCTGCTTCCATTATTTTAAAATTAAATTCTTTAAGTGATGAGATGCTTATTAATAAATTATACGAAGCTGCCAAATCCGGTGTAGAAATAAAAATGGTTATTAGAGGTATTTTCTGTTTATTAACCGAAAATAAGAAGTTTAAAATCCCCATTCAGGCCATCAGCATTGTAGATGAATATCTTGAACATTCAAGGATCATGATCTTTTATAATTCCGGAAAAGAAAAAGTATATATTTCATCTGCTGACTGGATGATTCGCAATATTGATCACCGCCTGGAAGTTGCCTGTCCCATTTTTGAAAAAAATATACAGAAGGAACTGAAAGACATCATCCAGATACAGCTTAAGGATAATATCAAAGCAAGAATACTGGACAATGAACTGGCAAACCAATATGTAAATCCACGAAACACAAAAAAAATACGCAGCCAGGTGGAAACGTATAATTATCTCTATCGCAAATTATCCACAAAAGCAGTTTAACCTTTAAAGTTTAAAGTTCCGTTGATCCCAGCCTATATCTTTGCAACTATGAAGCCATGAATCTTTAAACATTAAACCGCTCATCCTTTTGAAATTAGCAGCTATAGATATAGGAAGTAACGCAGCAAGGCTGTTAATTACAGAAGTTACAACAGACGAAAAAAATAATCCCGTTTTTAACAAATTGAATTTAATAAGGGTGCCCCTGCGTTTGGGTTTTGATGTATTTGAGAGTGGTGTAATACCAAAAACAAAAATTGGTATGATGCTGCAGACAATGAAGGCATTTAAACACTTAATGAATGCATACGAAGTAAAAAATGTAATTGCCTGCGCCACCAGCGCCATGAGAGATGCAAAAAATGCAGAAGATATTATCCGCAAAATAAAACTGGAAACAGATATTGCCATTGAAGTGATCAGCGGTGATACAGAAGCCGGGCTGGTTTTTGAAAACCATATTGCCGAAACACTGGATAAAGACCATAGTTACATGTACCTGGATGTTGGCGGCGGAAGTACCGAACTTTCGTTTTTCAGTAATGGCGTGCTTACATTTAAAGAATCTTTCAATATTGGTACGATCCGGCTATTACAGAATATGGTGAATGATAAAACCTGGGAAGTGATGAAAGAGATCATAAAGACGGTTACCAGGGGACAAAAAGAAGTTATGGCAATTGGCAGTGGTGGAAATATCAACAAAATTTTTTCAATGAGCAAACGGAAAGATGGTAAACCGTTAAGCCTGGAATTGCTTAGAGACTTTCATAAAGAATTAAGCAGTGTAAGTCTGGATGAAAGGATGAGACTTTATACCCTGAGGCCGGACAGAGCCGATGTCATTGTACCTGCTTTGCTCATTTATATTAATGCCATGCGCTGGGCCGGTGCCAACGAAATGTATGTTCCAAAAATTGGACTGGTGGATGGATTGATACAGCATTTATGGGAAGAAGTGAAAAGCAGAAACCAGATACAGGAATGAGGATGCAGGATATGGGATATGGGATATGGGATATGGGATACTGGATACTTAGTACTGGATTTACTAAGTCTGTTAAAACAGTCCCGCAATTAAACAACCATTCAGTAACCGGGTACTGCACCGTGCAACTTACTTTAACATTTTGATAATACTACCCAAAATGTAACCAACGTTAAATGATGAAAAATGAGAAAGTTTTTTTCAATACTCCCACTACTCTTTTCCGGATTTTGCTTTTCTCAAAACACAATTGAATATGCAAATTTCATTCAATCTGATACCTCTGTAAAATGGGCTGCTGTTTATCAGTCTTATATAAATCTTACCCCGGTTAACCCTAATTTCAGTATCCGCAATTATTATTTAAAAAAATTGAACCGGCAGGGAGCCACTGCTTACAAGGAAGATATGGTTTCATTTGCCGTAACGCCTTCAAAAATAAGTTATACCGAATACATATCAACAATCAAACCGGTAAATTACGATGCCGCAAAAATGAACTGGTACTTTGATTATGATAACAAACATGATGCTTCTGAAATCCTGTTTAACCGGGATTCTAACGCATGTGATACCTGCTCAGGCAGTAATAAATTATCTTTTTTTAAAGTAAAGCAATTATTATACTATAAAGACAACCGGTTTAAAATTCAAAACATTTTACTTACGCCGGTTATTTATAAAAAGGAAGCGCATGCATTTAAAGAAGAAACACAATATTTTGAAACCTGCAACTTCGCTTTTAATGAAATAAAAACTGACAATGTTTCCATTCCTGCTACTGCAAAATTTATAGGAAGATCCTGTAATAATTTAGTATTACTGCCTTTTGATCTGTCAGAAAATAAAATCCTTACAATAAATAACTGGAGCCTGTCCAGCCTGCTGTATAAAGACATAAAGAAAAAAATACTCAAAGCTTATAATGCGGATAATTCAATTTACCCCGATCTGAAAAACGTGCTGGATCACCGCAGGATTGAAGAATATAAGAATATGGAGAATACAGCAACGATACCTGAATATGACAGCCTCGGTGAAATGAAAGGATATAAAACAACCACTTTAGAAATTAATTTTGACAGCATCTACAATTTCACTTTAATTCAGGATTTTTATTTTGATTTTGATAAAGAAATTTTATACTCAAAACTGGTTTCTTTATTGCCCAGAATCAGAGTTTTTACAAGTCAGGGTGTGTCCCTTGGCCTCACTAATTACTGGGGCGTTATTTTTCCGGAAGAAAAAAAGAAAATCATAAAGAAAACGAAATACTGAAAGTAAGGGTAAAACCGGCTATCGTTTTAAAAATAGTTTTCAATTAAATTTATTTCTACATTTACAGCATTAATTGCTTCCCGGATTTGTTTTATTCTAATGCAGAGCCAACTCCAC
>JAYTOF010000159.1:0-63038 GCA_043747955.1 Chitinophagaceae bacterium
TGATGAAGGTGGTGGATAAAATACTGGATTGGGAAAATGCAGGTAAAGCAAAACTGGTAAGTGTTGGATATTCTTTACGGGCACCGGAATTGCTGTTCCGTAAAATTGAAGATGAAGAAGTAAAGCTACAGGTTGAGAAATTAAAAAATAAAAGTGAAAAATTAAAAATGGAAAATAATACAGACAGTACAAAAACAGTACATGCAGAACCACAAACTAAAAGCAGTAAACCACAAATTGAATTTGATGATTTTGCAAAAATTGATTTGAAAGTGGGAACCATACTTTTGGCAGAAAAAGTAGAGAAGGCAGATAAATTACTGAAACTGGAAGTTGATCTGGGTTTTGAAAAAAGAACCATAGTCAGTGGTATTGCTTTGCATTTTAAACCGGAAGATATTATTGGAAAACAGGTTGTTGTTGTTGCAAATCTTGCGCCCCGTAAAATGAGGGGTATTGAAAGCCAGGGAATGATCTTAATGGCAGAAGATAAAGCAGGAAAACTTTATATTGTAAAACCGGATGCTGAAATTGACGAAGGCAGTTCAGTAAACTGATAATCCCCCGTCTTTTATCTGTTTATATTTATGCCAGGATAACCCGTTACATTTTTATAAAAAACTTCGTTCATGAAAAGTAAAAACATATTGACAGCCTTATTGATTTTGCTGTTTGCAGCACCTGTTTTTGCACAGGATGCTGATATGACTTTGATACCTTACCGCCAGGGTGATCTTTGGGGATATGCAGATCCGGATAAAAAAATAGTTATTAAGCCGGAGTACACCGAAGCCAATTTATTTTATGAAGGGTTTGCCAGTGTAAAAAAAGGAACAAAATTCGGGTATATCAATAAGGCGGGATTTGTGATCATTCCATTTAGGTTTTATACTGCAGGCCCGTTCCGGTTTGGATATATATCTAAAGCTGCCAAAGCTAAAATAGTGACTGCAGACGATCTTTCAGAAAATCAAAATGTAATTCTTTTTGCAGGCGCATCGCTTCGAACAGATGGATATGAAATCTGTATAAATACAAAAGGCGAAACGATACCTAAATGTCCTGCTATAAATGAAAACAGCACTCCTGGTTTGAATGAGGCATCCACAACAACATATAAGACAAATTACAGCACCATAAATAAAACGGATCTATTTGACAGGATCATAAATGATTATAAAATGGCCGGCAGAGAAGATAGCTATTATATTGCTTTGAGAAATAACAGCCAGGGGGTATTTAATAATAAATTTGAGGTGATAGTGCCTTTTGAGTACGACTCAATAAAAAAAATAAATATTGGAGGCCTGGTCTATTTACAGGTTTCTAAAAACGGAATGCATGGAGTACTTTACGGAAATGGATCTCCTTATATTACTGCTGAAAACAGTAATATTCTTTATGTGAAAGCAAAGAATGAAAAAGATTATTTTATTATTTCTAAAGATGGAAAAGCAAGTATAAAAGATATACAATACAGGAATGTAGTGGAAGCAAATTATAGCGGTATTTCATATGATAGTGAAGGGGGGTTTGTATTAGCCGGAAATCAAAACCTGAAAGGTTTTTATTTTTTAAACAACCAGCTCCTGGAACCAAAATATACCGATGTGAAACTGGTAAAAGGGGGTAAGTATGTAATCATAACTACATCAACCGGTAAAACAGGATTTGTTAATGAATATGGTGTGGAGTTTTTTGAAGAAAAATAACTTATTTAAAGGCGGCATGGTTATACTGCATAGTTGCTTTTTGTAAAAAGGCTTTTATTTTTAAGCTTAGATCGGTAAGCGCCTTTTGGGCTGAATGATCTGTTATCAGGTTATTTTTTAATGCCACATCTGTTTTATAATGATATAAAAATTCAGCTTTATCAGTATGGGCGTTAAACCCCAGTATCCAGGCACTGTCAATAACATGATATAAACCGGCATCGGCCCTGGAAAAGACTGCCTCATGGTTAGTAGTACTGTCCAGCAAGCTGTTACCATAGGTGATGATACTGTCTTTATATCCGGCAATGTCTAATAGGGTGGGCAGGATATCAAATTGGCTGGCCAGTTTATGATTAATGCTGCCCTGGCTGATTGCAGGGTCATAAATGATCACCGGAATCCGGTACCCGGTTATAGCATTAAAGACAATAAGGTTATCATCCGGTACCAGCCAGTGATCCGAACAAAAAATAAATACTGTTTCCTTAAACCAGGGTTCATTTTTTGAGGCTTCAAAAAATTGAAGTAAGCAGTTATCATAATAACGCATACTTTTCATAGGGGCTGTATAGTTTTCCGGAAGTTTTTCAGAAAATGATGCTGGAATATCATAAGGGTAGTGTGTAGAGATATTGTAATTGATAGCAAAAAATGGTTGCCGGATAGTATTGATTTTCTGGTGAAAAAAATTTAAAACATATTCATCCTGAAGCCCCATACTGTGGGCCGGTAGCTTTTTATAGCCGGGGATGTCTTCTTTGCTGTAATAGTTATCTATTCCTAACCAGTTCATGCATTTTGCAAAACCAAAATTATCATAGTCGTCACCGATACAAAATAAGGACTGGTAATTGTATTTTTTAAGGACGGTGCCAACCCGGGAAAGAGGCATATTTATAAAGGGAGAATGATAAACCGGTATATCAGTAATGGTAGGAACAGAAGTCAATATTGCCGTGATACCTTTATTAGACTGATGTGAATAAGAAAAAGCATTGTTGTAAAATATACTTTTCTGTAATAAGGAATCAAAAAAAGGCATAGCCACTTTATAGGCTCCGGCAGCATCAAAAAAATCATAAGGCACACTCTCCATAATAAAAAGTACTATATTTTTTTTGCCGGCTCCGGTACTGGTAGTGTTGATTTTTTTTCTGATGGGGTAAACCGCATCACATATAGCAGGGCTGAAATAGTCTTTTTGTTTTATAGCAGCCCCGTTTCTGAAAACCGAATATGAAAATGTATGAAAAGAGTTTTGAACAAAGGGCAATTGATTGCTCTTTATTTCAACCAGGGGATAGGTGGGTACCAGGAATTTTATTGTACTGTTTTTAAACAAAACAAGTAATACGATACCTGAAAGCAGTATCAGGGTAATAAAACCGCAATGCCTGCCGTTTATAAAAGACGTAAAAAATTTTTTATGCAGTTTCCAGTTTAAAAAAAGGATGCCCGAAATGGCAGCAGAAAAAGCGAGAATGATAAGTATATTGAAATGGAAAAGTTGTTTAAGGGGATGATCCAATACATACAGCAGATCGGCATTTGCCCGTTGAAAATGAAACCGGAAATAAAAAATATCGGCGAGATTTAATAAAACGGCAAAACTGTTTAATAAAAAAAATGCAGTTATAATAATCCGGCCGGATATTTTGATTGATACAAGCCTGTTTACATGCAAAAGAAATAGTAAAGCCGTATTGATCAGTAAAATGGTCAGCAAATCATATCCTAAAGACCATTTGCCAAGTTTTATTTTATCTTGGAAAAAAACATTTTCTTCAGCTTCTGTAAAAAATAAGGAAAAGTTGTAATTATAAAATATTATTTTTGAAATGGAATGTATAATCAGTAAACTTAAGAGTAATAAAATAAAGGGTTTGTTATTTTGCCAGACAGCTTTGCCGGATAATGGTAAATAGTTAATTTTCATAAAACTTAAATATTCATGCAGCTAAAGTGGATTAATCAAAACAAATATAAGCTAATGGCTTTTATCATTGGCCTGTATGTGTTAGTTGATATTGTACAACACAAGGGTTTGGTATGGATCTTGATACCAAAAAAATATCCCGTCTATAAAATAGATAACAACCATCCCCGGAATAAAAATAAATTGATCAATAACAATAAAGAATGGGAAAAAGCAATTAATACTAAAGAATTACTGAATGCAGTTAAAGTGGAGAGTAGCGGAATAGAATGTGATGTTTATTTTGATATACAAAAAAATATATTTGATATACATCACGATCCTGATGAATCCATCGGGTTAACTTTGGAAAGCCAATTTCAATTATATAAGCAAAGAGAATTACAGGCCAGTATCTGGATTGATCTGAAAAACCTGGATGATTCAAATTGCAGTTCTGCTGTAACAGTATTATCTGAATTACGAACTAAATATGACTTAAAGGATAAAGTGTTGGTTGAATCAGTTCGTGCAGATCTGCTTAAAGTATTCAGCGATAGCGGATTTTTTACCTCATATTACACACCAATGTTTAATCCATACCGTTTAAGCGATGATGAAATAAAGCATCGGGTGGATAGCCTTTCTTTTATAATTAATATTTCAAATGTTAATGCCTTGTCAGGGTATTATTTTCAATATCCGTTTCTGCATCATTATTTCCCAAATTATCCCATCTTGACCTGGACAGGTCATGACAAGTTCAGCCTGGTTAACTATTTCATTCGAAAGAAAATTTCCGGTGCAAAGGAAATTTTTATTCTTTTATAACCCTGAACCGGGTTTACGTGTTTTTATTTTCAGCTTAAGTGAGAAAGTCTTAATTTCGATTTTACAAATAGTTGTTTAACTAACTAATTATAAGCATGTCAAAAAGAATAATTAAAAAAGTAGCCGTTTTAGGCAGTGGAGTAATGGGCAGCCGTATTGCCTGTCATTTTGCCGGCGTAGGTTTACAGGTCCTATTATTGGATATTCAGCCAAAAGATTTACCGGCCGGTGCAAAGCCTGCAGAAAGAAATAAAATAGTAAATGAGGCTTTGGCCACAGCAATTAAAAGCAATCCTTCACCTGTTTATACAAAAGATGTAATAAAGAAAATAAAGACCGGCAATTTCACCGACAATATGAAAGACATTGGCGATTATGATTGGGTGATTGAAGTTGTGGTTGAAAGACTCGATATAAAACAACTGGTTTTTACCGATGTTGAAAAATACCGCAAGCCGGGCACATTAATTACTTCCAATACATCTGGCATCCCTATTCACATGATGACGGATGGCAGAAGTGATGATTTTAAAAAACATTTTTGTGGTACTCACTTTTTTAATCCACCAAGATATTTGCGTTTGCTTGAAATTATTCCTACACCGCATACCGACCCGGAAGTGGTAGATTTCCTGATGCATTATGGTGATCTTACATTAGGTAAAACAACCGTGTTGTGTAAAGATACACCTGCTTTTATCGCCAACCGTGTTGGGGTTTTTGGTATGATGGCTATTATGAATGCCATGGAAAAACTGCAATTGAATGTTGATGAAATTGATGCATTGACCGGACCGGTTGTTGGCCGCCCAAAATCGGCAACATTCCGTACGGCTGATGTGGTGGGCATTGATACTTTGGTGAAAGTAGCTAAAGGTGTTGCAGATAATTGCCCTGATGATGAAGCTAAAGATGTGTTTACCATTCCTGCATGGTTACATAAAATGGTAGAGAATAACTGGCTGGGTGATAAAACTGGCCAGGGGTTTTTTAAGAAAACAAAATCAGCTTCCGGCGAAAAAGAAATTCTTACGCTCAATTTAAAAACATTGGAATATGGGCCAAGGCAAAAACCAAAATTCGCAACATTAGAAGCTGCCAAACCTATTGAAGATCTGAAAACAAGAATTAAAGTGCTCTGTGCCGGAACAGATAAAGCAGGTGATTTCTATCGCCAGTTTCATTACAACCTGTTTGCTTATATTTCTCACCGCATTCCGGAGATCAGTGATGAGCTATATCGTGTTGATGATGGTATGATGGCCGGTTTTGGCTGGGAGATCGGTGCTTTTGAAAGCTGGGATGTATTGGGCGTTTCAAAAACTGCTGAAGCCATGAAAGTTGCAGGTCATAAAGTAGCGCCCTGGGTTGATGAAATGATCGCTATAGGTGCAACTACATTTTATAAGGTGGAAAATGGAAAGCGGCAGTGTTATGATGTAAGCAGCAAATCTTACAAAACTATGCCGGGGGCAGATGCCTTTATTGTGATGAAGAATTTTGAGAACGAAACCGTTTGGAAAAATTCGGCCTGCAGAACGTATCATTTGGGTAATGATGTATTAGGACTCGAATGGTATACTAAAATGGGAAGTATTGGAGGTGAAGTATTGGAAGGAGTTCAACGCTCCATTGCATTGGCAGAAGATAAATATAAAGGCTTGGTAATTGCTAATGAAGGTTCAAACTTTAGTGCAGGTGCGAATGTTGGTATGATATTTATGATGGCCATTGAACAGGATTATGATGAAATTGATATGGCCATCCGCCAGTTTCAAAATACAATGATGCGGGTGCGGTATTCTGGCATTCCTGTTGTAGTTGCGCCCCACGGGCTTGCACTGGGTGGTGCCTGCGAAATGAGTTTGCATGCTGATAAAGTTATTGCAGCAGCAGAAACTTATACCGGGTTAGTGGAAGTAGGCATTGGTGTAATACCGGGTGGTGGTGGTACCAAAGAATTTGTTTTAAGGGCTTCTGATGAAGTGCATAATGGCGAACCCGAAACCATTCCTTTACAAAATCGTTTTTTAACTATTGCTACCGCAAAAGTAGCCACCTCGGCATATGAAGCGTTTGAAATGGGTATATACAGAAACGGCAGAGATATTGTGAGCATTAACCAGGGCAGAAGAATTGCTGATGCCAAACAGGCTGTTATAGAAATGTATGATGATGGTTATGTAATGCCGGTACAACGCACTGATATAAAAGTATTAGGCCGTTCTATGTTAGGTGCCATGCACGCCGGTATTAATGGTATGTGGCGGGGTAATTATGCTACCGGCCATGATGTTACCGTAGCGAAGAAATTAGCTTATGTAATGTGTGGTGGCGATTTAAGTGAGCCCACTTTGGTAAGCGAACAATATTTGCTCGACCTGGAAAGAGAAGCATTCCTGAGTTTAACCGGCGAAAAGAAAACGCTGGAAAGAATTCAGTCTATATTAAAAAGTGGTAAGCCTTTGAGGAATTAACAGATAAAAATCTACAATTAATTAAAATGGGCGAAGCCGAGCTCCAGCCGAATAATAATTTACTTCTCATTCATGCCTTAATTATTTGTTACGGCGATGCAGCCAATAATGATTTGAGCTTTCAAATTGCAAAGGACATTGAAAATTATTGGAATGCTGCTGATGGAAAAGTTGAACTCTCAGAAAACTGGTTTTCCAAAAAAACATATCGTGTACTATTTAAAGTAGCGGGCATGTTTGATAAAACACTTACGCCGCAAAAGGTTTTTGAAAACACCGGTCCCCGCAACAACTATTTCCGCATTGAAGAATTTGCCAGCGGTAATATTTCATTTGTAGACGGCATTAATTCCAATACCGGATATTTTAAGCTGGAAAATTTATTGAATAACTCAACAACCGCGGCACACGAATTTGGTCATACCCTTGGTCTCGATCATCCCCATGATCTGGATATAAGGGGGAAAGGAACACCTGGAATGATGTATCCCAGGGGTACCTGGGTTGATCCGGAGTTTCAATATTATCCGGAAGTTGCTCCGGGCGAAAAAGGCGGTACATTAAATCCATTTACCCGAAAAGTATTACAAAAAGACATTGATGACCTGAAGCTGGCCAAACTCAAATTCAATGAAAATGGTTTTGCCGCAGTTGGCGGTTTTACTTCGGTTTGGCATGAAAAGCATTTACCGGGTATTGATTAATAAAATTCAATTATCTTCATTGCCATTTATATTTTTACCTATGGCAATACTCAGTATTGATAATCTCACAAAAAATTACAGGGCTATAAAAGCATTGGACAAAGTAAGTTTTTCAGTGCCTGAAAAAACGGTTTTTGGAATCCTGGGCCCCAACGGCAGTGGTAAAACAACTTTGCTGGGTATCGTAATGGATATTTTAAAAGTTACTGGTGGCAGTTACAAATGGGCAGGAGATCAAACCACTGATGAATTAAGAAAAAAAATCGGAACATTATTGGAAACTCCCAATTTCTACCATTATTTAAGTGGGGAAGACAATTTAAAAATTGCAGCCAGGATAAAAAGCAGGGGAGAAGCAGATATTCCCAAAGTACTGCAGATGGTTAACCTGTATGAAAGAAGAAAATCCAAATTCAACAGTTATTCCCTGGGGATGAAACAGCGGCTGGCCATTGCTTCCACTTTATTAGGCGATCCGGAAATACTTGTTTTTGATGAACCAACCAATGGACTGGATCCTGCGGGTATTGCAGAAATAAGAGAATTGATTAAAGACCTCAACCGCCAGGGCAAAACCATCATCATGGCCAGCCATATATTAGATGAAGTAGAAAAGGTTTGCACGCATGTGGCCATCATCCAAAAAGGGGTTTTAAAAACAGTTGGCTCGGTAAGTGAAGTATTAAACACTTCGGGCACCAGTTTGGTCAACAGTATTTTGATTGAATTAAGTGCTGCTGATAATGCTGCTTTAAAAGATTTATTGCAACAGATGCCGGGTTTGGAAAGTATTTCTGAATCTGAAAACGGGATAGAGATCATTTGTCCTTATACTATTACCGCCGAAGAGGTAAACAAATTCTGTTTTGAAAAGGGAGTTGTATTAAACAAATTGAATGTAAAAAGAAAATCACTGGAAACCAGGTTTTTAGAAATCACTGGAAAACAAAGTGACCGCTAAACTAAAACTTACTTAAAAATATCATATGTTCAGTCTTTTTAAAATAGAATGGCTTAAAATAAGAACTTACCGTACTTTCTGGGTATTATTTTCAGGCTTTATCATATTTTTTCCGCTTGCCTTTTATCTCTCTGCAAATAAGTATATGGAGACAATGTCAAACTCTAAAAGTATTGAAGAAAATTTATTAAAAGCCCTACTGGATGCTCCTTTTGTTTTTCCAAAAGTATGGATGGCAGCCAGTTGGATGGGTGGGTTATTCTTTGTAATGATAGGGATGTTATTCATCTTGCTGATCACCAATGAAGTTCAATACCGCACACACCGCCAGAACATCATAGATGGCTGGAGCCGGATGGATTTTTTAAAAGCCAAATTTTCGTTACTGATATTTTTCACTGCTGTAAGCACATTCCTGGTATTCATTATGGGATTAGTTGTAGGTAGTGTTTTTTCTCCTTCAACTTCAAATATTTTTCAGGGGATTCATTATGTAGGTTATTTTGCTTTAATGGCAACCTTATATTTAATGCTTGCTTTTTTAATTGCCATTTTAATAAAACGCACCGGGTTATCAATCATTATCTACTTTGCAATTGTATGTATTGTAGATAATGTGTTATGGCTGATATTTACACTAAAAGAAAGCCAGATCGGGTATTTCATGCCCCTGGAAGCAGTTGATTCTTTAGTACCCAATCCATTTAAACCAAAAATGATGGAAAAAAGAACTGTGGCGGATTATAGTTTGATAATAGCTGCAGTAGCATATATAGCAGCATATGTGTACATCATCATCAGTTATTTCCGTAAAACAGATCTTAAAACCTGATCATTTATTTTTTGTAAGATCTGTCAAAGCGGTATCTATATTTTTAAAATTAAAGGTAAAGCCTGCATCTGTAATTTTTTGACAGCTTACCGTAGCGCTTTTTAAAACTTCAATACTTCTTTGTCCCATCATCAATTTTAATAGGAATGCCGGAACATAAACTGGGATATAAAAATTGCCATTCATTTTTTTTGCCAGCATAACCGTTAATATTTTATTGGTTACGGGTTGGGGTGCTACTGCATTATAACTGCCCTGTAAATTTTCATTTTCAATTGCATAAATAAATAAACGGCATAGGTCTTCAATATGTATCCAGCTTACCATTTGTTTTCCATTTCCTAAAATTGCAGCCAGTCCAAACCGGATGGATTTTTTAAATTCCGGTAATGCCCCACCTTCATTACTGAGCACAATACCTATTCGGAGCTTTACAAGTCTTTTATCCAGTTTCACAACGGGTTCAATGCTTTCCTCCCAAAGTTTACAGGTTTTGCCTAAAAAACCATGATCGGATGACGCTGTTTCTGTAAATGGTTTTCCGGTATCCGTATCTGCACCATACCAGCCCATTGCACTGGCACTAACAATAACCTTTACTTTGTTTTCATTATTTTTTAAAGCTTCAAGAATTAGATGGCTGCTTTGGATTCGGCTGTCAACTATTTCTTTTTTATAGGCTGCGGTCCATTTTTTATCCACTACACCAGCACCAGCTAAATGAATAATGATATCTGCCTTTTGTATTGCAGTAATGTCAATTTCCTGTTTTTTTATATCCCACCGGGCATAGCTTATATTTTCAGGCGTGTGTTTTACACTGATATTTCTGGTTAAAATAATTACTTTATACCCTTTTTGCAACAGGGCTTTCGTTAGTGATCTGCCTACTAAACCTGTTCCTCCTGTTATTAAAACTGTTTGCATCCTGTAAAAAAGTTAAATCTGTTATGTAATAACAAATATCTGTACATCTTGTTTAATGTAATGTACAGTCATTTAATTTTAAGTCGTAATTTTACTATCAAAGATTTATCTGCATGAATCGTATATCTTATTTTCTTTTTCTATTATTTATTCTGGTTCCGGCCGCCATTATGGCCCAAACTATACACTATTCTGATTTTGACCGGGAAGATGACCGTGACATTAATTTTGAGATCATAGGGAAAATGAATAATAAGATATTGGTGTATAAAAATGTGAGGTGGAAACATAAGATTTCTGTTTATGATAATACCATGAAAAACCTGGAGACAATTAAAATTGATTTTATTCCCGAAAAGACGTTCAATTTTGATTTTGTTATCTATCCTGATTTTTTTTACATGATCTATCAATATCAGAAAAAAAATATTCTTTATTGCATGGCTGTAAAAATGGATGATAACGGAAAAAAAATAGGAGAACCTGTTGAGATTGATACTTCCCGGATATCGACTCTTGCAGATAATAAAATATATACAGCAATCAGCAGTGAAGACAGGCAAAAGATAATGCTTTTTAAAATTCAAGCCAGGTATCAAAAAATGAGTATGGTAACATTGTTATTTGATAACCAACTGCGCCTGATAAAAAAGAGCCGGGAACTGAAAGAGTATAATGACAGAAAAGAAAACTATGATAACTTTTCTGTTGCAAACGATGGAAGTTTTGTTTTTACGTATGATAAACAAACAAACAACCGGGAAAACAGTAACGAATTGAGTCTTGTAATAAAAGCACCGTTAGCAGATGAATTTGTTTATCACAAAATAGAATTGGATAAAAAATATATCGACGAATTGAATCTTAAAATTGATAATTTAAATAACCGCTATATCCTGAATACATTCTTTTATAATAAATACAGGGGAAATATTGAGGGGCTGTTTACTTATATTTGGGATAATGGGCGTGTAGGAAAATATGCAGCTGAATTTGCTGAATTATATGATACTTTGCGTTACGAAGCAAAAAAAGACGGCCAGTTACGTTTTGCGTTTAATAATTTTTTAATCAGGCAGGTTGTTGTTAAAAGAGACGGAGGTTTTATTCTTACTGCAGAAGATTTCAGCTCCCAAACAAGGGGCTACAATGATACCTACAACCGCTGGGATTATCTAAATAACCCTAATTCTTTGTATTCCAACTCTTATTATTATAATCCGTATTATGGATATTACAGACCCCGGAACAGTTATTTCAATCAGAGCGTAAGGTATTATGCCGAAAACATTGTTGTATTCAGTATCAGTAAAGAGGGTAAAAATGAGTGGAGCAAAGTGATTCAGAAAGATCAGTTTGATGATGATGATGATAATTTTCTATCTTTTTCAACTATGAATTCGGGGGGTGAAATACATTATTTATTTAATGGTGATAAAAAAAATCAAATTATTTCTGATCAAAGCCTTTTGCCCGATGGAACCATAAAAAGAAACCCTACACTTAAAAGCAGGGAAAAAGGATATGCATTTATGCCTAGGCTGAGTAAACAGGTTGGGGCTAGCCAAATTATTGTTCCCTGTACGTACAGGGGATTTATTTGTTTTGCTAAAATTGATTTTTAATGAGCTGAAAATACAAACAGTTTTCACCGGTTAACAATAATTGCTCATTTTTGCAAAAGCAATATATTACTAACTACCAATTATTTTTCAGTGACAGGTATTTTTAAAGCCAATAATCCGTATAACAATTTTTTGCTTTTACTATATGGCTTAATTTTAAAACTGCCGGTATTTTTACACCCAACAACGCCTCAACCCAGGCAAACCGATGGTTTTTTATACAGGGAATTATTAAAACTGTTGCAATCAATAGGCATCGGTTTCCCGCTTGTTTATCCGGTAGTTGCATTTGTTCTTTTATATTCCCAGGCTGTATCTTTCAATAAACTGGCGAATGATCAGCGTATTATGCAACGTCCCAATTATCTTACCGGTATGAGTTACCTGCTCATCACCTCCCTGTTTATGGAGTGGAATATATTATCGGCCCCGCTTATCATTAATAGCCTGCTTATCTGGGTTTGGGCAAAAATGAGTGGCCTGTATAATGATCAAAATCCAAAATCTTCATTATTCAATATATGTATAGCAATCGGGGTTTCCACATTCTTTTATTTTCCATCTTTGGCCTTTGCAGCGCTGATCATTTTCGGATTGGCAATTACCAGGCCTTTCAAACCTGCTGAATGGCTGATCACTTTATTCGGGATCATTACACCCTATTATTTTTTGCTCGCCATCGTTTTTATAACAGATAAATGGAAAGGCTATCAATTTCCGGGTTTTGCCATAACAACCCCGGTTTTTAACCAAACACAATGGGCATATGCCGCCATTATTATCATTTTATTCACTTCTGTTGTGGGTATATTTTTTATTCAGCAAAATTTCAGACGCCAGCTGATTCAGGCCCGAAAAAGCTGGAACCTGGTTTTTTTATACTTAATGGTTGCCATATTTGTACCCTTTATTAATGAAACACATACTTTTGATTATTGGATATTATGTGCTGTACCATTGTCAGCATTCTTAGGAGCAGCTTTTTTATATCCTTCTAAAAACTGGTTTCCTACCCTGTTACATTGGTTATTGGCTGCTTTTGTAATTGTTATAAGCTACTTCGTCTGATAATTGAAATCGTAATAGTACATTTGTACTTTATTGACTTTTTAGTAACCGGCATCAAAGCATTAATCAGCATTTATACATGAAATTTGGCGTAGTAGTTTTCCCCGGCAGTAATTGCGACAGCGACATGATTGAAGCCCTGCAGCATAATTTGCAGCAGGAAGTAATTCAGCTTTGGCATAAAGACAAAGATATCAGTACGTTTAGCCTCAACGATTGTATTGTATTGCCCGGCGGTTTTAGTTATGGTGATTACCTGCGTTGTGGGGCTATTGCAAGATTTAGTCCTATGATGCAAAGTGTAATAGAATTTGCAAATAAAGGAGGTAAAGTTTTAGGTGTTTGCAATGGTTTTCAGATCTTATGTGAGAGTGGACTACTGCCCGGTGTTTTATTACGCAACAGTCAGCAGCAATTTGTTTGTAAAAATATTTTCATGAAAGAAGCTTCCGCTCAGGGAGGTATTGCTTTAAAAATTCCGGTGGCACATGGGGAAGGCAGATATTTTGCAAATGCTTCAACCCTGGAGGAACTGGAAATGAACCGCCAGATCATTTACCGTTATTGTGATGAAAAAGGAAATATAAATTCAGCAGCCAATCCAAATGGCGCTGTTCATAATATAGCTGGTATTTGTAATAAAGAAAGAAATGTATTTGGTATGATGCCACACCCCGAAAGAGCCTGTAGTAAAGCATTAGGCAACCAGGACGGCAAAAATGTATTCAACCACCTGTTTGGAATAAATTAACAGTAATTAGGGTTAAAAAGGTCTTTTAACTGACATGTGGCCTAACTATAAATCCGTAATTTTGAGTATGAAAAAATTATACATGAAAAAACTTATACCGGTTTTATTTTTAATGATACCTGCTTTTTCAGGCAATGCCCAGATAAATAATCCGGTAACCTGGTCCTACACCGCGAAAAAAATTGCCGATAAGACCTATGAGTTGCATTTGACCGCAACCATTGAAGGTAACTGGCATTTATATGCACAGGATGCAGGAAAAGGCCCGGAACCAACAACTATAAATTTTTCACCAAACCCTTTGCTAACCTTTGATGGGAAAGTGAAAGAGATAGGAAAAATGGAGAAGTCTTATGATAAGAATTTTAATTCTGTTTTAAAATTCTTTGCTAAAAAAGTCGACTTTGTTCAAAAAGTGAAAGTAAAGTCTTCTGTGGCTACGGTTGTAAAAGGAACCATAAATTTTATGGTATGTAACGACAGGCAATGTTTGCCTCCGCGGGATGTTCCGTTTACCATAAATGTTGGTGGAAAATAAAACTGCTTTATAATATTCCCCGAAATAACCTGTCGGGATTTTTTTTAAATAAAACATTATGCTTTCAAAAAAGGTAGTTTCAATACTCATCTTGGTTCTTTTTCTTTTTCAATTTTCAGGTATAGCACAGGATTCATCTGCTGTTGCCTGGGCGGCAACCGGAAAAAAAATCGCTGAAGGCCAATATGAAATTCAACTTAAAGGAACTATTAAAACCGGTTGGCATATATATGCTAAAACAAATACTTTTGCCGGCCTGGAAGGGTTAAAAATTACTTTTTCAGATTCAGCCATACAAAAGAATGGCAGCCAGTTATTAACAGGTAATTTTATAACAATTTCCGATAAAATTTTCGAGACTCAGGTTGAGGTTGCAGTCCAAAACATTGTTGTTGTTCAGCAAATTAATTTACCCGGTGTCGTACCTTCTAAACTGAAAGCTGTATTACTTTATAACACAGCAGGTAACGATTCCTTTTTTCCGGAAGAAAAAAGAATTGAAATTGAAATGAAAGGGGGCATTGATATGTCATCTTCCAACAGGATATTAATACCAACAATTGATTTAAAAAATCCTGTAAATACCTGTGGTGGCACAGGTATTACAGCAGAAGAATCTGGGTCAGGCGGTTTATTAACCATTTTCTTGCTGGGTTTTCTGGGTGGTTTGGTGGCTTTAATTACCCCTTGTGTTTTTCCAATGATCCCTTTAACGGTTTCATTCTTTACTAAAAAAGCAGTAACAAAAAAGAAAGGTATTTTCAATGCATCACTTTATGGTTTTTTTATTTTCCTAATTTATATTCTTCTTAGTGTACCCTTTTATTTTATTGACAGTGCCAGCCCTGAGATTTTAAATTCTGTATCTACTAATCCCTGGCTTAACGTTTCCTTTTTTGCCATATTTATCATTTTTGCTTTATCCTTTTTTGGTTTATACGAAATAACATTGCCCGGAAGCTTTTCAGGAAAAGCAGATTCTAAGGCAGGCACCGGAAATATTATAGGTATATTTTTCATGGCTCTTACATTGGCCATTGTTTCTTTCTCCTGTACAGGCCCTATTTTAGGATCATTATTAGTGGGTTCATTAACGGGGGGGGCGGTTCAGTTAACCATTGGTATGGGAGGTTTTGGGCTGGCCCTGGCATTACCTTTTGCCTTATTTGCCTTATTCCCAAACTGGTTAAACTCTCTTCCAAAATCCGGCGGCTGGTTAAATTCGGTAAAAGTTGTTTTGGGTTTTATTGAAATAGCGCTTGCCATTAAGTTTTTATCCAATGCCGACCTGGTACAGCATTGGGGAATATTAAAAAGAGAAGTATTTATCATCATATGGATTTTAGTTGGCGTAGGAATTACTTTATACCTGCTGGGTAAATTAAAATTCCCCCACGACAGTCCGGTAAAAAATCTCAGTAAGGCAAGAGTTGTGCTGGCCATTATATTCGGGGCTTTTACCATTTATTTAATTCCGGGTGTAACTAATACAAAATGGGCAAACCTTACTTTGATCAGTGGTTTTCCGCCACCCTTATATTACAGCATTTATCAAACAGACAGTGAATGTATTTTAGGATTGAATTGTTCTCATGATTATGAAGAAGGGTTGGCAAAAGCAAAAGCAGAAGGCAAACCGGTTCTTTTAGATTTTACAGGCTATGCCTGCGTTAACTGCCGGCGTATGGAAGAAAATGTATGGAGTGATGCAGAAGTATTTAAGATCATGAAAGAAAAATATGTAGTTATATCGCTGTACGTTGATGATAAGAAAAAACTACCTGCGGCAAAACAATTTACATACACCAGCAAAGAAGGTATTGAAAAGGAGATCATAACCATTGGAAACAAATGGGCAACATTTGAAACAGAGAATTTTAAGAATAATGCACAACCGCTTTATGCCATTTTAAATTCAGGTGAGATTTTACTGAACAACCCGGTTGGCTATACCCCTAACATAAAAGAATATAAAGACTGGTTGCTTTGCGGCCTTGAAGCTTTTGAAAAGAAAAATAAATAAACTATAAAAGTATCAGCAATAAAAAAACCTCCGTTAATTCCGGAGGTTTTTAATTTGTGTTTGGGAGTTACAGATTTCTCCTTCCCCTTTTGAAGAAGGTTGGTATTAGGTTATAATGCTATTTGTTTTTCAGTCATCATTTTACGCAGGTTTATTAAACCATAACGCATACGGCCTAAAGCAGTATTAATGCTGCAACTGGTTAATTCTGCTATTTCTTTAAAACTCAGATCGGCATAGTGGCGCAAAATAATTACTTCCCGTTGGTCTTCTGGCAGCATATCAACCATCTTTCTTACCCTGTCGTGGCTTTGGTTACTCATCATTTTTTGATCAGCACCGGGTTCAGAAAAATTAAGTACTTCAAAAATATCACGGTCGTCGCTGGTTTTAATAGCCGGAGTACGCTTTACTTTTCTAAAATGATCTACACACATATTGTGTGCAATGCGCATGGCCCAGGGTAAAAATTTGCCTTCGTCAGTGTATCGGCCACCTTTTAAAGTGTCAATTATACGGATAAAGACATCCTGGAAAATATCTTCAGCCAGGTACTTGTCTTTTACCAGTAAATAAATAGAGGTGAAAATCTTGTCCTTGTAACGCAAAACAATGGTTGCAAGGGCATTGGCATCCCCATCCATATATAAATGGATAAGTTGTTGGTCGGTTAAGTTGTTAAGGCATTTCATAAACTTCTACAGTTTTAGATTGTTAGGATTTTAGTAACAGGTCCAAAAAGGGTGAAAATGCGTAGAAGTCTACCAGATAGGCTTTTTGGCTTTTCATTTTTTTGGATATTGGACTGTAAAAATAAAAGATGTTTTTAAAATAGTATGAGTACTAGTGCTTAATCTTAAAAGTTTTTTTACTTAGTAAAACTACGATACCGGTAATACACTTATACCATACATATAAAACTACAATTTGTTTTTACACCTTATTCAGTGACCATGAGCTTTAAGAATAATTTCACATATTCAGTGTAACATAATTAATGTAAGTATTTTTGGGTATGGTAACTGTAAAAACAAAACAAAAGGAAGTAATTATATCCAATAAAACAGGTATTTATATAAAAGGGGCAAGGGTTCATAACCTGAAAAATGTGGATGTTACAATTCCCCGCAATAAATTAATAGTTGTAACCGGTGTTTCCGGTTCGGGCAAATCATCGCTTACAATTGATACATTATTTGCCGAAGGCCAGCGTCGTTATGCCGAAAGCCTTAGTGCCTATGCCCGTCAGTTTATGCAGCGAATGAATAAACCGGATGTAGATTATATAAAAGGGTTATGCCCGGCAATTGCCATTGAACAGAAAGTAATTACCCGCACACCCAGAAGTACAGTGGGAAGTATGACAGAAATATATGATTACCTGCGGCTGTTATTTGCCAGGGCAGGTAAAACAATTTCACCGGTGAGCGGCAGGGAAGTTAAAAAGGATGATGTTGCAGATGTGGTAAAAGCTATTGAAAATTTACCGGAAGGCGATAAGGTATTGTTATTGGTTACTTTTAAACAACATGCAAAACGTAATATAAAAGAAGAGCTGAATATATTATTGCAGAAAGGTTTTTCAAGGCTGTATTTGCTTAAAGAAATAATAAGAATAGAAGAACTGCTGGAACCGGAAAAGAAAATCAGCATCAATAAACAGGATACAGTTTATCTTTTAGTAGACAGATTGGTAGTGAAACAATTTGATGAAGACGATAAACACAGGATTGCAGATTCTGTAAATACTGCTTTTTATGAAGGGGAAGGTGAAATGTATATAGAAGTAAATAATGATAAACTGCATCATTTCTCCAATAAATTTGAAGCGGATGGAATTTTGTTTGAAGAACCGGTACCCAATTTATTTTCATTTAACAATCCTTTCGGTGCCTGTCCAACCTGCGAAGGATTTTCACAGATACTGGGTATTGACCCGGACCTGATCATCCCCGATAAAAGCTTAAGTGTGTTTGAAGGAGCCGTTGCCCCCTGGAAAGGAGAGAAGCTTGGTTTATGGAAAGAACAATTTATTAAAGCTGCCAGGAAATTTGATTTCCCCATTCATAAACCAATTATTGATTTAACGGAGCAACAATCGGCTGCATTATGGGAAGGTAATGAGTACACCCGGGGGATCAATGATTTTTTTAAAGAGGTGCAACAGAATTTATATAAAGTACAATACCGTGTTTTATTAAGCCGGTATCGTGGTCGCACTTTATGTACATCCTGTAAGGGTTACCGCCTGCGTGATGAAGCATTGTATGTAAAAGTGGGGAGCAAACATATCGGACAGTTATGTCAGCTTCCGGTAAAGGATCTATACACCTGGTTCGAAAAATTAAAACTAAGTGAATATGATCAGCAGGTGGCAAAAAGAATATTAACCGAAATTCGAAACCGTATTAAAACCCTGTTGGATGTCGGGCTTGGCTATTTAACCTTAAACCGGCTGGCTAATTCTTTAAGTGGTGGCGAAAGCCAGCGTATACAGTTAACCCGAAGCCTGGGAAGTAATTTGACTAATTCATTATACATTTTAGATGAACCATCTATTGGTTTGCACAGCCGTGATACAGAAAGATTAATAAAAGTTTTAAAAGAATTGAGAGACCTCGGGAATACGGTTGTGGTAGTGGAGCATGATGAAATGATGATGCGGGAAGCAGATCATATTATTGATATGGGCCCATTGGCAAGCCATTTGGGTGGCGAAGTGGTTGCAGAAGGCGATTATGATGAAATAATTAATAATACTGAAAGCTTAACCGGTAAATATTTATCAGGTGAATTAAAAATTGAGCCACCCAAACAGGTTCGGACATGGAACCGCTCTGTAAAACTGGAAGGAGCCAGGCAGCATAATTTAAAAAACCTGTCGGTAGAATTTCCATTACAGGTTTTTTGTGTGGTCACCGGTGTTAGCGGTAGTGGCAAAACAACATTGGTAAAACAAATTCTTTATCCTGCCCTGCAGAAATTGAAAGGTGAATTTATAGAAAAAGCAGGTTTGCATAAATCCATAGGCGGAGAGGTGGATCAAATTGCACAAATTGAAATGGTTGATCAAAATCCAATTGGAAAATCCTCAAGGAGCAATCCTGTAACCTATATTAAAGCCTATGATGAAATAAGAGACCTCTACAGCAAACAGCCGTTAAGTAAAATGCGGGGATTTATGCCCAAACATTTTTCATTTAATGTGGATGGTGGCAGGTGCGATGCATGCAAAGGTGAAGGAGAACAAACCATTGAAATGCAGTTTTTGGCAGATGTTCATCTAACCTGTGATGTTTGTGGCGGCAAACGTTTTAAAGAAGAAGTGCTGGAAGTAAAATACAAAGACAAAAGCATTTACGATCTACTCGATATGAGTGTTGATGAAGCGATAGAATTTTTCTCTTCCTCTTTTGGGGGTTACCGGGATGACCGAAGGGAAGGTATGAAGTTGGGGGAGGGGGATGACATTGCAAAAAAATTACAGCCATTATGCGATGTGGGATTGGGTTATGTAAAACTGGGACAGTCATCTGATACATTGTCCGGTGGTGAAGCACAAAGGGTAAAACTGGCTTCATTTTTAGGAAAGCCTCCCCGGATGGCCCGGTCAGATGCTGGCAAATCACAGGGAACTATCTTATTTATTTTTGATGAGCCAACTACGGGACTGCATTTTCACGACATCAAAAAATTACTGGCTTCCTTTAATGCCTTAATTGAACAGGGACACTCAATACTGGTTATCGAACACAATACCGATGTAATAAAATCTGCTGATTGGGTAATTGATCTCGGCCCGGAAGCAGGTGATGCCGGTGGTAATCTTGTATTTGCCGGTAAGCCGCAGGATTTAAAAAAATGTAAGGAAAGTTACACGGGTAAGTTTTTATAATATTATCATTAAAAATTTTATTTCTTGAATTTATCTAAGCCGGTCACTGTCCTTTACAAGTTTTTCATCTTTATTAATTGCCCGGGCTGCCAGGAAAAATGCCAGTACAATAATACTATGCAGAATGGAAGTTAAAGAAAGTGTACCACCTGAAAATGTAGCTACTTCACGGTAATATAAAAAGATCAGCAGTGCTTCCATCAAAATACCCAGTACAGAAAACCTTAACTGCAACGTTCTTTTTTTAAAAAGAAAAATCGTAACTAAGGCCAGTCCACCTACAACAATTGTAGATAACATCAGCAAAAAATTTTCTGTTGCATTTAATTCATAAGGTGCCAGGCCCTTTGCATTTGTACCGCTGTAAAAAGGAAATTTAAATCCGGCAAATGCACAGGCTGCTGCCAGTAATAACCAAAGTGATTGAATGCGTTGTATCATAAAGATCAGTTTTAACTAACTTAATTCGGGGTATAGTGGAAACTGCTGCATAAAATCCCTCACCTCTTTTTTTACTGATGAAACCATATTTTCATCATCTATATTCATTAAAACCTGATCAATAAAATCAACCACTGCCTGCATGTGTTCTTCTTTCATGCCACGGGTGGTAATAGCAGGTACTCCTATACGGATGCCGGAGGTTACAAACGGGCTTTTATCATCATAAGGGACAGCATTTTTATTTAAAGTGATATGTGCTTTGTCTAAAGTTTCCTGTGCTTTTTTTCCGGTGATATTCTTATTTCTAAGGTCTATCAGCATCAAATGATTGTCGGTACCGCCACTAATGAGATCATATCCTTTGTTTACAAAAGCTTTAGCCATTGCCTGTGCATTACTTATGATCTGTTTTCCATAGATCTTGAAATCTTCTGACAAAATTTCACCAAAAGCAACTGCTTTTGCAGCGATCACATGTTCGAGCGGCCCTCCCTGTGTGCCTGGAAAAACAGCCAGATCAAGCAATGAACTCATCATCCGTAAATTTCCTTTCGGGTCTTTTATTCCCCAGGGATTTTCAAAGTCGTGCCGCAGCATGATGATACCACCCCTGGGCCCACGTAATGTTTTATGTGTGGTTGACGTAACGATATGACAGTGATCAAAAGGGTCATTTAATAAACCAGCTGCAATTAAACCGGCAGGATGGGCAATATCGGCAAATACCACTGCGTCGATCTCATCGGCTATGGCACGGATACGCTTGTAATCCCATTCACGGCTGTAAGCTGATGCGCCGCAGATGATCATCTTAGGTTTTTCTGAACGGGCCTTTGATTCCAGTTGTTCATAATCAACAAAACCTTCTTTGGTTACACCATAATGAATAGCCTGGTAAGTTTTTCCACTGAAGTTGGCCGAACTCCCATGCGTAAGATGCCCGCCCATATTCAGGTCAAGGCCTAAAAATTTTTCTCCGGGTTTCATCACAGCAAGAAAAACAGCACCGTTTGCCTGTGCACCGCTATGTGGTTGTACGTTTGCCCAACGGGCATCAAAGATTTTTTTTAATCTTTCAATGGCTATGTTTTCAATTTCATCTACAATTTCACAACCCCCATAATATCTTTTTCCCGGATATCCCTCAGCGTATTTATTGGTTAATGAAGTACCCATTGCCTGCATTACCTGTAAACTTGTAAAATTTTCTGAAGCGATCAGTTCAATACCATTTTGCTGGCGTTCAAGTTCTTTATCAATTAAATCAAAAATCAAACTATCTTTTTGCATATGTTATGTATGTGTTAGAAACGCAAATATAAGCAGCGCCGGTTACTTTTATAAATTGATTATATCCTGCGTAATAGTATATGTATTGTATTTACTTAAAATTTACTACTTTCACACCCGTTTCAAGTTTTAAGAAAAATACAATTGTGAACTAAATGTACTGCCCATGGCAGATTAGTTTTAAACAATGAAGGCAATTATTCCAGTAGCGGGTGCAGGTACTAAGCTTCGTCCGCATACCTATACCCAGCCCAAAGCATTAATTCCCCTGGCAGGAAAAACCATACTTAGTATTATTGTAGATCAGCTGCATGAAGCCGGAATAAAAGATTTTATTTTTATTATTGGTTACCTGGGAGAAAAGATACAGGATTATGTTCAGGAAAAGTACCCTCATTTACACTGTCATTTCATTCTTCAAAGTGAGCGTTTTGGAATTGGACATGCAGTAAACCTTACCAGGGATATAGTAGGCAAAGAAGAGGTATTGATCGTTTTAGGAGATACGATTGCCGAATACGATGTAAAAGAAGTAATGGATTCTCCTTTTTCTATGTTAGGGGTTAAGAAAGTAGATGATCCCAGGAATTTTGGTGTAGCCGATATTGAAGAGGATGGTTTTATAAGCCGTGTTGTAGAAAAACCCTCAATCCCAAAAAGTAATATGGCACTGGTAGGGGTTTATAAAATTAAAGAAACAAATTTTTTGTTTTCCTGCCTTGAAAAAATAATTGAAACAGAAACAAAAAGTTATGAGGAGTATAGTTTAACCGATGCCCTTGAATGTATGATTCAGAGTGGAGCCAGGTTTCAGTCATTTAAAGTGCAAAATTGGTTTGACTGTGGCAAAAAAGAAACTTTACTGGAATCAAATGCAACTTTGCTGAAAAAATTTGGCGGTAATATCTCAGAAGACCATCATTTTGAAAACACCATAATCATCCCGCCCGTTTCTATTGCTGACGGGTGTGATATAAAAAATTCAGTTATTGGCCCCAATGTTGCCATTGGAGAAAATTCTTCCCTTAATCATGCTATCATCAAAAATTCTATAATCGGGTCCTATTCAAACCTCTTTGAAATCGTTTTAAGCAATTCTCTTATCGGCAGCGATGCCGAAGTAAAAGGTGTAAACCGCAGCTTAAACATTGGTGATAATACAGCCATTGACCTTAGTGGCGGAAGCAGAACGTAGCCTGTTCAGATTATTTTTCATTGTACAACTTCTTATTTTTTTGGGTTTTTACAAAAAAAGGGGCGGGATGTAAAATAAATTCTTTTACTTTGCGTTTCAAAGTACTTTCTGTTTGTTTATTATTTTTAACGATATTTGAAAAAAAAGATATTTAATATAAATGCAAAACCGCTTAACATCACTGTTTAATATAGATTATCCCATAGTTCAGGCAGGTATGATATGGGCAAGTGGATGGCGGTTGGCGAGTGCAGTAAGTAATGCGGGGGCTTTGGGCATAATAGGAAGCGGAAGTATGTATCCGGATATACTGCGGGAGCATATTCAGAAATGTAAAACAGCAACAAAAAAACCCTTTGCAGTAAATGTGCCCCTGTTATATCCTGATATTGAAAAACACATCCGGGTCATTATTGAAGAAAAAGTTTCCATTGTATTTACTTCTGCAGGTAATCCCAATAACTGGACATCCATATTAAAACATGAAGGAATTAAAGTAGTACATGTTGTCAGCAGCAGTAAATATGCAATTAAAGCGCAGGAATCCGGCTGTGATGCAGTTGTTGCAGAAGGTTTTGAAGCGGGAGGGCATAACGGAAGAGAGGAAACCACTACCATGGTTTTAGTACCTGCAGTTTGTGCTGCTGTAGATATTCCTGTACTGGCGGCAGGGGGTATTGCAACCGGAAGACAAATGCTGGCTGCCATGATCTTAGGTGCAGATGGGGTTCAGGTTGGCAGCAGGTTTGTTGCCAGCCATGAAGCTTCATCACATGAAAAGTTTAAAGACCTCGTAATAACTGCAAAAGAAGGAGATACCCAATTAACGTTAAAACAGGTGACCCCGGTGAGAATGTTAAAGAATAATTTTTTTTTACAGGTACAACAGGCAGAACAGGCTTGCGCATCGGCAGAAGAGCTGAAAAAATTATTAGGAAAAGGCAGGGCAAAAATGGGCATGTTTGAAGGTAATCTGGAGGAAGGCGAATTAGAGATAGGGCAGGCGAGTGCTTTAATAAATAAGATAAAACCTGCTGCAGAAATTGTTAAAGAAATGTGGAATGAGTTTGAAGAAGCATTAAGGCAGCCACTGAAATAAATTATTATATTTGCGCATTATTAAAATTTTGTAAATCAACCCCCAACAGATGTTATCAATATCAGGAAAAATGTATTCCCGTTATAATAAAGTGATTTTTATATTCAGCTTGTTTTTTTTCTTTGTAATCAAATTTACAAATGCCCAGATCATCAAAGATCCCAGTAATCCTAATATTCCTGAGTTACCCACTAATTTTACGCCCCCGCAGTTATATGACCTGTTAAAAGATAAAAATACAGATGGTAAAAAAACCGGCTCAGATAATAACAGCGTACTTAAAGATAAAATTGTAAAAGACAGCCTGGTTAAAGAGAATACACCCCAATCACAAAATATTACAGAAGACACCTATGGCATGAATTTATTCAGATCGGGTGTTGTGGCATCTATAACCGAACTGTCAACACCTCCTTTAGATTATCCCATTGGTGTTTATGACCGGATCATAGTATCACTGTGGAATGGGGCAGAAGCTACCCTGGATTATACGGTAGCCAGAGATGGTTCTATCTTTCCTACAAGTATTGGTAAAATATACCTGCAGGGTTTAACATTTGAAAACGTACGTTCACTTTTAACACAGCGGTTTAAATCTTTTGTGCCTGCCAGCACAAATATTTCGGTATCGCTGGGACAACCCCGTACCATTTCCATAAATGTTGCAGGAGAAGTACAAAAACAGGGCCCTGTTACTGTTTCAGCTTTTACCAATGCCTTTAATGTAATTGCATTGGCCGGCGGACCTACTAATCTGGCTAATCTTCGCGACATTCAAATTAAAAGAAATGGAAAGGTAATAGATGTGTTGGATGTTTATAAATATCTTACAACGGGTGATTTTGGAAAACACATTTACCTCGAAAATAATGATTTTGTAATTCTGCAAACAGTAGAAAAGAAAGTGAAGGCGGAGGGTAAGTTTAAAAGGCCTATGTTTTATCAATTGAAAAAGAATGAAGGGATGAAAGACCTTTTACGATATACCGGTGGATTGGAAAGAGATGCTTTTTCAAGTGGCGTAAAAGTATTTAGAACAGAATTGGAAAAGCAGACCATAAATGATGTTAATGTTACAGCTATTATTAATCCTACCAATGATGACCGTTTAAAAGGACAGGATTTTTCACTGGTAGATGGTGATATTATTAAAGTAATTGCTGTTAACCCGGGATTAATTAATAAAGTTGATATAAAAGGAGAGGTTTCTTACCCCGGACAATATGAAACCAGGAAAGGGGATAAGCTTTTTGACATCATAAACAGGGCCGGGGGTATTACCCGTAACACATACTTACCCAGGGCTTATATTTTCAGGGGCGGCGGTGACAGTACTAATATTAAGGCAAGTAAGGTGGAGGTTGATTTAACTGATATTACCACCAATGATACTGCCAGTATATTTAATGTGGAATTATTTGCCAACGACCAGGTGCTGCTTTTTAACAGCAATCAGTTTGCTGATAAACAATATGTAGAAATATTTGGGGAGGTAAGGAAAGAAGGTAAAGTAAACAGGTATTTAGGAATGACCTTGCAGGATCTGCTGTATTTATCCGGGGGATTGAAACAGTCTGCCGAATATGGCAGGATTGAAATATCCAGTGTTGTTGATCTTGACTCTGCCAAAGGATTGCAGCAACCAACCCGAACGGTATTGCGTTCAATTAAAGTAATGCCAAACCTGGAGCTTGATAGTATTACAGGAACAATTGAAATGAAACCTTATGATCAGGTGTATGTTAGAAAGAACCCAACATTTGAATTACAGCAATTAGTACAAATAAACGGATTGGTACAATATTCCGGGCCTTACCCGAGGCTTAGTAAATATGAACGCATTTCTTCTTATATCGAAAGAGCAGGAGGTATAAAAGAAAATGCAGATTTAAGCGGCGCCATTTTATACAGAAGGAAAACACAGTTCTTCAGGGAGAATGTTGCCGGTAAAGCTGGTTCATTAACCGATTCCATCGGCAGTATAGTTTTAGATTCGTCCAAAACCAGTCTTAGTGAAGTAGCCAATGAACCGGTTAGTATTGATCTGGCCCGGGCTTTAAAATATAAAAATACAAAGTATGATATCATCCTGCAGGATGGCGACGTTATTTTTATTCCGGAAATAAATCCGTTTGTTAAAGTAACAGGCATTGTTCAGTCGCCATTGAAATTAACATTCGATAAAGAACATACCAATGTTGGATTTTATGTAGATAAAGCCGGAGGCTATGGAATACGCCCATGGAAAAAAAGAATATTTGTAACCTATTCCAATGGTAAAAGCAGGCGTACCAGAAGCCTGTTCTTTATACATTTTTATCCAAAGGTAAAAGAGGGAGCCACCGTTAATGTACCCTTAAGACCCGAAGGGGCAGAAGTAACAGATGCTGTATTGCAGGTAGTACTTTCCAGTATCCCTATTGCAGTAGCTGCTTTCCTGGTTAAAATAATCAATTAATGAACTTTGATAAAATTACACTTCTGAAATGAATAATATAGAGCTTATAAAAAATCTATTACGAAGATTAAAAAAATACAGCTGGCTGATTGCCGTTATTGCTGGTTTATTTGGGGGACTATTTTTTTACATCGCCAGGCAAAGTGTCATGTTATATACTTCTACTGCTACTGTATTCCCTTTAAACAGTTCAACGGAAAGCAGCCCGGGATCAACAATCAGTAATCTTTTAGGTCTGGCTGATGTACCAAAATCATTTAGTGGAGAGGCTTCAATTAACATTGTGGAGCTGGCAACCAGCCGAAGAACACGGGAAGCCGTTGCTATGGAAAGGGTTCCCTCTTTGAAAAATAAAACCATTTCGGAATTATTGATCGAGGAAAATAACAGGTATACCGGTTTTATGCAGAATGAAACAATAGAACCTCCGGCTGACAGCCTGCAACAAAATAATATCGCCAGTAACCTCTTAAGAGGTGCCTTTGTAGCAAAGATTAATAAAAATGGTATTCTTGAATTGCACTTTACCAATAGTAATAAGCAAATTGTACGGGAGGTAAGTTATGTTTATATTGAAAAACTCTCGGGGTTTTACATCGAACTGAAAAAGAAAAAAGCACAGATTGATTTTGAATTTGCAGTTAAAAAAGCAGATTCATTACTAACTGTTTTAAATGCATTGGATAAAAGGGCCATTACCCAGGATGAACAGACTTTTTTTACAAATGAAGAACGTAAAAGATATAGTTTACCTAAAATTAACCTGGGCCAGGATAAAGCTACAGTGCAATCCCAATATTATTATGCGGTTAATAACCGGGAATCTGCGGCTTACAGGTTGCAAAAAGAAACACCCATTATTGAACCTTTAGACAGGCCGGAACCTCCTTATGATCAAACAAAAAAATCTAAAATAATTTACAGCCTTTTAGGATTGATATTAGGTACTTTCATTGGCCTGTTAATTGTTAGCTGGAAAATAATTAACCAGTATTTCAGTGAAGAATTAAATAAAGCGATCGAAAAAGCATCTAAGCCTAAAGTTGAATTTGTAAAACCGCAAACTGAACCTATCAAATAAATTATAGAACCTGTATCAGGAGAATGTCAAGTTAAGCCTGCCTACCGTACAGGCAGGCATGTTGAAACATATTTGAATATAAAAAGTTTGGTAAAAGGACTTCGGCAAGCTCAGTAAGTCAGTAATGTTTGACTTTTGAGAAAGTCTTTTTATTTCCTGAAAGTCCACTTGATCATTTCTTTCCAGCTAGGTTTTTTACCATACATTAATATGCCGGTTCGGTAGATCTTTCCGGCCATCCAGGTAGTAAATAAAAAGCCGGCAATTAATAATACCATCGATAATGCCAGTTGCCACCAGGGTGGCGAAGTAGCAATTCGGCCCATCATAACAATGGGTGAGGTAAAAGGGATCATGCTTCCCCAAAACATAGCATCATTGTCGGGGGTATTTAAATTACTTGATAAAATAATAAAGCCAAAAATGATCGGCATCATGATCGGTAACATTAATGACTGCGCCTCCTGGGGATCTTCATTCACAACACTCCCGACAGCTGCAAACAAAGCTGAATAGAAAAGATATCCGCCAACAAAATAAAAAATGAAACAGGCAATGATCAGTGGCCAGTTCAGGCTGCTTACATTCGCTAATATTTTTGCTGCTTCGTTAAATTGTGCAGCATTATTGTTTACAACAGAAGGGTTATTTTGTATTTGTTGCACCTGGTTCATAATATCGCCTGGCAGAAATGCGCTTGCCGCAACTGATAAAGCACCCATTAAAATTATCCATAAAAGTAACTGTGTTAATCCAACTGCACCAATCCCTAATATTTTACCCAGCATTAATTGAAATGGTTTAACACTGCTAACCATCACTTCGGCAATACGATTGGTTTTTTCTTCCATTACACCCCTCATAACCATTGCACCAAAAATAAACATGGTGATATAAATTAAGATACCGCTTCCAAAACCAACTGCATAATTAATACCTGCATTTACGATCTTATCATCGCCCCCTTTATTATCAACACTAAAATATCCCGATGATACTTTTTTAATGGAATCTAAATATTCCCTGCTTATACCGGATTGCTGTAACTGGTAATTCTGATAGGCCTCATTCAGTTTGTTTTCAATTGAACTTATTGTACCAATTGAAGCTGCTTTTGGTGTACGTAATATAAAATGATGATTAACGCTGTCATCGAGGTAAACATAGCCATCAAAACCCTTTGCAGTATAGTTTGCTGTATCGGTACCCCGGTCATAAACAAAGCCCAGTTTAGAGGAACTGTCGTTTTTAAGCAGCGGTTTAAAAAAATCGGAGGAGTCTGAAAACGCAATTGTTTTATGTTTTTCTTCAGATTTAGCGGCTAAAAAAACACTGCCTGCTATAAACAGAACGATCATAAAGGGTAATAAAAAAGTTGAAAGCAGAAAAGTTTTATTGCGGACCCTGGTAATGTATTCGCGTTTTATTATGAGCCAAATTTTATTCATGTCTGGTAAAATTATAAGTTTATTAAATTGCCTGAAACTGGCGTGAGGTTTTTGTACCCTCAACCAATTTTATAAATATCCCGTTAAGGGAAGGCAGTACTTCGCTAAAGGTATTCACCGTTATATTTTTAGAAATAAAATACTGCAGTATATCATTTGTTTTGGTGCCGGGTGACAGTTTTATCAATATTTCATCAGGTTGATGTTTAATAACCTCAAAAGCCTGGTTTATTAAATGCTCAGGCAAAATGGCTGCGCCTATCCGGTAAATATTTTCTTTAAATTCGTTTTTTATACCGTTTACTGTGCCATCTAATATTTTTTGTCCTTTATTCACCAGTACAATATGGTTGCAGATCTCCTCCACCTGTTCCATTCTGTGTGTACTGAAAATAATGGTGCTGCCTTTTTGGGCCAGGTTAAAAATTACATCCTTTATCAGGTTGGCATTTACAGGATCTAATCCACTAAAAGGCTCATCTAAAATAATTAATTTAGGTTCGTGTAAAACGGTTGTTACAAATTGTAATTTCTGGCTCATTCCTTTACTTAGATCTTCAACTTTTTTGTTCCACCAGCTTTCCATTTCAAATTTCACAAACCAGGCTTTTAGTTTACTCATGGCTTCTGCCTTACTGAGCCCTTTTAATTGTGCTAAATAAACAGCCTGTTCCCCGATTTTCATTTTTTTGTACAACCCCCTTTCTTCGGGCATATAACCAATAAATGCAGTATCATTAACTGGGTCAAATTTTTTGCCATTAAAAATAACGTCACCACTGTCGGGATAAAAAATACCGGTGATCATCCGCAGCAGGGTGGTTTTACCGGCACCATTAGGGCCCAGCAATCCAAAAATATCTCCTTGCCTTATATCAAAACTGATATCGTCCACTGCTTTTTGAGAAGCAAAATATTTTTTAAGATTGTGTAATTCTAAAATATTCATATTAAATAAGGTTATTTTAAGAATGTCAAATGTAAGTATCTATGAATGATAATACATGCTCATTTTATAAGTGGTCATTTATTCATGATATGATGTTGACCAATTGCCTGGCAATTTTTTCCCCATCCATGGCTGCACTTACAATGCCACCGGCATAACCGGCACCTTCACCGCAAGGGTAAAAATTATTTAATTGAGGATGGGTCAGGGTTTCGCTGTTACGGGGAATCCGGACCGGCGATGAGGTGCGGCTTTCTGCAGCCAATATCACTGCATCATTGGTAAAATACCCCGGCATTTTTTTTCCAAACTCAATAAAACCTTTTGCTAAAGCCTGATACACAAAAGCAGGTAATACTTCATTTAAAGGGATTGATTGTAAACCCGGTTGGTAAGAACAGACAGGTAAAGATGAAGACGTATCACCATTGCTGAAATCAACCATACGTTGCGCAGGTGCAACAAATTTTCCGCCACCGGCTTCAAAGCATTTACGTTCTATCATCTGCTGAAAATATAACAATGCTAAAGGATGCTTTTCATTGAGCATTGAATATTGAGCATTGAACATTGAAGATTTTAGTTCTTTCAAAGCATCATTCAATTCAACCTGCACCACCATACCACTGTTGGCATAAGGATTATTTCGTTTTGAAGGGCTCCAGCCATTCACCACCAGTTCGCCGGCCGAAGTTGCAGCAGGTGCTATTATACCACCCGGACACATGCAAAAGGAAAATACACCTCTCTTACTTACCTGTTTTACCAATGAATAAGATGCAGGGAGCAAATGTTCATCCCTTATGCGGCAATGGTATTGTATACTGTCAATTAATTCCTGTGGATGTTCAATTCTTACACCCAGCGCAAATCCTTTTGCTTCAATTAAAATTTGATGATGATGTAAAAGTTCAAAAATATCCCGGGCACTATGCCCGGTAGCCAGAATAAATGCATCAGCTTCAAAAATATTTCCATCACTGGTTTTAACTGATTTTATGTTTTCCTTTTCAATAGTAAAATCAACCACTTTTTTCTCAAATAAATATTCACCACCGCAATCTGTAATTTGTTGCCGCATAGCAGTAATAATTTGAGGGAGTTTATTTGTGCCTATATGCGGGTGCGACTGGTAAAGAATTTGATTATCGGCCCCAAATTGAACAAATAGATTAAGAATGCGGTCAATATCGCCTCTTTTATTACTGCGGGTGTAAAGTTTACCATCACTGTAAGTACCTGCACCTCCTTCACCAAAGCAATAATTACTTTCGGGGTTAATAATTCCTTCTTTATTAAGAATGGCCAGGTCCCTTCTCCTTGATCTAACATCTTTACCACGCTCTAATATAATGGGTTTAATACCCTGTTCAATTAAATGTAATGCAGCAAAAAGGCCTGCTGGCCCTGCACCAATAATAACAACCTGCTTTTCAGTTTTGGTTACATCCTTAAAATGGAATGCCTGTATTTCTCTTTCAATAAATGGCTCATCAATAAATGCATTCACGGTTACATTAACCCAAATGGTTTTTGCCCTGGCATCAATAGATTGTTTTAAAATATGAAAACCGGTAACCAAACCAGCTTTTTCGCCACTATTAGCGGCAATCAATCTTTTTACAGCTGATTCGTCAGCTGCTTCCGAAGGAAGTAGTTTAAAGGAGATCTTTTGTTGCACGCGTTTGGTTTTTATCCAAAAAGCAGGAGTAATTATTGATAGCTAATCCGGTTATCTGCCAGCCGGAGAAGCGCAGGGCGTTTTAAAAAGGTAAATCATCTACAGCATCCGGAGTAGTTTCAGAGAAAGTATCCAATGGTTCCAGGTAATCATTATCAGTTTTAGAAGTACCAGCCTGTAAAATCTGTTCTATTCTCCAGGCATCTAGATTGGTTATATAATTCACTTTTCCATCTTTTTCCCATTTACTGCCTTTAATATTAAAGTACACTTTAATTTCATCTCCAATGTTTACCCGGTCAATTATAGCAGTTTTATCCTGTACACATTGAAACTTGGCATAATTAGTAATGGTTCGGCCGTTTATATCTTCGGTTTTCTCTACTGCAAATTCGCGTGTCTTAAAAGTTTCGGTACGTTGTACAGTATCATACTTGGCAACTAATTTGCCGGTTAGTTCATAACTCATATAAATATTTTAATATCCAAAAGTAATTCTATTTTATTGGAAAATTATTTTTTGATTCTATTCTTTATTATTAAGAAAATTGGTATCTTCCTTTTATTATCGTTAAAGCATTTTACAAAACCTGATCAGCTGTTTACTTTTAATTGAATTAAATACAATAAAACTTTCCGTTTTCTGTAAGTTTTCCTGTTAAACCTAATTTGTACACTATGAATGATTACCCTGTAAAACAAAATCAGTAAACAGGAAAATACCAGTTAAAAGATAAAGCCACCTTATAAAAGCAACATAAAATTTTAATCAGTCTTTCATTTATCTTCTTTAATTTTTTTGGCAAAGGGATAACAGGTTTTTAACCAGGTTCCTTTATTGCAGAAAATAAACCGAAAATTCTAAGAAGATCTGTATGCAGTAATCTTAAAATATAAGCCTGATGCATACCCCGGTTTTATCATTTAACCGGGTTATCCGGGTTATCAGTATAAAATAATAAAGAAAGAATCTACAAAAGCAATGGGATAAAACGACTTGAATGAGGGAGTTGATGATCCTGTAGCCCAAGGTCATTTATAGGAATTTACAAATGAAATACGGCACGATTTGCCTGTAAATCAGTGAGGTTGGTAAGATATTATTTCCGGAAATGATGATTTTTATTTTTACGGCTGACGAAAGTAAAATCTTGTAAAAATTACATACTGTGGTTTAATAGAAAAAAACAAATGAATAAAAAATTTTTTTTTCAACATTTTATTCGATATTCGCTTTCCTGCGAAGGTTTTTTTTCAATAAAAATGAAAAAGAATTTTAACCGGCAAAGTGCAAGAGAAACTAATCTTAACTCAATATATAAATTGCCTAAGGACTAATGGATAAAGCTTTTGAAAAAGTATGGATCAATTGTTTGGAGATAATCAAAGACATTGTTGAATGGCAACATTTCAAAACATGGTTTGAACCCATTAAGCCGGTTGCGTTGAAAGAAAAAATTTTAACCATTCAGGTACCCAGCCAGTTTTTTTATGAGTACCTTGAAGAACATTATGTTTCACTTTTAGCAAAAACATTAAAAAGAGAATTAGGTAAAGAGGCAAGATTGGAATACCGGATAATGGTGGATAGCGGAAATAGTAAAAACAAGCCCCAAACTGTTGATGTACCGGGACAGGGTTATAAATCATATTCAAATAACGAAATGGATTTTCCTTTAGTAATAAATAATCCTGTTAAAAACCCATTTGTAATTCCCGGGCTCAAAAAAATGCAGATTGATCCACAATTGAATCATGCTTACACGTTTGATGCTTTTATCGAAGGAGATTGTAACCGTGTGGCTCGCCGGGCCGGTAAAACCGTTGCAGAAAAGCCAGGTACTACTTCTTTTAACCCATTGGTTATTTATGGAGGGGTTGGTTTAGGTAAAACACATCTTGCACAGGCAATAGGTAACGAAGTAAAAAGACTTCATACCAATAAAATTGTATTATATGTAAGCTCTGAGAAGTTTATCAACCAGTTTATAGATCATGGCCGTAATGGGGCCATTAATGATTTTATACATTTTTATCAGTTAATAGATGTATTGATAATTGATGACGTTCAATTCTTTAACCGTGCCGAAAAATCACAAGATGCTTTTTTCTCTATATTCAATCATTTACACCAGAGTGGCAAACAATTAATATTAACCAGTGATAAGCCCCCAAAAGACCTGGAAGGGGTACAGGAAAGATTGTTAAGCAGGTTTCGGTGGGGTTTAAGTGCCGACCTCCAGGTACCTGATTATGATACAAAAATTGAGATACTGGAAAAAAAGATGAAGAATGATGGCCTGGAAATGCCCCGTGAGGTTGTAAAATATATAGCTTATAATATCAACAGTAATATACGTGAACTCGAAGGTGCATTAATATCATTATTGGCACAGTCTTCGCTTAATAAGAGAGAAATTGACCTCGAATTGGCAAAAAAAGTACTACGAAATTTTGTGAAGTCATCCAGCAAGGAGATTACCATAGATGCTATTCAAAAAATGGTGTGTGAGTATTTTGATGTTCCTTATGATAAGCTGTTGCAAAAAACACGTAAACGTGAAATTGTACAGGCACGGCAGATTACGATGTTCCTTGCCAAAGCATTTACTAAAAATTCGCTTAAAACCATTGGTGAACATTTTGGTGGCAGGGATCACACCACCGTCATTCACAGTTGCCAAACCGTAAAAGACCTGATGGATACTGACAACCTGTTCAAGGAAAGTGTATTGGAACTGCAGCAGAAAGTTCACCTGGCAGCCATGTAAAATAATTACCAGGCACAATTACCCTAATCCAAAAACTTTATTGATTTTGGGTTTTTTATTTCCGGGAAGATTTTATTAATGAATAAAGACTGGTTTTCTTATTTTGTTTTGGGTATTAGTCCCCATCATTGTATTTTTGCCACCCCTCCCAAAAAAAGAGGAAGGGTTCTGCCAGCAGGCGGACAATAAGAACAGTTTACTGATTAATAAATGTAAACTGAAGTTGGAAAAGAAATAATTCTGGAGAGGTGCCTGAGTGGCCGAAAGGAACGGTTTGCTAAATCGTCGTACGGGTTAAACTGTACCGTGGGTTCGAATCCCACCCTCTCCGCAAAGAAAATTTGATTGGTTAAACTGTACCACTGTTGCGGATTCTATCACACCCACTCCGCAAATAGAACTGATCAAATAGATCTATCCCTTTTTTAATTTATGACAGGTGGCTTTGTTGTAAAAAAAAGTTGTTATTTCAAAAAACAGACGTCGGTAAATTCAATTTTACATGCAAATAATTTATATAGTCTTAGTTTAAAATTCAGGTACCTGTTTGCCGCTGTTTGGTTCAAAATGATACAACATCAATAAAGTTAAAGTAAATACACAATGTGTTATATAGATTCACCTGTAAACAACGGTGAATCGGTAAAAATTTCAACCGGCTCAACTTTTCCATCCAGGCAATTCAACATTCTTGTAAAAGCAAGTTTTCCTAATTTATAACCACTGGTTTCAATATAGGTAATTTCAGGTGTGTAAAATTTTGGTAAAAACCCATCGCTTAAAGCAATTACTGATGTTTGTGCAGGTATTTCTATCTTTAGTTCATTCAGGCCTTTCATTACACCAATCAGAATTTCATCACTCATACAAAAGATGGCATCCGGAATTGTTTTTTTTGAAAAGTATTGCCGGGTAATATTTTTTGCTTCTGAATGTGAATTACAATGTTCAAAAAAAATTTCAACTCCTTTTTTTGTGGAAATAGTTTTTTTTATTGATTGCAATCTTTTTCGGGTTATGGAATGCGATTTATTGCCCAGTAATGCCAAAAGCTTTTTTTTATTTTTTTTAAGCAATGATTCAATGGCCAGTTTTGCAGCTTTTTCATCAGGGATGCAAACTTTATTATAACCTTTACCAATGGGTACCTTGTCAAAAAAAACAAGGGGAATATCAGCCTCTTTAAATTTATCAAATGCCTTCATGTTAACGCTGTTTGTAGCAAGACACACAAATAAACCGGATACACGGTTTTGCCTGCATATACTTAAATTATTTATTTCGACCCCGGGGTCATTTCCTGATTGTAATATGATCAGGGTATAATCATTTGTCCTGCATTCTTCCTCAATGGCCGAAATAAAGCTATCATAAAAAAAGACTGAAATGGTCGGAACTATTAATCCCAGAACCCTGTTTTTTTTTGATCTTAGGTTAATCGCATTGATATTTGGCTCATAGTCTAAAAAGGAAGCTATTTCATGTACTCTTTTTTTTGTGGAAGCCGATATATCAGGATGATTCTTTAATGCCCGGGATACGGTTGATATACTCAGGCCCAGCACTTCAGCCATCCTTTTTAAGGTAATATTCTCCATAAATCAATGTATTGGGTACAAATTTAAGTTTTTTTCCACAACAAACAGTTTCGCAAACCTTTGCATAAATATAAAAAACATTAACACTAATTTAATTCATCATAAAGAGAATACTTTTATGTATACGTTCATCTAAACGAAACTATATGAGAATAAAATTGCTTGTAAAAAGGCTAACTATAGCCATATTACTAATTGCTACCCCATTTATTATGAATGCACAGCAAAAGACAGTCACAGGAAAAGTTACCAGCGATAAGGATGGTTCTCCGGTTAGCGGGGTATCTGTTGTTGCAAAAGGTGCAAAATCCGGAACGCAAACACTTGCAGACGGCACTTTCAGCATTTCTGTAGAAAATGCAGTTACTAAACTGGTATTTTCATCCATTGGATTTGCCACGCAGGAAGTAAGTGTTGGCTCAGACCCTGTAAATGTTGTATTAATCGTAACAGCAGAAGGTTTGAACGAAGTGGTGGTAATTGGTTATGGTACTGCCAGGAAAAAAGATCTGACAGGTTCTGTTAGCTCATTAAAAGAAAAAGATTTTAATAAAGGTATTTATGTATCGGCAGATCAGTTGATACAAGGCAGGGTTTCCGGTGTACAAATGGTAAATAACAGCGGACAACCCGGTGGTCAAACTACCGTAAAAATAAGGGGAGCTTCGGCCGTAACAGGTAGCGGGCAACCTTTATATGTAATTGATGGTATACCCTTAGATGGCAGGTCGCCCCGTCCGGGAATAGGCGATATTGGTGTAGGAGGAAGTAATCCGGGTAATAATGCGCTTAATTTTATAAACCCATCAGATATTGCTTCTATCGACATTTTGAAAGATGCTTCGGCAACCGCAATCTACGGATCAAGAGCAGCTTATGGTGTGGTTTTAATTACTACCAAAAGAGGAACAACCGGACAACCAAAGGTTGAATTCGGTTCTTCTGTTGGATTTTCTAAAATTGCCAGAAGAATAGAGGTTTTAAATGCCGGAGAATTCAGAGAAGCTCTTGGCTATTATGGTTTAAGTAATGCAAATGATAAGGGAACTGATGTAAATGCATTGGATGCCATTTTAAGAAGTGCTGTTACACAAAATTACAATTTGTCTATAAGTGGTGGAAATGATAATGCAAAATTCAGGGTTTCCCTGGGGGTTTTAGATCAGGATGGTATTGTAAGAAAAACGGGAATCAAAAAATACACCGCCAATATCAGCGCTAATTTCAAATTCCTGCAAAGCAAGAAATTTGGTTTAGATATCAATATTATTCCCAGCCAGTACAAAGAGGAAATAGCACCTATTTCAAATGACGCCGGTTCAAGAGGTAGTTTGATTGGTAATGCCTTGCAATGGAACCCAACTGAGTCATTGCGAAAAGCCGATGGCTCTCTTAACGTAGTGCCTGGTGGCGATTTAATAAATCCGCTTGCTCTTCAGGAAGCCATTACCGATAAATCAAGGGTAACTACTATACTTGCCAGTATATCACCCTATTACAAAATCATAAAAGATCTTGAATACAGGTTTTTATACAGTATTAATTACGGTGTTGGTAACAGAGGTACAACGATTCAGCCATTCATTAATTTTAATGATACTTATGGAAAAGGCCGTGTAAGGCTGGCACAATCGCAATTAACCACCGAACAGTTTACACATACTTTAAGCTACAACAAAAAAATTACTCAGGATTTAAACATAAATGCTGTTGCAGGTTTTGAATACCTTAAATATACCAATAAAGGGTATGACCTGGGTGGATTTGGGCAGGCTGGTGTTGGTTTAGGTAATTACGGTTTGGATTATGCTGATTACATTCAGTATACAGACCCTACCAACAGAAGTATCAGTTCATATTCTGATCCTACAAATGAACTGCAATCTTATTTTGTAAGAGCCGTGGTTAATTTTAAAGAAAAATATCTGTTAACTGCTACATTCAGGTCTGATGGTTCAACCAAATTTGGTAAGAACAATAAATACGGATATTTCCCTTCTTTTGCCGGTGCCTGGAATGTAAGCAAAGAAGGATTCTTCAAAGTTGATTTCATCAGTTCACTGAAATTGCGTGCAGGTTGGGGAAAAACGGGTAACTCTGAGTTCCCATCCGGAGCTTCTCAATTCAGGTATTCATTCCCTAATGGAAGCCCTTCTTTAAGTGCTGCCAATAATGCAAACCCAGATTTAAAATGGCAGGCCGACAGGCAATACAATATTGGATTCGATATTGCTTTTTTGGGTAACCGGATAAATTTAGTAGCTGATTATTTTGATAAAAAAACTACAGACCTCTTATTCCCAAGCGAACCTTATGTACCTGGTGCTCCCGGTGGTGCAATCAAATGGGTTAACCTTGATGGAAACATCGTAAATAAAGGATTTGAGTTTGCCATCAACGGTTCAGTGATTAATAAAAAGGACTTCACCCTGGATTTGGGAGTGAACGCTACTTTTGTTAAAAATGAAGTTTCGGGCCTTACTTCTACCATCAATACCGGTGGCTTACACGGTCAGGGTATTACCGGTACTACCGTTGAAGTAATTAAAAATGGTTTACCCATCAATGCATTTTTTACCAAGCGGTTCCTTGGATTTGACAAAGCATCAGGTTTTGCAATTTATGAGGATGATGGATATACTTTATATTATGTAGGTAATCCAAATCCTAAGACTTTGTTGGGTATAAACATTAGTGCAGCCTGGAAAAAATTGAGCTTTACAGCCAATATGAATGGTGCTTTTGGCCATATGCTTTACAATAACACCTTAAACAGTGTAATAAATGTGGGTAGTATCAGTAATGGTAAAAACATTGCCTTGTCTGTTTTACGTGATCCTGTAAAAGAATCATTTGCCAATCCATTATCAGCTTCTTCCAGGTTCCTGGAAAAAGGAAATTATCTTAAAATGGCTAACATGACTTTCTCTTATAACTTCGGAAATATTGGGAAAAACATAAAAGGCTTAAATGTGTATGTAACCGCTCAAAACCTGTTTACTATTACCAAGTTTAGTGGATTTGATCCTGAAGTAAACGTTGATAAAAACCTTAATGGTGTACCATCAACCGGTATTGAATATATTCCTTACCCATCAGCAAGAGTATTTACTTTTGGATTTAATATAGGCTTATAAAATTATATAAATTTTAAAACAGAATTTTATGATAAAAAAATCATTATTGAAGATTATGGTTATCACGCTTTTTACAGTGAGTTGTACCAAGCTTGATGAAAATCTCAACGGGCAGTTAAATGAGAGCCAGGTTGGTGGTGGCGGTACTGCCAATACAGCCGCATTATTAAATGGTATCTATGATAATATCAGGGGTACTTTTCAGGATCAGGCCGGTGTTTATGCACTTTGGGAAATGACTACCGATGAGCTAATCGGACCAACACGTGGTGGTGACTGGGATGATAACGGTGCATGGCGGGTTTTACATGCCCATAAGTTTGATGCTGATCATGTTCGTGTTCGTGAAGTATTTGCAGCATTGGGTAGTGTTATGTACAGTGCTACCGATTTACTGCGTTTTAGCCCAACTGCTCAACAGGCGGCTGAAGCCAGGATGTTACGTGCTTTTGCTGAATTTATGATGCTGGATGGTTGGGGACAGGTACCTTACAGGCTACCAGGTGAAAGTGTATTGAACCCACCAAATGTAAGAATGGGAGTGACAGAATTAGATTATATTATTTCTGAATTAAATGCAGTTATTCCTGCTTTACCTGCATCACCAACTACCAGAGCCAATCAAAATGCGGCAAAGGTATTGTTAATGAAATGCTATCTAAATAAAGGCGCTTTTGCTAATAGGGCAGCCCCAACATTCAGTACTGCTGATATGACACAGGTTGTTACACTGGCCGACCAGGTAATCGGATCAGGTACTTATACTTTCCGTCCGGTATATTTTGATGCTTTTGCGCCTAATAATGTAACAATTGGTACAGAAAATATATGGACACAGGAAAACCGCGGAGGTGTTTCATCTCAAAATATCAGGTCAAGATGGCATTCAACCATGCACTACAATCAAAATCCTTCCGGTTGGAATGGTTTTACTTCTTTATCTGATTTCTACAACAAATTTGAAGCAACAGATAAAAGAAGAGGTATTAATTACCCTTATACATCACCAGGTGCTCCGCCAAATCCGGCTAATGCAATCAATGTAGGTTTTTTAAGAGGGCAGCAATTTGATATGACAACAGGTGGTGCATTAAAAGACAGAACCGGTGCTCCTTTAGCGTTTACAGATGCTATAAGCATCATTGAAAGGGGAACGAACCTGGAAGTTACCGGCCTCAGGGCTTACAAATATCCCATCGATTTTCAATACGATAATAACGGAAATGTTGATAATGATTATGTTTATTTCAGGTTGGGTGATGTTTTACTGATGAAAGCAGAGGCGATCTTGAGAGGTGGTACAGGCGCCACCAATGCAGGTGGTTATGGCAGCACAGCCCTTGCGGTGGTGAACTCTTTAAGAACTCATCCATCAAGAACTGCAAGTGCCTTGGCTGCTGTTACCATAGACCAGTTATTAGACGAAAGAGGTAGGGAAATGTATTTGGAAAGCTGGAGAAGGCAGGATCTTATCCGTTTTGGAAAATTCTTATTGCCTTGGCAGGAAAAAGCTGCCAGCGATCCCAAGTATTTGTACTTTCCTATTCCTAACGGTCAGGTTGCAGCTAATCCAAACCTAACCCAAAACCCGGGATATTAAAATTTAAATAAAGGCAGTTAGTTTTTCTCTAGTTATTGATTTCTCATAAGCTAAGTAGGGGCGGTCCAAAAATATTGGACGCCTCTTCTTTTTTTTGCTAAATTCAAATCCTGAAAATAATAGCATGTATCATAAACCTTCAAGCTTTCTTTTATTTTCATTTTGCATCGGTATCCTTAGTTTTTCCTGTACCAATAAGAAAGATGTCGAAGAACGGCTTTTTCAACTGATGGATAAAACCGGGATTGATTTTAATAATGTAGTGGAAGATGACAGCCTGGAAAACGGTTTTTTATTTCGTAATTTTTATAATGGAAACGGTGTAGCAATCGGGGATATCAATAATGATAGCCTGCCGGATATATTTTTTACATCAAATGTTGGGGAAAATAAATTATTCCTCAATAAGGGCGGTTTTATCTTCGAAGATATTTCTGACAGGGCCGGCATTATTAAAGACGATAAATGGAATACCGGGGTTGTGTTTGCTGATGTGAATGCAGATGGATGGCTTGATATCTATGTTTGCGCATCCGGCCATATGGGAACCGGAACCAGAAAAAATAAACTCTACATAAATAATCACCTTTCTCCCTCTCCAGATGGAGAAGGCAGGGGTGAGGTTACATTTACCGAACAGGCATCAAAATTTGGCCTTGATATTTCAGCCTATACCACCCAGGTTTCTTTCTTTGATTATGACGGCGATGGAGACCTGGATTTTTTTATGATCAACAATAGTCCTATACCCATTAACCAGTTAAATTATGCCAATAAAAGAGATACGCCTGACAGCTTATGGAAGATTGCAGATTTCTTAAAAGGGGGTGGTGATCATCTGTATAAAAATGATAACGGGCATTTTACGGAAGTTACCAGTAGCGCCGGTATTCATGGCGGACTGATCAGTTTTGGTTTGGGTGTTTCCGTAACAGATATAAACTTAGATGGCTGGCCGGATATTTTTATTTCAAACGACTCTTACGAACGGGATTATTTATACATCAACCAACAGAACGGAACCTTTAAAGATGAAATGGAAGACTGGTTTCAACATACCAGCTTTTCTTCGATGGGTGCCGATGTGGGGGATATCAATAATGACGGCTATCCCGATCTGTTTACGACCGATATGTTGCCGGTTAATGATTACCGTTTAAAAACCACCGGTTCGTTCGACAATATCAGCCTGTTTACCGATAAGTTAAAATCGGGATTTTATTATCAATACACTAAAAACTGCCTGCAACTGAATAATAAAAACGGAAAATTTATTGATGTAGCCAGATACAGTGGCGTGGCCGCTACCGACTGGAGTTGGGGCGCTTTAATATTTGATATGGATAATGACGGATGGAATGACCTGTATGTTTGCAATGGCGTAAACCGGGATGTTACGGATCTTGATTTTACCGATTTTTTTGCCAATGATGTCAATCAGGAAATGGTTTTATCAGGTAAAAAGAAATCGGTTGATAAAATATTACAAAAAATACCCCGTACGCCATTGCCCAATAAAGTTTACCGGAATAACAAAAATCTGCACTTTGCAGATGCTGGTAATGAATGGGGATTAGCACAGCCATCCTATTCAAACGGGGCTGCCTATGCCGATCTTGATAATGATGGCGACCTTGACCTGGTGGTCTGCAATCAAAATCAACCGGCCTTTATTTATAAGAACCGGTCAAGGGAGATCAACCAAAATAATTTTATCAGTTTTTTGCTAAAAGGAAAAGATAATAACCCTTTTGCAGTTGGCAGCAAAGTACAGGTCTTCAGTAAATCAGAAATTTTAACACGTGAATTATTTCCCAGCAGGGGTTTTCAATCATCGGTTGATTATAAATTGGTTTTTGGATTGGGAAAAAATACAATAATTGATTCTGCTGTTATTGCCTGGCCCGACAGAACAACCAGCACTTTTATTGCACCCCAAATAAATAAACTACATGTTGTTGATCAGTCTGTAGCAACGGTTACCGTTGAAAAAATTAAGGAAGACATACCTGTGTCAACAACCTTCTCCATGCAGGCCAGTAGTTTTGAAAAGCACCAGGAAAATAATTATGTTGATTTTTATAATGAGCGATTGGTTCCCCATGCACTTTCACGGGAGGGCCCAAAGGCAACAACAGCCGATGTTAACGGCGATGGCCGCACCGATATTTTTATTGGTGCAGCTGAAGGCGGAACCGGACAACTTTATCTGCAAACCCCTTCAGGCACATTTATAAAAAAGGAAGAAAAGCATTTTAAACAGCCATACCGGTATGAAGATGTAGCCACACTATTCTTTGATTGTGATACCGATGGCGATATGGATCTGCTGATTTGCCCTGGGGGAAATAACCACCTGCTTAACAGCCCGGAACTAAGATTACGACTGTTTAAAAATGACAGTAAAGGAAATTTTACATTGGATGATGCAGCCTTTCCCTTTTTAAACATGAATATTTCGGTTGTCATAGCCAATGATTTTAATGAAGATGGTTACCCCGATCTTTTTATTGGTGCCAGAAGTTACCCCGGAGTTTATGGAAAAGATCCGCAGAGCGCATTATTTGTAAATGATGGTAAAGGACATTTCACTGATATAGCAAAAAACAGGAATCCGGATATTGCAGCTATAGGCATGGTGACCGGGGCAGTTTGGGCAGACATTGCCGGCGACAAACGAAAAGAGCTGATCATTGTTGGCGAGTGGATGTCGCCCAGGGTATTCTCTTTTAATAAAGATCATTTTGATGAAGTAAAAACAAACCTCAGTGATCATTATGGCTGGTGGCAAACCATTGCAACAGCAGATGTGAACAATGATGGAAAAGAAGATTTGATACTGGGAAATATCGGCGAAAATTTTTACCTGGATCCAACCTCTGAAAGGCCGGCAAAATTATGGATGAATGATTTTGATAAGAACGGAGAGATGGATAAGCTGATGACCTATACCATTGAAAGTAAGGACATGCCGGTATTTTTAAAACGGGATGTGCAGGAACAGATTCCCGGCCTTAAAAAACAAAACCTGAAGCATAGCGATTATGCAACCAAATCTATTCAGGAATTATTTGCACCGGAGTTGATCAAATCGGCTGTGGTAAAGCAATTCAATTACACGCCCTCCTGCGTGGTAATCAACCAGGGCAATGCTCAATTTTTAATGCAGCAATTACCGGTGATGGCGCAACTATCCTGCATCAATGCCATTCAACCGGTTGATGTGAATGGAGATGGATTTGTTGACCTGGTAACCGGCGGAAACCAGTTTGGATTTTTACCACAGTTTGAAAAACTGGATGGCAGTTTCGGAGATGTGCTGATCAATGACGGCAAAGGAAATTTTGTATGCCTGGATTCGAAGAAAACCGGGTTAAATTTAAGAGGCGAATTAAGGGATATTGCACTCATTAAAAATCCGAAAGGCAGTTTTTTATTGTTTTTACAGAATAATGAATTTCCTGCTTATTATAAATTAAATGGCCTATCAAAGTAACAATAACCGCAACTCTGTTTTTATAATATGCACGTAATTAAAAAATATACCAGCCTTTTTTGTTGCCTGTTGCTGTTTATTCTTTCGTGCAAAACAAAAAAAACCGCCCCGCCATTATTTGAACTCCTGAAAAATTCGGGTATTAATTTTGTGAATACCGTGCAGGATAATGATTCCATCAATATCCTTAATTACCGCAATTTTTACAATGGTGCCGGTGTTGCTGTGGGCGATCTGAATAATGATGGTTTGGCAGATGTTTTTTTTACTGCCAATCAAGGCAGTAATAAATTATTTATAAATAAAGGCAATTTGCAGTTTGAAGACATATCTGCCAGAGCAGGGTTTAACAATAAGATGCAATACAGTACGGGTGTGGTTTTTGTTGATATCAACAACGATGGCTGGCTGGATATTTATGTTTGCAATGCCGGAAATATGCAGGATGCTGCCCTGCGAAAAAATCAGTTATTCATCAATAACCACCTTTCTCCTTCTCAAGGTGGAGAGGGCAGGGGTGAGGTTAGTTTTACAGACAGTGCGGCACAATATGGCCTTGACAATGATGGGTACAGCACACAGTCCAGCTTTTTTGATTATGATATGGATGGCGACCTGGATTGTTTTATCATCAATAACAGTCCGGTACCGGTAAGTAGTTTGGGCTATCCCAAACAAAGAGACCTGCATGCCAACGAATGGAAAGTGGCTGATCATTTAAAAGGTGGTGGCGATCATTTATACCGGAATGATAACGGGCATTTTACCGAAGTAACGCAACAGGCCGGTATCCATGGTTCATTGATGAGTTTTGGATTGGGTGTAACGGTAGGAGATATTAATGGCGATAACTATCCCGATGTTTATGTGTCGAACGATTTTTTTGAAAGGGATTATTTATACATCAACCAAAAAAACGGAACTTTTAAAGATGAGCTGGAAGAAAGGCTGAAACACAACAGCTATGCCTCCATGGGTGCCGATTTTGGCGATATCAATAATGATGGATACCCCGAGATCTTTACAACTGATATGCTGCCTGCCGATGATTACCGGCTAAAAACAACGTTAAGTTTTGATGATATAGATCAATACCGGCTTAAAGAACGTAACGGATTTTTTCACCAGTTTCTGCAAAACACCCTGCAACTGAATGACGGGCACGGAAAATTCAAAGATATTGCCAACTTTAGCGGGGTGAATGCATCGGAGTGGAGCTGGGGAGCTTTGATGTTTGATGCAGATAATGATGGTTATAATGACCTGTATGTTTGTAATGGCATTTACCGCGATCTGACCAACCAGGATTTTTTAAGTTTTGATGCCAATGAAATTAAAGAGCAGATGATGGTGTCGGGCAAAAAAAATCTGAGTGAACTGGTAAAAAGAATCCCTTCCATAGCGGTGCCCAATAAGATGTACCGTAACCTGGGCAACCTGCCTGTCGGACAGGCAGGTTTAAAATTTGCTGATGAAGGCATGAACTGGGGGTTCACCGAAAATTCTTTTTCAAACGGAGCAGCTTATGCCGACCTTGATAATGACGGAGACCTTGACCTGGTTGTAAACAATGTAAATGAACCGGCATTTGTTTTTAAAAATAACAGCCGTGTGCAACATAAAAATAATTTTATTGGGGTTAACCTGAAAGGCGGCTCACAAAATACTTTCGCCATTGGCAGTAAAATTTTTATTTACAAAGGCAAAGAGATTTACAGCCGGGAAGTAATGCCCAGCCGCGGATTTCAATCATCAGTTGAATATCGCCAGGTAATCGGTATTGGTGAATCGGGTCAGGTTGATTCAATGCTGATCATCTGGCCCGACCTTAGTTTTACAAAAACGATCCATCCGGCGATCAATACTTATATCAGTTACAGTCAGCCGGTCAATGGTGAAAAAATTAAAAAAGCAAAAGCAATTGATTCTGAAACGCTGTTTGAAAAGGTAACTTCCGCTTTTGAAAAAAATGCCGATGATGATTTTATTGATTTTTACAGTGAACGCGGCATACCACAAATGAATTCGCATGAAGGGCCAAAAGCAGCGGTGGCAGATGTGAATGGGGATGGGCTGGATGATGTTTATATTGGAGGTACCGTTTTAAAACCCGGACAATTATACCTGCAACAAGCATCGGGATCTTTTATTAAAAAAGGAGAAGACATCTTTAAACAGTCAAGTGGTTTTACAGATGCTGCCAGTTTGTTTTTTGATTGTGATAAAGATGGCGACCAGGATCTGATGGTTACTGCTGGTGGCAATGAAGTCTTACCTTTTAGTGCTGAATTACAGCATCGGTTATTTATAAATGATGGACAGGGTAATTTTAAAATTGCACCAACAGCCTTCCCTGCAAATAAAGACAATATCGGCGTTTCCATTGCCCATGATTTTGACGGAGATGGCGACCAGGACCTGTTTACTGGCGGAGGCTTTGTAAGCCGTGGATATGGAGTAACACCGCTGAGCCATATTTATTTGAATGATGGCAAAGGTAACTTTAGTGATATGCCTGCCGGCAAATGCAAAGGAATTACAGATGCAGGAATGGTAACCGGTGCAGTTTGGGTAGATATGGATGGAGATAAAAAAGAAGAACTGGTGATCGTGGGAGAATGGATGAGTCCTAAGATATTCAGGTATACCAACATTGGTTTTACAGAGATACAAACCAATCTTTCTTCCATTTCGGGTTGGTGGCAAACAGTTGCTGCAGCTGATTTAAACGGGGATGGAAGAACTGACCTGGTACTCGGTAATTTTGGAGAAAATTTTTCACTGAAAGCAGATACTGAGAATCCGGTTAAATTATTTTTAAATGATTTTGACAACAATGGCCAGATTGATAAAATACTGACAAGAACCGTGGATGGCAAAGACAAACCGGTTTTTATGAAAACCGAACTGGAAAGCCAGTTGCCGTTTCTGAAAAAGCAAAATCTGCACAATGCGGAATTTGCAACAAAGAATATGCAGGACCTGTTCAGCAAAGCACAATTGGAAAAAGCGGTCATCAGGCAAATCAATTATTCATCTTCCTGCATCGCATTCAATAATGGGAAAGGGAATTTCAGCATAAAAAAACTGCCGCTGCCTGTTCAGCTTTCTTCTGTAAAAAAAATATTGCCTTTAGATGTTAATGCAGATGGATTCATCGATCTGGTGATGGGTGGAAACGAATTTGGATTTCAACCACAGCTGGGCCGGTTAGATGCCAGCGATGGAGATGTATTGATAAACGATGGGAAAGGTAATTTTATGGTGATGGATCAAAACCTTTCCGGTATTGCATTACCGGTGCAGTTGCGGGATATTGTTTTAGTAAAACGAAAAGGGAATGCGGCTGTTTTGTTTTTACAGAATAATGAATGGCCTGTTTTATACGAATTGAAAATAAAAACAAATAAACCTTTAAAAAAATAACAGCTCCGGGTCTGTATGAATAAATTATCTGTCTATATCATTTTATTTGCAATATGCCCGTTTGCTGTTTTCTTTAGTTCCTGTAAAAAAAGATCGGCACCTGTTGGCCCTTCTATATTTGAAGTATTGAAAGCAGATAAAACCAATTTGCAATTTTCAAATGATCTGAAACCTACAGCAGAGTTTAACATGCTTAAGTACATGTACTATTATAATGGAGCCGGTGTTGGAGCAGGTGATTTTAATAATGACGGCAGGATTGATCTTTTTTTTGCCAGTAACCAGGGCCAGAACAGTATGTACCTGAATGAGGGGAATATGCAGTTTAAAGAGGTAACAAAGGAAGCTCAGATACCTGTTGAGAAAGCCTGGAGCACCGGAGTAAGTGTTTTGGATATCAATAATGATGGCATGCTTGATCTGTATATTTGCCGGGTTGGAAATTATAAAACACTGCAGGGAAAAAATGAACTATTGGTTTGTACCGTAATAAAAAACGGAATACCGGTTTACCGGGATGAAACAGATGCATACGGACTTGGATTTTCCGGCTTCAGTACCCAATCGGCTTTTTTTGATTTTGATGGCGATGGTGACCTGGATATGTTCTTAATGAATCACTCCATAAATCACAACGGGAATTTTGCACCAAGGGCTAATTTTTTAAATACCTATGATAGCCTTGCAGGAAGCCAGTTTTTTAGAAATGACAAGGGCCATTATACAAATATTACCAAACAGTGTGGTATCAACAGCAGCAGGATCAGTTATGGTTTAGGAATCGCTATCAGCGATATTAACCTGGATGGATGGCCTGATATTTATATTGGCAATGATTTTCATGAAAATGATTACCTCTACATCAACCAGAAGAACGGGAGTTTCAAAGAAGAGTTGAATGATCATATCATGCATACCAGCCAGTTCAGCATGGGGGTGGATGTGGCAGATATCAATAACGATATGTATCCCGATGTGATCTCTATGGACATGCTGCCTTATGACCCGGCAATATTAAAACGTTCGCTGGGCGAAGATGAATACCAGACAAGCCTGGAAAAAAGAAAATATGGGTATAATCACCAGTACTCCAGAAATAACCTGCAGTTGACCCAGGGAAACGGAATGTTTGCCGAGACTGGTTTTTACAGCGGCATTTATGCTACTGACTGGAGCTGGAGCAGCTTATGGATGGACTTTGACAATGATGGAAACAAGGATCTTTTTATCAGCAACGGAATTCCCAAAAGATTAAATGATATTGATTATATAACCTACCTGGTGAATGACCAGATGCAGGAAAAAATACAGGGCCAGAACCTGGATGAAAGTGATATGGCCATGATCAATAAATTTCCGGAAATAAAACTGCCCAACCGGTTTTTTAAAAATACGGGTAGTGCCCGGTTTGAAGATGTAAGCAATAATATACAGGGCAATCCCAATTCATTCAGTAATGGCGCAGTGTATGCCGACCTGGATAATGACGGTGACCTGGATATTGTGGTAAATAATATCTGGAGCCCGGCACTGCTGTATAAAAATAATGCAGCGCAAAAAAATAATTATTTCAATCTTACATTAAAGGGCCCTAATCAGAATATAAATGCATTGGGTGCTAAATGTTTTGCTTTCTGCCAGGGTGAAGTTATCTATTACGAAAAATATGCTGTAAAAGGTTTTATGTCATCCATGGAAATACCCTTGCATATTGGTTTTGGAAAAAAGAAAGCTGATTCCCTTATTTTAGTTTGGCCCGATAATACATTTCAATATCTGCTGGTTGATTCAGTGAATCATAGTTTAACTGTGGAATGGAAAAAAGGGTTGCCGGTATTTGACTACAATATGGTAAAGGGTTATTTTAAACCGCTTGGTAAACCCATGACAGATATTACTGCTGCAACCCATTTGGATTATATACATGAAGAAAATAATTTTAATGAGTTTAACCGGGAATTGCTTTTGCCAAAAATGTTCGGCAGTGAAGGGCCGGCGCTGGCAGTTGCTGATGTAAATGGGGATGGTTTGGATGATGTTTTTATTGGCAGCAGCAAATGGAAAACAAGTGCTTTATTTTTTCAAAATAAGAACGGGACTTTTTCGGGATCAGCTCAACCAGGGTTTTTACAGGACAGCACGTATGAAGATGTTGATGCCTGTTTTGTGGATATTAATAATGATGGATTTACCGATCTGGCAGTAGCCAGTGGAGGCAATGAATTTTTTGCACAGGAAGAATGGCGTAAACCCAGGGTTTATCTGAACGATGGCAAAGGCAATATGAAAAAATCACCCAATGCCTTTCCTGCAATTTATCAAACACAATCCTGTATTAAACCCTGCGATTTTAATAAGGATGGTTTTGTTGATCTTTTTTTAGGAGCCAGGGTAACGCCTTTTCAATATGGCAAAATTCCAACTTCCGCACTTTTGCAAAATGATGGAACCGGGCATTTTACAGATGTTACCAATACTTTAGCAACAGGTTTAAGTGATATAGGTTTTGTAACCAATGCAGCATGGGCCGATATCAACCGGGATCAACAACCGGATCTGATCGTATCACTGGAGTGGGGCGGGATAGAGGCTTTTATTTTTAACAAAGGGAAATACATAAAAAAAGAACTGACCAATAAACATGGCTGGTGGAATTTTATATTACCGGTAGATATTGATGGCGATGGCGATATGGATTTTATTGCCGGTAACCAGGGACAGAACAGTATTTTTCAACCAACGCTAAAAGAGCCTATACGGATGTATTATAACGACTTTGATGATAATGGTACAAAAGAACAGATCGTTACCTATTATCAGCAGGGGATAGAAATCCCGATGGCTACCAAGATGGACCTGGAAAAACAAATGCCATTTATCAAGAAGAAGTATTTATATGCAGGTGATTTTTCCAAAGCATCTTTAACAGATATTTTCCCTGCTAAAAAACTAAGTACTGCTTCCATCTTTACTGCAGATTACTTTTCAAATGCAGTTTTAATAAATGATGGGAATGGGAATTTTTCAGTAAAGGAACTTCCCTGGCAGGCACAGTTATCCTGTTTAAAAGATGCAACCGTATTTGATGCCAACGGAGATAATTTGCCTGATATTTTAACCGGCGGTAATTTTTATGAACAGGCAATGCCATTAAACAGGAATGATGCCAGTTTTGGCACCATACTGGTCAATAAGGGCAATGGAAATTTTGCAGCAGAGAATATAAATGGCATCATCATTAAAAATCAGGTGCGCCATATCAGTCCGGTCAATATTAATAAAAAGATAGGGTATGCAATTGCAAGGAATAATGATACTTTGCTGATCATACAATAACAGAAAGTTTTTTTATATAGCTTTTCTTAAATTTAATAAACAGGATACTGGGCCCTGGCCTGGATGATCTGTGAATCATCAAATTCAATGCCTTCAGTAATCAGTTTAATAAAAGGGATTGCCATGGAGTTCATCCCATTATCCGATTTAAATTGCTCCAATGCATACAATACGGCATCCACTTTACCAAAACTTCCCTGGTAGTACGACATTAACAGGCGTCCCATATAGGGCATTCTTTTTAAAATAAAAGATCCTGAAAAGGGCGCATTGCTTGTATTGGTAATTCCTATACTGGTAAATAAGTGAAGACTGTCTTTGCCAAAAGGCAAAATATAAAAAATGCGTACACCATTATAACCGAGGTCTTTTTCTGCTGCAAACTGAATCAATGATTCGTATAAATTTTTAAACGCTGCTTTTTTGTTTTGAATAGGCACTACTTTAGAACTGAATAAAAAAGCGGTGTCTGCAACATTGATCATTTCTACTTCGTAACCATACATCTTTTTGGCATCACCCAAATAGTCTTTAAGGTCTTCCAAACCTTTTATGGCATTTTGAAAGGTATTACCGGTTTTAAAAAACGCATTCCATAAAGTTGTTTTATAAGTTAATATCACTTTACTGAAATGACCGGTATCAGGCATCACATCGTATAATATGGTTTCAGGTTTATTATTTTCAGTAAGCTGGTATGTGGTTGAGTAGCCGGTAATATGGGTTATTTTCAATACGGTATTATCGTATTCAAGCCTGTCTGGTTTAATTATTTTATTGGTATTGGTATCTGCAGTTGCAAATGGATTAAACCACCTGGCGATCCTGTCATAGGAAGAAATTTCGTGGTGAATTACGGGAACAGAAGCACTGATCTTTATTTCTTTATGGTATACATGGCCAACAAAAGCTGCATATAAAATAAATAATGACAGAAGTATGAATAATGCAAACAGAATTTTCTTTTTCATAAATAAGTAAGCGGAATTTTTATTATTTGGCTGCAAATTAATAATTACTTGCTTACCATGCTGTTTTCATTTCCCAAAGATGCAGGTTGCTGAATTTGCTTTTTACACCCAGGTTAAATAATTCAATACCATTATCTGTTGTATTTGGGAAAAGTTGTGCAGTAAAGACAGCTTCGCCATCATTTACAAAAATTTCTGCTATACTGTTGTCAAAAAAAACCTGCAGGTGGAGCTTGTTGTTTTTTAAGGCAATTAGTTTTTCAAAACGATTTAGTTTTTTATAATTATCATTGAAAGCCGTATTGCTACTTTTGCTGCGGTCAATATAAAATAATTGTTTTGCAGCATTATAACCCATTTCAAACCAGGTCTCATTGCCAACAGCTAATTTTATACCGCAAACCCCATCCTGACCGGGTTCCATATCTAACTGCAATTCAAATTGGTTGCTCTTAACAGGTAAACTTTTTTTATCACTCACTGAAATATCCTTCAATTGATACAGCTCTTTTCGTAATGTATTTGTTATACCAACCGGTCTTTGTATCAGTATCCATTCGTTATTAATTTTTTTAGTGCTCAGGTTACGTGGCAGCGACATAGCACTTTTCCAGGGGCTGGTGGGAATATCATTGGCATAGTTCCAGTTGTTTACCCAGCCAATAGCGGTTGGTAAATGCGTTGCCGGTAATTGATTATAGGCAATGGCTGCATAATAATCGGGCCCGTAATCTGGCCTGAAAATTTTATCGGCGGGGTTTTCATTTATAAATTTTTCTCCATCAAACTCACCCACAAAATATTGCATGGCAGCATTCATCGACATTTGTAATAGCCATTTCTTTTTACCGGGCATCCCTGCTACAGGAACGGGTGTAAGATCCGGGCATTCCCATACGCCACTGGTATCTCCGGCCGGGCCAAAATCACTCAGGTGGTTCCATTCCTTTAAATTTTTTGAAGCATAAAACTGTACCTGGTGTTCAACAGGCAGCATAACACTCATCACCCAATATTTTTTAGGTTCATACCAGAATATTTTCGGGTCCCGGAAATCAACCTTGTGTAGATCCAGTACCGGGTTATCGGCATATTTGGTCCAGGTAAGTCCGTTGTCTAAACTCCAGGCAATATGCTGCGATTGATTTTTATTTTCAATATGCCCGGTATAAACGGCTACCATCGGTATCTTACCATCTTTGCCAAAACCGCTGGTATTATCTTTATCTACCACACAGGTTCCGGAAAAGATCATAATGCCATTTTCTTCCGGAATGGCGATGGGCATGTGTTTCCAGTGAATCAGATCTTTACTGGTTGCGTGTGCCCAGGTCATATGCCCCCATTGATTGCCAAATGGGTTATGTTGATAAAATAAATGGTAAGTACCTTGATTATAAACCAAACCATTGGGATCATTGCACCAGTTGGTTGCCGGCGAAAAATGAAATTGTGGGCGGTATTGTTGTGTATACATTTTATTCTGTGCAAAAAATTGCAAAGAACTGACCAGGAGTATAATAAAAAAAACAGTTTTTAATTTCATGGTTCAAATCATTTATGCACTTAATTTTTTTTCCAGTTCTTCCAGTGATACTCCTTTTGTTTCCGGCATTTTAGTGAGCGTCCAGATGAGTTGTAAAACCATCATGCCTGCAAGAAATGCAAAAATGATCCAGGGAGCATCTTTTAAAATTCCTTTTTGATCATCCAGAAACAAGGGCGTAATTAAAGTTATGATTGCAGCAAACACCCAATGTACACTGGCGCCGAAAGATTGACCCTTTGCCCGTATTTTATTGGGAAAAATCTCTGACAGGAATACCCAGATAACTGCTCCCTGTCCAATTGCATGTGAAGCAATGAACAACAATAAAAAACTCATCATGAATACAGGACTGCCATGTGTTTTAAAAGCATAAGCTACCATGGCGAGACTGATAATATAGCCTATCGAACCGATGAGCATCAGGGTCATTCTGCCCAGCCTATCAATCAGGTAAAGGCCAACAAATGTGAAAATTAAATTGGTGCCGCCAATGGCAATGGAATTTAAAAGGGATTCCTTTGCGCCCAATCCTATTCTGGTAAGAATTTCGGGTGCATAGTACAAAATAAAATTGATGCCGGAAAGCTGGTTGAAGAAAGCAATTAAAAAGGCTAGCCAGATAATTTTATGATGTTTAGTGCTAAAGAAGGAAGATACCTGTCCGTCAACTGCTTCATGTTTGTTGCTTTTAAGTATAAGAGCAATTTCTTCTTCAGCATTTTCAACTCCCGTTTCTTCCAGCGCTTTTTTAGCATTGGTCAGGTCGTTCTTTTTTGTGATGAGCCAGCGTGGACTTTCCGGTACATATAAAACCATCACTGAATGGATCAAAGCAGGTATTGCCAATACGCCCAGCATCCAGCGCCAGTCATTGGCACCGCCAACGCCCTGTAAAAAATAATTTGATAAAAAAGCGATCAATATTCCAAACACAATATTGAATTGGTACATAGCTACCAAACGCCCCCTGGTTGCCGGAGTTGATATTTCAGAAATATAGGTTGGCGCCACAACGGATGATACGCCAATTCCGATACCACCGATAAACCTGAAAAACGAGAACGTATAGGGGTCCTGTGCCAAGGCAGATCCGAATGCAGAAAGGGTAAACAGAATTCCAATCCACAGTAATACTTTCTTTCTTCCATATTTATCCGTAGGGATTCCTCCGAAAACTGAACCCAGTACCGTTCCCCACAATGCCATCGACATGATAAAAAATCCGTGAAATAATGGGGTGGTTTGCCACAGGGCTTTGATGGGTTGGTTGGCACCGGAAATAACTACGGTATCAAATCCAAAAATAAACCCGGCAAGTGCTGCTACAATGGCATAGCGGAAAAGATTGTTCTTATTCATAAGCAAGTTTATAAGCTTTAAATTACGTTAATCAGGCATGTTTAATGAATTCTTTTTTTAAACAGATATTTGCAATCGGTTGCAGTGCGCAAATAGTTATTAACTGCTTTGGCATATATTAATATCTTTAGTATCAAAGGGGCGGTATGTATAAATAATGCACAAGCTGTAATGTTTTTAAGGGATAGTGCAGTTGCAACCCTACCAGGCATGCATAATAAAACTTAAAAACTAATAAACAATTATCTTAATAAAACTAAAATTAAAATTAATGAAATGTTTTTTTTCTGTAGTATTTATATTCATTACCTGTATGGCTTACTCGCAAAATAAGTTCCCGTTTCAAAACCCAAAGCTTACTGTTGAACAAAGGGTAAAAGATCTGTTATCCCGCATGACCGTAGCAGAAAAAGCCGGTCAGTTAAACCAGTTGAATGGTGGCGCTTTTACCGGTCCGGCGTCAAACAATGCAGGGCAGGGCGAAAAAACGCAAATGGTAAAGGATGGACGGGTGGGCTCACTGTTGAATGTAACCGGTGTTGCCGATACCCGGGCAATACAGCAAGCAGCCGTGCAGAGCCGCCTGGGAATACCATTGATCTTTGGTTATGATGTGATTCATGGTTACAAAACAATCTTCCCAATACCGCTGGCCGAAGCCTGTAGCTGGGATCTGCCAGGCATTGAAAAAAATTCTTCCATCGCAGCAAAAGAAGCAGCTGCAGCGGGCATACACTGGACCTTTGCGCCCATGTGTGATATCAGTAATGACCCACGCTGGGGCCGTGTAATGGAAGGTGCAGGTGAAGATCCATATTACGGTGGATTGGTTTCGGCAGCCAGGGTAAAAGGATTGCAGGGTAACTTAAATGATAATGAACATATTCTCTCCTGTGTAAAACATTTTGCGGGCTATGGTGCTGTTGAAGCCGGGCGTGAATATAACCAGGTAGATATTAGCCGTGTTATGTTGTGGAATAAATATATGCCACCATACAAAGCTGCTGTTGATGCCGGAGCTGCTACAGTAATGAATGCATTTAATGTTTTGGATGGTATACCGGCAAGTGCCAATAAATTTTTAGTAACCGATGTATTAAAGAACAAGTGGGGCTTTAAAGGTTTTATGGTCAGCGACTGGGCATCTTTTAAAGAGATCATTATACATGGTAATGCTGCCGATGGAAAAGAAGCTGCACTAAAAGCCATGCAGGCAGGCAGTATGATGGATATGGAAAGTAAGGTTTCGGAAAAATATTTACCCGAACTGGTCAAAGAAGGAAAAGTTACCCTGGCACAGCTGGATGACGCTGTTGGAAGGGTTCTGCATCAAAAATTTAAATTGGGTTTATTTGAAGATCCTTTTAAATTCTGTAATGAACAAAGAGAAGCAACTACTTTATTTTCGGCTGCCAACAGGGCTGTTGCAAGAACAGCTGCGGAAAAATCAATCGTGTTATTAAAAAATACCCGCCTGCCGGGGCAGGACAATAATGTGTTGCCACTGGATAAAAATAAAAAAATTGCACTCGTAGGTTTTTATGCAGGCAGCAAGGATGATATGTTTGATTTTTGGGTAGCACAGGGAAAAAGTGATGACGCTGTTTCTGTTCTTGAAGGTTTGAAAAATAAATTCAGTAACCTGAGTTTTTGTAATGGCTACAAAGCAGATAATACTACCTCTGAAACATTAATTAACGAGGCAGTACAAAATGCCGGTATAGCTGATGTAATTATAGTAAATATTGGTATCAGCGGTAAAATGGCAGGCGAAGACAGATCAATTGCTTACCCGGTGATCTCTGATGGTCAGATCGCTTTACTGAAAGCTTTACAGCAAACCAGAAAACCAGTTGTGGCATTGGTTTCAAGCGCAAGACCATTAATACTTACACAGGCCGAGCCATTGGTAAACGCCCTTGTACAATGCTGGATATTGGGAACTGAACACGGCAATGCCATTGCTTCTATGCTAACAGGAGAATTTAATCCTTCTGCCAAAACAGTAATGTCTTTTCCTTATGCAGTTGGGCAAATACCGGTTTACTATAATCATTTTAATACAAGCCGGCCCGATCCAACTGATGACTTTGGTAATTGGTTCAGCCGGTACAGGGATATACCCAATGAACCTTTATACCCTTTTGGTTATGGTCTGAGTTATACAACTTATGCATACTCCGGGTTAACACTTTCTTCATCAGCTATAAAAAAAGAAGATAAACTGAACGTTACCGTTTCTGTAAAAAATTCCGGAACTGTTGATGGAGAAGAAACTGTACAGCTTTATATCAGGGATTATGCAGCTTCTGTTGTAAGGCCCGTAAAAGAATTGAAGGCATTTAAGAAAATAATGCTTAAGGCAGGAGAAACGAAAGAGGTCAATTTTATACTTACTAAAAATGACCTGTCATTTTTTGATGCCTATGGTAACAGTTTGATTGAACCCGGAAAATTCAGTGTGTTTGTGGGTGGAAATTCGCGTGATGTAAAGCAGGCAGATTTTGAATTGAAATAAATAAATTATTGCGAAAAAGCCAGCGAACGGTGGTAGGTTAAGGCCATTCAAACCAGTTATTTACGAGTATTGAAATGAAATTTTTTACTGCAATCGTTTGCAAACAACCCGTGTAGCTTTCTTACACGGGTTTTTGCTTTAATAGCGTTACTTTAGTCTTTTAAAAATTGCTAACAATTTTGCTATGAAGAAATTGATATTCGCCTCACTTCTTTTTTTAAATGTGCAGTCATTCTCACAGTCCGTTGATACCTGGAAAATAAATGCTAATTCCATTGATCCCAATAATTATTATGGTGTTACGGTTGCCAATGGTATGATCGGTATTGTTTCTGCTCCCGAGCCATTTAAAGTAAGAGAGGTAGTGCTGGCCGGTGCTTATGATCTGTATGGCCGTGGCCGGGTAAGTAATTTTTTAAAAAGTTTTAACCTGTTGAATGCCTACCTGGATATTGATGGAAGAAGTGTGGATGCAAAAAATGTATCGGGCATGAAACAGGAACTGGATATGAAAAAAGCAAGCTTTACCACTTCTTTTGAATTTGGCGATAAGGCAACTGTTTCCTATACTTATTATTCACTTCGCCAGTTGCCTTATACGGTGCTGATGGATGTGAACATCACCGCTAAAAAAGATATTGTTATTAATGGCGCCAGTGTTATGGAAGCGCCGGATGCGTTAAAAGATGTTCAGAATTATTACAACGAAATAGACCGGCCGCATGTAGTGATCAGTTTGCTTACTTCAACTGCAAAAAGTCCGACGGGTAAATTGCAGATGTGTGCCAGTAATACCTTTTTATTCAGTGAGGCACATGGTAATGAACCAAAAGTGATTCATGAAATGTGGGATAACAATATGCACCTGATGAAGTTCATCAAAAAAATAAAAGCGGGTGAAACGTATCGTTATTCCATTGTTGGATCTTCTATCACTTCGGCACATCATCCCGATCCATTGAATGAAGCAGAACGAGCAACCATCTTTGCAAAACTGGAAGGAAGAGAAAGATTGATCAGCTTTCATACCAAAGCCTGGGATGAATTGTGGAAGAGTGATATTGTGATTGAAGGCGATGATCAAAGCCAGCAGGATGTGCACAGCATGCTGTATCATCTTTATTCATTTGCAAGAGAAGGAACCGCTTTATCGCCTTCGCCCATGGGATTAAGCGGTCTGGGTTACAATGGTCATGTTTTTTGGGATACCGAATTGTGGATGTTCCCTTCTATTTTGGTACTTCAACCCGAGATGGCAAAAAGCATGATGGAATACCGCTTTCAGCGGCTGGATGCGGCAAAGAAAAATGCATTCAGTAAAGGGTATAAGGGAGCCATGTTTCCCTGGGAGAGTGCAGAGACCGGTGTTGAAGAAACGCCCGTTTGGGCTTTAAGTGGCCCCTTTGAACATCACATTACCGGCTGTGTTGCTTTTGCAGCATGGAATTATTATTGTGTTACACAGGATAAACTTTGGCTCAGGGAAAAAGGCTGGCCCATATTAAGCGCTACCGCCGATTTTTGGGCAAGCCGTGTAGAACGTAAAGGTACCGGCCAATACGATATTAATAATGTAGTGGCCGCTGATGAGTGGGCTGAGAATGTAAACAACAATGCATTTACCAATGCCGTGGCAAAAAGCAATTTGCAGAATGCAACAGAAGCTGCAAAAATTTTAGGCATTATACCCGATGCCGACTGGATGCTGGTGGCAAATAATATTCCCATTTTAAAAATGCCTGCCCGGCCCGGACAATCGGACGGGGCAGATGGCGTTACCAGGGAACATGCTACTTACAATGGCGAAGGCATTAAACAGGCCGATGTTAATTTACTTTCTTATCCTTTAAAACAAATTACTGATCCTTTGCAAATTAAAAAGGACCTGGCTTTTTATGAAACCCGGATACCCAACGAAGGAACACCGGCCATGACCCAGGCAATATTTTCATTGTTATATGCAAGGCTTGGAGAAAGTGACAAAGCATTTCATTGGTTTAAAGATGCTTATACTCCCAACCTGAATCCGCCTTTTAGGGTTATTGCCGAAACAAAAGGGGGTACCAATCCATACTTTGCAACAGGTGCCGGCGGGGTTATTCAAAGTGTATTGATGGGCTTTGGAGGGCTGGATATCACTTCAACAGGTATTATACAAATAAAACCGGTTTTGCCAAAACAATGGAAAAGCTTAACCATTACAGGTGTTGGGCCTCAGAAAAAAACGTATATTGCCAAATAATTTGTGAAAAAAACGGGTACCATATTTCTATTATTGATCATGTTGTTCAACATGGCGGGTTATCGTTTTGTTTTTTCCATACTGGATGACAGGGCTACAGAAAAACTGGATGCCCGGTTAGATGCCGGTGAATATGCTGATGCCAGTCTAATTGAATTACGGGTCCCGCTTAACATGCCGTACCAAAACAGAATGACAGCATTTGAGAGACATTATGGTGAAATAACGGTGGATGGAGTTTTATATACGTATGTAAAAAAGAAGGTTGAACAGGATATGTTGGTATTAAAATGTATTCCAAACACCGACGGGCAGCAAATAAAAAACACTGTAAATTACCTGGCAAAATCGAACAGTAACCAGGACATGGAGCATCATGGCAAAAAAAATAAATCTTCAAATAACCAGAACTTCAACAATGATTATGATGATAAGAACCAATCTTATTTAATTACGCATCACTCCATATTAATCGAGTCACAATTTCCTGAATTCTCAACACCTGTACAGGAAGCCCTTTTAAAAATGCCCCTTCAGCCACCACGCTGTTAACTTGTATTCCATACTTTTTTATACATTTTAATAAAGCACAAATTATTTTTATGCGAATAGTACTCATTACTATTGCAGCAGCCTGTATATTATCGGCCTGCAATACAAAAAAAGATTATGAAAAAATTATTCATGATCCGATGTTATTTTCAAATACTGTACATGAATTGAACCAGGTGGTGATGGGCAATAATTTCAGCCCGATAGTCGCATCCCGCAATTATGCCTATGCCAGCATAGCAGCTTATGAAGTTATGGCAGCAGGAAATTCAGATAAATATTTTTCATTGGCCGGACAACTTCACGGCCTGTCAGATCTTCCTAAACCCGAACCAGGCAAAAAAATTGATTTTGAACTGGCAGCTATCATTGCTTATTCAAAACTGGGCGAAGCCGTTACATTTCCCGAGGGCAGTATGCATGAATATACTGACAGTATTAAAAACCTGGCAAAGGAACACGGAATGACAGCTGAAGTTTTTAAAAACAGTATTGCATTTGCAGACACCGTATCAGCTGTAATATTAAGATGGAGTAAAAAAGATAATTACCTGCAGTCAAGAACTTTTCCCAGGTACAATGTAATTGATACACCGGGCAGATGGGTGCCCACACCACCTGCATATACCTCTGCCATGGAACCTCATTGGAATACGATCAGGGCAATGGTAATGGACAGTGCATCGCAATTTATTACACCCAGGCCTCCGGTTTTTAATATGACCGAAAAAAACAGTGTCTATTACAAAGAGGTAATGAAGGTTAAAAATGCGGTAGATAGTTTAACGGATGAACAAAAACACATAGCTGAATTCTGGGACGACAATCCGTTTAAACTGAATGTAAGCGGGCACATGATGTTTGGTACAAAAAAGTTTTCACCTCCCGGCCACTGGATGAGCATTGTAGGCATTGCTGCAAAAAAAGCAAACTATGATTTTGCCGGAACAGTTTTTGCGTATGGCATTACAGCCATTTCTCAATTTGATGCCTTTATACATTGCTGGGATGAAAAATACCGGAGTAATTATGCCAGGCCCGAAACAGTGATCAATAAATATGTTGACCAGAACTGGACGCCTTTTTTGCAAACACCTCCTTTCCCTGAATATACCTGTGGACATTCAACTGTTTCGTCTGCAAATGCCGAAGCATTAACCTATGTATTTGGCGATAATTTTGTGTATACCGATACCAGTGAACTGGAGTTTGGCATTAAAAGCAGGTCATTTACTTCTTTCAGAAATGCAGCCATCGAAAATAACTGGGCCCGTTTTTACGGTGGTATCCACTTTCATAATTCATGCCTGGTAAGCACAGAATATGGGAAAAAAGTAGGTGAGTTCATTATTCAGAAACTTAAACTTAGAAAAAATAAATAAAGGAATTAAAAGAAACAAATGTTTCAATAATTCATTCAGCATTTAAAATTAAAAAGTATGCGAAAAATAAATTTTATTGTAATACTGCTTACGATTTTTTATAATACAGCTGCACAAACGGATCTGGACGGACTGATGATGGAAAAAAACTATTTCTGTGTGGGCCTGACAGCCGGTAAAAGTAGCTGGAAAAATTATTGGGAGGGAACAACGAAAAGAGATAATGCCAACCTGGGCAGGGTGAGTGCTACTCACGCCATGCTCATGGGTAATTATGGTATTACCGGAAAATTGAATGTGCTTTTTGGCTTGCCCTATATTAAAACAAAAGCAAGTGCCGGGCAATTGGCGGGCCAGAAAGGCTTACAAGACCTCTCTTTATTTATCAAATGGCAGGCCTGGGATAAACATATAGGAAAGGGGCATGTAAAAACATTTCTAACAGCAGGTTATGCTTTTCCTGTTTCAAATTACACGCCCGACCTCTTGCCACTCTCCATTGGATTACATAGCAAGAACAGTTTGTTACGGTTGATGGTAGATTATCAGCGAAACAACTTATTTGCTACCATTTCGGGCAGTTATGTGTACCGATCAAATGTAACTTTGGACAGAAATACGTATTATACAACCGAATTGCATTATACCAATGAAGTAAAAATGCCGGATGCTTCTCAATTTAATTTCAGGGCAGGTTATCGCAGCAGCACCTGGATATTTGAAGCCATTCTTGATAAGTGGACAACCCTGGGCGGTTTTGATATCATTAAAAACAATATGCCCTTTGTAAGTAATAAAATGAATGCAACCACACTGGGCCTTCATGTAAAATACGATACCGATTTTGTGAATGGTCTTTCTTTTGTTGCAGATGGCAATACAGCTATTGCCGGCAGAAATGTTGGACAAAGTACCGGCTATAGTGCCGGTATATTTTACATTCTTGATTTTACTAAAAAGAAAAAAGAAACTAAAAAAACAAAATAAAACCTTGTAAAAATAATAAAATACAAGTGATTTAAAAACGCTGCAAAGTCCACTTCAGGGGAATTAGGGGTAAACTAAATAATTATGAAAAAGATATTTTTATATACACTGTTAATCAGCTGTGTTCTTTTTACAGCATCCTGCAATAAGAGCATAACAGAGCAAAACCTTACTTATACAGCCATCAACCCAACAAGGCCCGATGCA
>JAYTOF010000160.1:0-4623 GCA_043747955.1 Chitinophagaceae bacterium
ATAGAAAATTTAGCCAAATCGTTTGGCATAAGAACCCTTTTTAAGAATATCTCTTTTTATGTGGAAGAAGGCGATAAGATTGCGCTGGTGGCCCGGAATGGCAGCGGTAAATCTACCTTATTAAAAATAATTGCCGGGCTTGATACCGCAGACAGCGGTACCTATTGGGTGCATAAAGATATAAAAGTGGTGATGCTGCAACAGGATACCCATTTTGAAGAAATGAAAAGCATCTGGGATAATGTTTTGCGGATGGATAACCCGGTTGTAAAAGTGGTAAAAGAATATGAAATGTGCCTGGAGCAGGAAGAAGATAATATAGAAAAACTTACCGACCTGATGGCCAGGGTAGATGAACTGAATGCCTGGAATTTTGAAAGTGAACTAAAACAGATACTCGGAAAACTAAACCTGCATCACCTGAATGAGTCGGTTAAAAACCTGAGTGGCGGCCAGCGAAAAAGGGTTGCCCTTGCCCAGGCGCTGATAGAGGCCCAGCTGCATGAAGGAAAATGCTTATTGATACTGGATGAACCCACCAACCACCTGGATGTAGCAATGATCGAGTGGCTGGAGGATTATTTATCCGCTCAAAAAGTAACCCTGCTTTGCGTAACACATGACCGTTATTTTTTAGATGCCGTTTGCAATGAGATACTGGAAATGGAAGATGAAAAAATTTATGTGTACAAAGGTGACTATGATTATTTTTTAGAACAAAAAAGTCTGCGCCAGGAAGTACAGGCCAGTGAAATGCAAAAAGATAAAAATATTTTCCGTAAGGAGCTCGAGTGGATGCGTAAGCAACCCAAGGCCAGGACCACCAAATCAAAATCGAGACAGGATGCATTTACAGATATTGAAGAAAGGGTGAGCCAGCGAAAAGAAGAACTGGATGTAAGTTTACAGGTGAAGATGACCAGGCTTGGTGGCAAGGTGTTGGAAATGAAAAAAATAAATAAGCATTATGGCGATAAAGTAATCCTCAAAGGATTTGATTATACATTTAAAAGAGGAGAACGTATTGGTATTGTGGGCAAGAACGGAATAGGCAAATCAACATTTTTAAAAATAGCCTTACAGCAGGAAAAGCCCGACAGTGGAAAAGTGAATCATGGCGATACGGTTGTATTTGGCAATTTTAACCAAGAAGGTTTGCAATACAAGGAAGACAAACGTGCCATTGAATATGTAAAGGATTTTGCTGAATTTTTTCCTTTGGCTGATGGTGGTAAAATATCGGCCACACAGTTTATGGAGAAATTCGGTTTTTCGTCCGAACAGCAATACACGCCACTCAGTAAATTAAGCGGTGGCGAAAAACGAAGGTTACATTTATTAAGCATCCTTTTTCTCAATCCCAATTTTTTAATACTGGATGAACCTACCAACGACCTTGACCTGCAAACCTTAAGAACACTGGAGGAATTCCTGCTTGATTTCCCGGGATGTATTTTAATTGTAAGTCACGACCGTTATTTTATGGACCGCATGGTAGATCACTTATTTGCTTTTGAGGGCGATGGGGTGATCAAGGATTTTCCGGGTAATTATACATTGTACAGAGAATGGAAAGAAAAAGAAGCAATTGACAATAGGCAACAGGCAACAGACAATGACCAACCTGCAAAAATAAAAGTTGATAATAATACTGTTCAGATCAACAAGTCAAAATTTTCATTTAAAGAAAAGCATGAGTTTGAAACAATAGAAAAAGAAATATCCGGACTGCAAAAAGAAAAAGTTGAACTTGAAGAAAAAATGAACAACGGAAACATGGCTTATGATGAATTACAAAAATCGGCCGAACGGATCAACAGCATTGTACAATTGCTTGATGAAAAAGAAATGCGCTGGCTTGAGCTTAGTGAAAGAATTTGAGTAACTTTCTCTTTCATTTTGTCAAAACTGCTGTATGAAAGAACGCTTTTATTCCCTTGATGTTTTTCGTGGTGCCACAGTTGCTTTAATGATCTTGGTAAATAACCCCGGTAGCTGGGGGCATATTTTTCCGCCGCTGGAGCATGCAGCCTGGCATGGTGTTACACCAACCGACCTGGTTTTCCCGTTTTTTTTATTTGCCGTGGGTAATGCTATGGCTTTTGTTATGCCCAGGCTTGACGCTGCCGGTGAAAGCACTTTCTGGAAAAAAATAATTAAACGAACACTGCTCATTTTCTTTATTGGCGTTTTCCTAAATTGGTTTCCTTTTGTAAAATATAATGATGCCGGAAATTTTGTTTCCAAACCATTTGAGAACCTCCGCATTTTTGGCGTATTGCAACGTATTGCCCTCTGTTATTTTTTTGCATCGGTAATTGTTCATTTTTTTAAAGTAAGGGGCGCCTTTGTAGCCGGCATGTTTATTTTATTAACCTATTGGTTTTTATGTGTGGCAGCAAACCCTGCTGATCCGTTTAGTTTAACCGGTTGGTTTGGTACCAATATAGACAAAGCTTTGCTTGGAGAAAAACATATGTACTATGGCGAGGGCGTTGCCTTTGACCCCGAAGGATTGATGAACAGCCTTGCTGCCATTGTGCAGGTGATACTGGGCTATTTAGTTGGTAATTATATTATACAAAAAGGTAAAACACCCGAAATGCTTACTGGCTTATTTGTTGCTGGCTGTGTACTGGTGTTTGCAGGCTTTTGCTGGGACATGGTTTTTCCGCTCAACAAAAAAATATGGACCAGCAGTTATACCATTTATACAACAGGGCTTGCCTTATTAATTTTATCAGTGATGATCTATTTGCTCGACTTTAAAAACGGTAAAGGCTGGTGGAGCCGTTTCTTTGATGTGTTTGGCAAAAATGCACTCTTCATTTTTGCCATGAGTGCCCTGATACCAAAAACACTCTGGCTGATACGCATAGGTAATGGGGTAAATGAAGCAGGCAAAGCAAAATACCTTAATCCATTAAGTTGGTTTTATGAAAATATTTGCAAACCTGTTTTACCATCCGACCCCCGGATTGGTTCATTTATGTATGCACTTTATTTTATTGGTATGATGTGGTTTTTAGCCTGGGTGCTGGATAAGAAGAAAATTTATATAAAGGTGTAAGTTTAATTATGAAATCACCTTAAAAACTGTATAATGAAGCGCTCCATACCAGGAGTCAACTGATTTTAAATAAGATGCAATGTTTTTTACACCGACAAAAAATAAATCACAATACTGCAGTATTGCCTGAAGTACGGCCCATTAAAAATAAATTTTATGAAACACTTTTTCCTGCTAAAACAAATAAAACTGCTTATTTTTTTCCTGTTCCCGGTCACTGTATTGTCATCAGTTAAAATTAAGGTGGTTGCACAAACCACAAAGCCGGTTTTTCAATACACCGTTTCTATGCCCGATCCCGTCACACATTATTTTCATGTAGAGCTTAACAGCAGCGGCTGGGTAAAAGAAACCATCGATATTAAAATGCCAAAATGGATGCCCGGTTATTACCAGCTTATGAATTATGCCAAAGCAGTTGAAAATTTTTCAGCAAAAGATAAAACAGGCAAAAGTATTCCGGTAAAAATGATCAATGATAATACCTGGCAGATCTCCATTTCAAAAAAAAGTGCATTTACTTTAAGTTATGATATTAAAACTGAGCGGCAATTTGTTGCAACAAGTTTTATTGACAGTACCCATGCATATATTGTACCTGCCGGCATGTTCATGTATGTAGAAGGATTTATAAAGAATCCCATCTCCGTAAAGATCAACAGTAACAAACAATGGAACAAAATTGCAACAGGATTAGAACCTGTGGCCGGTAAGTTAAATGAATTTAGTGCGCCCGATTTTGATATTTTATATGACTGTCCATTATTGGTTGGCAACCTGGAAGAACTCCCCTCTTTCAAAGTAAACGGGATAGTACATCGTTTTATTGGTTATAAAATGGGCGAGTTTGACAGGGTACAATTCATGAATAATTTGCAAAAGATCGTAACTGCGGCAGTGGCAGTTATTGGTGATATCCACTACAAACAGTACACTTTTATTGGCATTGGCCCGGGTCGGGGCGGAATAGAACATCTGAATAACACTACAGTTAGTTTTGATGGCAAAGGATTAAATACTGAATCCGGCATGAACACGACCATGATCTTTTTAGCGCATGAATATTTTCATCACTATAATGTAAAGCGTATCAGGCCGCTGGAACTTGGCCCTTTTGATTATGAAAAAGAAAACAGGACCAACCTGCTTTGGGTGAGTGAGGGATTATCAGTTTATTATGAATACATGATAGCGAAACGTGCCGGGGTGATCAATGAACAGACACTGTTTAAAAACTTTGAAAAAAGTATCAATGCTGTTGAAAATAACCCCGGGCGCCTGTACCAGTCATTGACACAGGCCAGCTACGAAACATGGGGCGATGGCCCTTTTGGAAAACAGGGGAATGATGCCGGCAAATCCATCTCGTATTATGATAAAGGCCCCGTTATCGGGCTGATACTGGATCTTGCTATCCGGCATGCCACTCAAAACAAAAGATCATTAGATGATGTAATGCGGTTCTTATACTTTCAATATTATAAGAAGCTGCAGCGTGGATTTACAGATGCAGAATTTCAACAGGTTTGTGAAACCCAGGCTGGCCTATCGCT